>VEQR01000011.1 GCA_018883125.1 Candidatus Kapaibacterium sp.
CTTCTGAATATCATCGAGAACGCTGTAAAGTATACGCCGGAAGGGGGCTCGGTGCGTGTTGAGCTCCTGGCTATCGATGGCTCGGCACGACTGTTGGTCAGTGATACAGGTATTGGCATTGCCGAAGAGGACCTGCCGCACATCTACGATCGATTCTATCGTGTTGATAAAGCTCGCTCACAGGACATACAAGGAACGGGACTCGGACTTGCGATCGTGAAATGGATCCTTGATGAGCACCGTGCAACCATCGACGTGGTGTCAAGCGAAGGTGCGGGCACGACCTTCAAGATCACGTTCGTAACTTTGTGAATTCGACCATCTGGGGCAGTCATATCACATGTTTCAACCTCTTCCTGACGATTTTTCCTACCCGAAACAAGAAGAGTCAATTCTCGAGTACTGGGAAGCCAACGATGTTTTTGCGCGTTCGCAGCAGCTTCGCCAGTCAGCTCCGGCCTTCACGTTTTATGAAGGTCCGCCAACAGTAAATGGCAAACCGGGCATTCATCACATTCTTGCCCGAACCATCAAGGATTCGATCTGTCGATACAAGAACATGCGTGGCTTTTCTGTCCGACGTCAAGCCGGATGGGATACGCACGGCCTTCCTGTAGAACTCAGCGCCGAAAAGGAACTGGGCATCACAGACAAGGCGCAGATCGAAGTGCTTGGGGTTGATGTCTTCAACAAGGCGTGTCGCGACATCGTCTATCGCAACATCACGATGGATAGCGGCTGGCGTACCTTGACGCGCCGTATGGGGCACTGGCTTGATCTCGATAGCGCCTACATCACCTGCACCAACGACTACATCGAATCTGTCTGGTGGGCCCTCAAGCAGTTCTTTGATAAGGGGCTGATTTATCGCGGCTACAAGGTTGTACCGCAATCTCCTACGCTTGGAACGCCCCTTTCATCGCATGAGCTGTCCCAGAATTACAAGGACGTGCGCGATCCGAACGTGTACCTCAAGCTCCGGCTTACCTCATCGCGTGTTGCGGGGTTGGAAGGGGCCAGTGTTCTGGTGTGGACAACCACACCGTGGACTCTCTTTGCCAACGTAGCTCTGGCCGTAGGACCGGAGATTATCTATGTTCGAGTGCGCAATACACGCACAGTTGGAGAGCAGCAGATCGTCGAAGACGTCATCCTTGCTGAATCTCGTCTGCCTATTCTCGACGGTGAGGTTGAGATCATTGCTTCGTACCGTGGAACCGATCTTGTGGGTTCGCACTACGAACAGATCTTTACGGATGTCCGCATTGATAGTAACGAGTATCCGCATGCGTTGACGATTCTGCCGGGCGAATTTGTTTCGACTGAGGACGGCTCCGGTATCGTTCACCTTGCGCCGGCATTTGGTCAGGATGACTTCGAAATGTCGAAGCTCTTCAATCTACCTGTGCCTCAACCGGTATCGCCAAATGGACACTTCACGGAGGAGATCCGCGACTATGCCGGACGCGCGGTAAAAAGTTTTACGTACTCTGATCACACTGAAGAGGGGGCTGATCGAGATATCGTGAAAGCGCTGAAGATCTCCGGCAAGATCTACAAGGCATCGTTTGACTATCTCCACAGCTATCCGCACTGCTGGCGGACAGATAATCCCGTCATTTACTACGCCCGTGACTCGTGGTTCATTCGGTCACCGAAGTATCGTGAGCGTCTGGTTGAGCTCAACAAAACCGTTCACTGGCATCCTGAGGAGATCGGTGAAGGCAGATTTGGAAATTGGCTTGAAGAGGTCAAAGAGTGGTCTATCTCTCGTGACCGATACTGGGGAAGCCCCCTCCCGATCTGGGTGAGCGAAGATGGATCAAGCATGTTTGCCGTTGGATCAATCGATGAGCTCCGCACTGGATTATATGAGCGGGAAGACGGGTCCAAGGTTCCCGTGAGCGAGTGCGGCATGGAGATCGATCTGCACCGTCCATTTGTTGACCGCGTGGTTTTTGATCGCGATGGCGTAACCTATCGAAGAACACGAGAAGTTGTTGACGTGTGGTTCGATTCTGGTAGTATGCCCTTTGCGCAATTCCACTATCCGTTCGAGAACAAGGAGATCTTTGAATCGTCGTTTCCGGCTGATTTCATCGCTGAGGGAATCGACCAGACACGAGGATGGTTCTACACGCTCCACAACATTTCTACGGCATTGTTCGGTGCCCCGGCCTACCGAAACGTTGTCGTGAACGACCTCGTCCTGGATAAGCGCGGACAGAAGATGTCAAAGTCGCGTGGCAACACCGTCGATCCTTTTGAAGTGATGTCACGATTCGGAAGTGATGCGATTCGCTGGTTCCTGATGGCGTCCTCGCCGGTGCATAAGCCGAAGCTGTGGAATGAAGAAGACATAGCGAAGACGGTTATCGCTGACTTCTTCCGTTCGCTGACCAACACCTATGAGTTCTTTGCGCTTTACGCCAATGTTGACGGGTATTCGTCATCTGACGCTCTGATCCCCGTGTCGCACCGTCCGGAGATCGACCGCTGGATCATCTCTCGATTGAATACTCTCATGAAATCGTATCAGTCAGCGATGGACGATTACGACCTGACGAGAGCGTGCCGTGTGATACAGGAGTTTACCATCGAAGAAGTATCCAACTGGTACGTCCGGCGTAACCGTCGTAGGTTCTGGAAAGGAGAGTACGATGACGACAAGCGTGCAGCTTACCAGACACTGCACGAAGTGCTCCTTCGCATAGCCGAGATGATGGCTCCGGTTGCACCGTTTCTGTCTGAGTCGATCTTTTTACGCTTGCGTATGCACGATGAACAATTCAGTATTCATTGTAGTATATTGCAATCATGTGATGAGTCAGTGATTGATAACGAACTGGAGCATCGCATGAAGCAAGCGCAACGAATTGTTTCACTTGCTCGTTCTTTGAGAGAGAAGGCGAAGATCAAAACACGCCAGCCACTTCGGAGAATTCTTCTTCCTGTTGACAGTCCGCAAATGCGCAGACAGATACAATCCGTTGAAGACATTATCACCGAAGAAATCAATGTCAAAGACATTGAGTATGTATCGGATGACACAAACATTGTCCGACGCAGTGCCCGGCCGAACTTCAAGGTCATTGGCAAGAAGTATGGAACGGACACACAGGCTGTGGCAAACTCGATCAAGTCAATGACGCATGATGACGTGAGACGACTCGAACAGTCATCGGTCCTTATGCTGACTATTGGCGAAAAGACGGTTCAGATTGACTTTGAAGATGTTGAGATCATTAGCGAGGATATCGAAGGATGGTTGGTGGCAACCGATGCCGGTACAACTGTTGCACTCGATACCGAACTTGATGAATCACTCGTGCGTGAAGGTTTAGCACGGGAGTTCGTCAGTCGCCTTCAAAAGCTTCGCAAGGATTCGGGGTATAACGTAACGGATCGTATCAGTGTCGAATACTCGACCGATGACGAAACGTCTGCTGCCATTGAATCAATGCGATCCTACATTGGAATGGAAACGCTGGCGGAAGCGCTCGAGCGGGGGGGACAGTTCGAAGGGACTGAACTCGAGATAAACGGGCGTCACGTCAACGTGCGCGTTAAGCGTGTTTGATGATGGTGCGTCAAGGTGGCGCACGCGTTTTCATGTTTCACTTTTTTTGAGGTACACTCATGGCAGCAGCAAAGAAAGCCGCCAAGAAACCGGCAGCCAAGAAGGCCGCTAAGCCAGCAGCCAAGAAGGCAGCCAAGCCGGCAGCTAAGCCAGCCGCTAAGCCAGCAGCCAAGAAGGCAGCCAAGCCAGCAGCCAAGAAGGCCGCTAAGCCAGCAGCCAAGAAGGCAGCTAAGCCAGCAGCCAAGAAGGCAGCAAAGCCAGCAGCTAAGCCAGCTGCAAAGAAGGCTGCAAAGCCTGCGGCAAAAAAAAAAGCCAAGTAAGGGTTAGTCCCAACTCGGCGAAGCAGTCGAAAGCGTCTAACGTCATTGCGGCTCCGAAAGGATCGGCACGTTCCGTGTCGTCCGCGTCGAAGAATAGTTCGGCAACAGCCAAGAAGAGTCCGGTTACAGCAGCAGCAAGCGGGAAGATGACGAACCCGAAGCCGCAAACGAAGACAACGACTGTGAAAATGACGCCCGTATCGGCGGTCTCAAAGGCCACTGATGCGGGCTCTGTTTTATCTGAAGCCCCGGTAAAATCAACAAAGCTTATGCCAATTCCGCCGCCGAAAGGCCTGCGATACAGTGATGCCGATCTCAAGTCCTTCCGTGCGAACATCGAGCGCGCAAAAGTTGATGCCCTTGAGGAGCTTCGTATGCTACGGGAGCGTCTTGAGGACCTCACCAACAGTGAGGCAAACGAGGACTCGTCGATCTACTCCATGCACATGGCAGAGCAGGGATCCGAGGCAGTTGAGAAGGAAAAGACCTACGGCCAGATTCAGCGCGTGCAGGACTACATCCGCAAGCTGGATGAGGCAATCGTTCGGATCGATGATAAGACGTATGGAATCTGCCACATGTGCGGCATTCTCATCGCACGTGAACGCCTGATGGCGGTGCCGATTACAACACAGTCGGCTTCCTACAAGATCCGGAAAAAGTGTCCCGATGATGGGGTCGACCGTATTCTCGCTAAGAGTTCGAACTGATCGGTAGGCAACTGAAGATGCACACAGGCATCCGACCATTCTTGGTCGCGGGCGTACTCGTGGTGGTTGATCAGATCACAAAGGCGCTGGTGAAGGGCTTTGATGTGATGGGGTTTCACCACCAGGGGATGGTCCTTGGTGAGAGTCGCCCCCTGATCGGCGAGACGCTGCGATTGACTTTTGTGGAAAATCCAGGAATGGCTTTTGGTGTTAGCTGGGGTGATGCCAAGATCATCCTGACGTTGCTGACAATTGGCATCGTTGTGCTGATTGTGCGAATGATCCTTACAACGCCCCCTGGCTCTCGCATAGTGCGGAATGCGCTCGTGCTTGTCCTTGCTGGGGCTGTGGGTAATCTGATCGATCGAATGTTCTACGGTGTGCTTTATGGTACGGACCCATTGTTCTACGGCAAGGTGGTGGATTTCCTCCAAGTAGACATTCCTGATGTAACCATGTTTGGCGAGCTCTATACGCATTGGCCCGTGTTTAACGTAGCCGACTCCTGCGTGAGTGTTGGCGTTGTGGTTCTGCTCCTTGCTTCGCTGTTTGGCAATGCGGACTTGACGCTTTTCCGAGTTCAGGATGAGCGTGCAGAATAGCACCGGAAACTCTTCCCAACAGCGGTCCGCCGTGGAATGGAACGAGCATGTTTATGAGTTCACAATTGCGCCAGGTCAGCGACCTGAGCGCCTAGACGCGTTCTTGACGCATTCCATCGTCCACGCAACGCGAACACGCGTGCAGAAGGCTATCGACGCTGAAGCGGTAACGGTAAATGGCAGGCCATCGAAGGCGAATTACCGCATTCGGCCGAATGATCAGATACGTGTAACCGTAATGAGGCCACCGCCGTTACAGCTGATCCCGCAGAACATTCCTTTGACGGTAATGTATGAGGATGAGCACCTGCTTGTTATCGATAAAGCACCGGGGATCCTCGTTCATCCCGGCTTGGGTAATCGTGACGGTACGCTCGTGAATGCTGTTTTATGGCACCTTGGCCAGAGAGACCCGATCAACGTGCTGAAGGCCCGCGAGTCGTGGGGCGATGGCGACGATGATGACTCTCGATCTGAATCCTCGGAGCAGGGGACGGATGATGATCAGGCATGGGGCTCTGCAGAGCTCGGAGCCGACGAGGTTCCCGGACTTCGACCGGGAATCGTTCATCGGTTGGACCGCGACACCACAGGCGTTATGGTGATTGGTAAGACCTACCCTGCAACGATGCATCTGGCGACGCAGTTCGCCGAGCGGACCGTGTCGCGGCAGTACGTTGCTCTGGCATGGGGCGTTATTGCTGATGACTATCGACTGATCGAAAGCGAGATTGGCCGATCGCCACGAGACAGGACGCTTCGGGCCGTTGTTCGAACGGGTGGTAAGTATGCCGCCACGGAGGTGACGGTGCTTGAGCGATACAACTTCGCGTCGCTTATCGCCTGTAAGCTTCGCACAGGAAGAACGCACCAGATCCGCGTTCATCTGAGTCACGATAAGCATCCACTGATTGGAGATGGCGACTATGGCGGACGCGAATCAGCGGTTGCCGGATTGCACACCGTTTACCGGAAACCCGCCGCACAGCTGCTGACGAACATCCATCGTCAGGCGCTGCATGCCCGAATACTCGGCTTTACCCATCCCCACACCAAAGAGCGTCTCACGTTTGAGAGTCCGCTTCCGTCCGATATGCAGGCGTGCTTGGATCTACTTCGGGATGGCAGTCCCCATGCGTCCGCGAATCCATGATGCTCTGCGAAGCGTGTACGCGCTGGGATTGGACGCGCTGAAAATGCGAGGATTGGGAACAATTGCGGCCAGTCGCGCTGCCTGATCTCTTGTAAGGTCCTTGGCCGAAACCCCGAAGGCTGTGCGCGCCCCTTGCTCAACTCCGTACACGCCGTCGCCCCATTCGATCATGTTCAAGTATACCTCGAGTATGCGACGTTTGCCCCAGAGCGCCTCGGTGAGGTACACAAAGTACACCTCAAAGGCCTTCCGGATCATTGATCTCCAAGGCACCAGGAAGACGTTCTTACAGGTTTGCATGGTGATGGTGCTTGCGCCGAGAGGCGGACGTCCACGTTTTATGCGAGCTGCATTGACCCTCTTGGCACGCTCGACGGCGTTCCAGTCAATCCCCTTGTGACGCATGAAACCACCGTCTTCGCCACCGACTACTCCACGAGGTACCCAGGCAGAGATGTTGTCATAACTCACCCAGCGATGCCGGATAAGCATAGAGTTACCCGTGAAGGGGGCTTTCACGAACCGCCAGACCATCAGCGGCGTGGCCGCTGGCGGGATGAACCGTAACAGACCAACAACTACGACCGATCCAAGCAGAAATGCAACCGCCGAACGCATTGTCCAAACCAGAATAGTTTTCAACATAGGGCCTGCAATGCCTCTAGAAACTTTACGAACGTTAAGTTTGACGGCGAATTACTTAACAATCGTTGGGAAATGTGAGTGAAAGACCTTGACCGACACATCTGCTCACTCCTTCAGGAGAATGCTCGCCTGAGTTTGAGTGAGATCGCCGAACAGGTCGGATCGTCTGTCCCAACCGTCAGCGACAGGGTGCGCCGACTTGAGGCCGACGGAACCATTCGCGAGTATACGACCTTGTTGCGTCCGGCCGACTTCGGATTCGATGTAACGGCCTTCATCTTCGTCGATCTCGACTCGAGTACGAGTTATGATCTATTTCGTCGTCAGTGTCGGGCACGGAAAGAGATCCAGGAATGCCACGCGGTTACCGGCACGGCATCTCATCTGCTTAAGGTCCGCGTAGTGAACACAGCGGCACTTGAGCAACTGCTTTCATCGATTCAGCAGTGGAGAGGTGTTTCTCGCACGCTCACCAATGTGGTGCTGAGCACGCACAAGGAAACGCCAACAATCACGATTACATAAACCTGCAGTATTAACCAGGAGGAGCCCCATGGCGAACAATGTAGATGTTTCAACCGTTGCCCGAAACTGGCGTCTCGATGGAGTTACCGTTCCGTCTCCATCGGATGTTGTCAATGAAGTCTTCGCAAGCGATGTGCTCACGATGGAGGAACTTCGCCAGCGCCTGAGCAAACCCGTTTGGAAATCGCTTCTTGCAACCACCGAACGCGGGGCAACACTTGATCCGGCGATCGCCGACACGGTTGCTCTAGCCATGAAGACATGGGCAATGGAGAAGGGGGCGACGCATTACACGCACTGGTTTCAGCCGCTGACTGGTCTTACTGCGGAGAAGCATGATTCTTTCGTGACGCCAACGAGTGATGGATCGGCGATATCGCAGTTTTCCGGCAAGGAGCTTATACAAGGCGAACCCGATGCATCATCGCTTCCGAGCGGAGGACTCCGTGCAACGTTCGAGGCACGCGGCTATACGGCGTGGGACCCTACCTCGCCGGCATTCATCATGCGTCACTCCAATGGTGCTACGCTGTGTATTCCTACGGCATTTGCTTCATGGACCGGTGAGGCACTCGATAACAAGACCCCGCTCATGCGCTCGATGGAGTGCGTCAACACGGCTGCGCTTCGTGCGCTACGATTGTTTGGTGATCAGGAATCACAGCGTGTGGTGGCAACCGTGGGTGTAGAGCAGGAGTATTTCCTGATCGATGAAGAGTTCTACTTCCGACGTCCGGATCTTGTGATGTCCGGACGCACGCTCTTTGGTGCGCAGCCACCAAAGGGTCAGGAACTGGAGGATCACTATTTCGGATCGATTCCTGACCGCGTGCTGACGTTCATGACTGACGCTGAGCACCAGCTTTATGCACTGGGGATTCCCGTCAAGACACGACACAACGAAGTGGCACCCGGACAGTTTGAGATCGCACCGATCTTTGAGCAGGCGAACATTGCCGCCGACCATCAGCAACTGTTGATGCAGGTCTTCAAGAATACCGCACGTAAGTATGGGATGGTGTGCCTGCTTCACGAGAAGCCCTTTGCCGGTGTAAATGGTTCGGGCAAGCATGTCAACTGGTCGATGTCCACCGACACGGGGAACAACCTTCTCGAACCGGGCGACACGCCGCAGGACAACATGCAGTTTCTGTTCTTCTGTGCTGCGATGGTCAAGGCGGTTGATGATCATCAGGATCTGCTTCGCACGTGTGTTGCCTCGGCTTCAAACGATCATCGTCTCGGGGCCAACGAGGCGCCCCCTGCCATCATGTCCATGTTCCTCGGAGAACAACTCACGGATATCTTTGACCGCATCCTTTCTGGCAGGGGTGGCTCGTCGAAGAAGGCCGGCTTCCTCGGCCTTGGGACGCAAGTACTGCCGGCATTGCCACAGCATACTGGTGACCGCAACAGGACGTCGCCATTTGCCTTCACGGGAAACAAGTTCGAGTTCCGTGCGGTGGGGTCTTCTCAGTCCGTGTCATTTCCGATCACGGTGTTGAACGTCATTGCCACAGATGCCATCAACGACCTCTCGCACCGGGTCGAGAAGCGTCTCAAGAAGGGTCAGGCACTAGAAACGGCACTCGCAGACGTCGTCAAGGAAGTATATGCCGCTCACAAGCGCATTCTGTTCAACGGCGATGGCTACTCAGCCGAGTGGCACCGAGAAGCAGCTGAGAGGGGGCTTCTGGCTTTGCGCACGGCCATCGACGCCATCGAGACGTTGGTCAGCTCAAAGAATACCGATCTGTTCTCCAGCAACAACGTCCTTTCTGCACGGGAGCTGGAGGCACGTCAGGAAGTGATGTTTGAACAGTACTTCAAGACCGTGAACATCGAAGGTGAGACAACGGAGTGGATTGCACAGACCCAGATCCTTCCGAGTGCCATGCGCTCTCTGCGGGAGATGACCGCCATTGGTGTTTCACTGCCGGCCATCGACAGGGCCACCGCGCAGTTGGCCGAGGTAACGAATGAACTTGCGCTGGCGATCGAGGCGCTGCGTGCTCAGAACAATGAGCTTGGAGGAGACACGGTCCACTCAAAGGCACATCACATGCTGGCCAGTGTACTGCCGGCTATGCAGCGCGTACGCAAAGCCGCCGACTCCCTTGAGCGCCTGGCGGCATACGATCACTGGCCGCTTCCATCCTACCGGGAAATGCTTTTCGTCAAGTGATTGCGCCCGAGCCGAGCACATCACGATCACTTCGTGGTGCGCTTGGCTGCAGTCTTCTTTGCCGTCTTCTTCACGGCCGTCTTCTTGGCGGCCGTTTTCTTTTCTGCACCAACTCCGGCGGCCGATTTCTTCGCTGCCGAGCTCTTCGTTGCCTTCGGGGCCGGCGCCTGTTGTTGGGCAAGCTGCAGACACTCGTCAAGTGTCAGGGCCGCTGCATCGGTTCCTTTGGGTAGGCGGACGTTTTGCTTGCCGACCACCACGTACGGACCCCAACGCCCCTTGAGAACCTTCACCGTTGGATCTTCCGCGAATACCTTGATGGTGTTCTCGGCGATCTTCTGACGTCGCGCAAGGATGACCTCAATGCCCCGAGTTCCGGCCACAGTGTAGGGATCATCGTCTTTGGCCAGCGAGTAGAACGCTCCGTTGTGTTCGATGTACGGGCCGAACCGCCCAAGCTTGACCTCCATCGGATGATCTTCGAATGCTCCGATGACGCGGGGGAACTTGAAGAGCTCAAGCGCCTGCTCCAGCGTGATGCTCTCCATGGTGAGGTTGCCCGGAAGCCCCTTCTGACGTTTGTTCTCATCATCGGCATCACCGATCTGAGCGATCGGTCCGTAGCGGGCCAGGCGCACATATACGTTGCGTCCCGATGCCGGATCCACTCCAATGAGCCGCTCTCCACTTTGGCGCTCTGCGGTCTCGCTGGTGCGGTCAACATCCAGCTTGAATGGCCCGTAAAAGGACCTGATCATTTCTGTCCAGCGAACGCTTCCTTGGGCGATCTCGTCGAACTGCTTCTCCACGGTGGCCGTGAAGTTGTAGTCCATGATCTTGTCGAAGTGCTTCGTGAGAAAGTCAGTGACGATCATGCCGATGTCGGTCGGGAAGAGTTTTGAGCGCTCTGCGCCGGTGTTCTCACGTTCTACGACACGTGTTACCGTGCCGCGTTCAAGCTTGAACTCGCGCACCTCGCGCTGACGTCCCTCACGGTCTTCCTTGACCACGTAGTTGCGAGCCTGGATCGTTGCGATTGTCGGAGCGTACGTGGACGGTCTGCCGATGCCAAGTTCTTCGAGCTTCTTCACGAGCGAGGCTTCCGTGTAGCGCGACGGCGGTCGGTCGAATTTTTCACGGGCCGTCATGCGAAGCAGATCCGGATGCGCGCCAATCGTCAGCGGCGGAAGCATCTTTCCGGAATCATCCTCGGATGCATCCTCGTCGGTCGATTCAAGGTAGAGTTTCAAGAAGCCATCAAAGCGGATCACTTCGCCTGTTGCAACAAGCACGTCGGGACGCGTTGAGATGGTGATGCTGGCAATGGTCCGTTCAATCTGAGCTTCGGCCATCTGCGAGGCAAGTGTCCGCTTGTAGATAAGGTCATAAAGCTTCCGCTCACCATCCGAATTTCCGGCCGAACGCTGCGAAAAGTCCGTCGGCCGGATGGCCTCGTGGGCCTCCTGAGCAGAGGCAACCTTTGTAACATAGTTGTGGGGACGGCTGTACTGCTGACCAAAAACTGAGACGATTTCCTGGCGAGCCCCTTCAATGGCAAGCTCGGAAAGATTAACCGAGTCAGTTCGCATATAGGTGATGTGGCCAGCCTCGTAGAGACTCTGCGCAAGTCGCATTGTGTTGGTGAGCGAGAATCCAAGCTTACGACTGGCCTCCTGCTGCAGGGTCGACGTAGTGAAAGGGGCTGATGGCGACCGCTTGGCCGGCTTGATCTCGAGGTTGCTGACGGTGAACGTAGCGCCAATGCACGAGGTAAGAAACTCCTGTGCCTGCTCCTCGCGGTCAAATCGTTTCGGCAATTCCGCCTTGAACGTCTTGCCATTCTCGTCGAACTCAGCAACGATGCGAAACTGACTCTTGGACGTAAAGGCCTGGATCTCCCGCTCGCGCTCAACCACCAAGCGAACGGAAACGGACTGCACACGTCCGGCAGAAAGGTTTCGCTGAACTTTGCGCCACAGCACCGGCGATAGGCCGTAGCCAACTAGTCGGTCCAGCACCCTCCGAGCCTGCTGCGCATCAACAAGGTTGGTGTCGATGCTTCGCGGGTTGGCCACTGCTTTGAGGATAGCCGGCTTGGTGATCTCGTGAAAGACGATTCGCTTGGTTCGTGAGGCCTCAAGATCGAGAGCTTCAAACAGGTGCCACGCGATGGCTTCGCCCTCGCGGTCTTCGTCAGAAGCAAGCCATACAGTTTCGGCCTGGCGTGCACGCTTCTTGAGCTCCTGTACCAGCTTCTTTTTGTCTTCGCTGATCTCGTAAACGGGAGTGAAATTGTTTTCGACGTCGATCGCTTTGTCGTTGCCCGGAAGATCACGGATGTGACCCATGCAGGAGGTTACCTCGAAGTCGGCCCCGAGATACTTCTGGATGGTTTTTGCCTTTGACGGCGATTCGACGATAACAAGGTTTTTCATGGTACGCTTTTCGTTAGTCCTGCCTATTGTGCGGGCAGACTAGCGGATCGTGACATGTGGCGAAAATTTGTAGTGAGTGTGCCATCGGCCGAAAACCCAGTCGAGTACACACACCATCGCGAAGAACGTCGATCTTTTCCTCGCGGAACTCCTCAATATGGCCACATTCCATGCAAATCAGGTGGTCGTGGTCCGGCATTCGGCTGGCAAGCTCAAAATGTGCGCTCCCTCCCTGGAAGCGATGCTTCATTAAGATGCCGCACGTGGTAAGGAGGTCAAGCGTTGAATAGATGGTTGCGCGGGAGATCCGATCGCCCCTTCCATTCATGTACAGATAGAGCTCGTCGGCGTTGAAATGCCGGTCGAGCTCGGCAATGCGATCGATCACATTGAAGCGCTCCTGGGTACCGCGGTACTTCTTCCGCTTCAGGAAGTCGGCAAACTGCTGTTTCAGGGATTCGTTGTCGGTTGGCAAAGACATGGGCACAAATATACTTGTGCGTACTTTTGCGCTCACTTTTCCCACTGACCAGACACCAAAAGCCCTATGCGCAAATGGCGCGTTGAAGACTCCCTCGAAACCTACAATGTCCCCGGATGGGGCATCGGCTATTTTGGTATCAACTCCAAAGGACACGTTGTTGCTGCCCCGCGGAAGAATAAGGGTCCGCAGATCGACCTAAAGGAGCTCATTGATGAGCTGATCCTTCGCGACGTCAGTGCACCGGTACTGCTTCGCTTTCCGGATATTCTCGATGATCGTATCGAGAAGATCTCCGACTGCTTTTCTAAGGCAGCGAAGGAGTACGACTACACTGGTACGTACTACAGCGTTTATCCGATCAAGGTGAACCAGCAGCGCCCGGTTGTCGAAGAACTGGTCCGTCACGGTAAACGTTTCAACATCGGTCTCGAAGCTGGCTCTAAACCAGAGCTCCATGCTGTTCTGGCGATCATGGACAACAGCGAAGCGCTTATCATCTGCAATGGCTATAAAGATGAGGAGTTCATCGAGCTAGGCCTGCTGGCTCAGAAGATGGGCAAGCGCATATTTCTTGTGGTGGAAAAGCTCAACGAGCTGCGTTTGATCAACGATGTTGCCAAACGAGTAGGCGTGCGGCCAAACGTTGGTATCCGTATCAAGCTCGCCTCCAGTGGAAGTGGCAAGTGGGAAGAGTCAGGGGGCGACCAGTCGAAGTTCGGACTGAATGCCTCGGAACTTCTCGAAGCGGTAGAGTATGCTCGTGCCAACGATATGTTGGACTGCATCAAGCTGATCCACTTCCATCTGGGTTCGCAGATAACCAACATTCGAAAGATCAAGCAGGGACTGAGTGAGGTAGCGCAGTTCTATGTGCAACTGATGGCCATGGGCTGTCAGATCCAATTCGTGGATGTTGGCGGTGGACTTGGCGTTGATTACGATGGAACCCGCAGTAGTGTTGCTTCAAGTATCAACTACTCCATTCAGGAGTACGCGAATGATGCGATCAGCTCCATCGCTGAGGCCTCCACGAAGAACTCGCTCCCACATCCGCATATCATCACAGAGTCGGGTAGGGCTCTGACGGCGCATCACTCGGTACTGGTCTTCAACGTGCTCGAAACGGCAAGTATTCCGACCTGGAATTCCCGTGACAAGACAAATACGAAGGATCACGAACTCGTGAGCGAACTGCACGAGATCATGACATCCCTCAATAGTCGCACCATGCTCGAAGCATGGCACGATGCCCAGCAGCTCCGGGAGGAAACACTCGACCGTTTCTCGTTGGGCCTGATCGATCTGCGCACGCGTGCTCAGGTGGAGCGTCTCTACTGGACCATTGCTCAGAAGATATCCGAGATGGTCGGTGACCTCAAGACTGTGCCGGAAGAACTTCGCCAGCTGCCGAAGATGCTGGCCGATAAATATTTCTGCAACTTTTCACTCTTTCAGTCGCTGCCAGACTCATGGGCCATCGACCAACTCTTTCCGATCATGCCGATCCACCGTCTGAACGAACGTCCGACGCGGATGGCAACCCTACAGGATATTACCTGTGATTCGGATGGTAAGGTCGATCACTTCATCGGCGTTCGTGATTACACGTCGCTTCTTCCGGTCCATACACTTAAGGCGGGGGAGGAATATTACCTCGCTGTATTCCTTGTGGGTGCTTACCAGGAGATTCTTGGTGACCTACATAATCTCTTCGGTGATACAAACGCCGTGCACGTTGCCGTTAGTGGAAACGGATACGAGATCGCCCAGGTGATCGACGGCGAAACCGTTGCCGATGTGCTGGACTACGTGCAGTTCGATGCAAAGAAGCTTGTGCGCACAATGGAAGCTTGGGTGAGCGCATCGGTCAAGGAGAAGAAAATCAGTGTACAGGAGGGTAAGGAGTTCCTTGCCATCTACCGCTCGGGTCTTTACGGCTACACCTACCTGGAAGACTGATCACCCCATGACGCGCGTACTCACCACCATTCGTGCAGTTTGGACTGTTGGCATTCTCCTCGTGGCATGGGGTAAAATGATTGCTCAGCCCCTTCCCGAGGCGTATCACGACACGTTCGATGATAACAAAGGGGAGTGGCAGGTAGGGGGCTCACTCGGACGCAGTGCCGGGATAGCTAACGGGGCATATCGTGTTGACCAGCGCTCGGCCTTCGGGGAGTGGTTTACACCAACAACGTGCTTTGTTGATTACGCCAAAGACTTCGACATCGAAGTCAAGATGCGCCAGCTGGGTGGATCGACTACCTCTGGCTTTGGGGTTTTCTGGGCTGCTAAAGGTGGAATGAACTACAACGCTTTGGTTGTTGCAGGCGCCGGACGCTACCTGGTGATGTCGATTGATAACGGAAGCCGAAATGACATCCAGCCGTGGACGCCGTTCGAGGGCATGCCACCCATGCAAACATGGTTTACGCTTACCGTGCGCAAGCGTGGGTCGGGTATGAGCGTAATGGTCAACGGCACGACGCTCTTTGCCTTCGACCGACCGAATATCTACGGTGGACGTCTGGGCCTGATCGTCGGTCCGCAGCTAGTAGTCGAAGTTGATGATCTCGTTGTTCGGCAGGCTCAGGGACCCATCAATGTTGCTGAAGACTGCATGATCGACGGCAAGCCCGAGAGCCTCGGACCGCAGGTCAACAGCACTGGTGGTGATATCTCGCCAGTGATCACAGCTGATGGCAAGCGGCTGTATTTCGGACGGTATCCGTACATCGGCAACATCGGTGATCCATCAACGGAAGACATCTGGTTCACGGACCTGCAGCCCAACGGTACATGGGGTCCGGCACAGAATATCGGCGCACCGCTCAACAACTACGCATCGAACTTTCTCGTCAGCATCACGCCCGACCGGAATTCGGCCATTGTTGGCAATACCTATTACAGCAACGGACTCCCGAAGGGGGCTGGCATATCTTCTACCTTGTTGACGGAAAATGGATGGAGTGTGCCGAAAGAGATCAAGATCGACCGGTACTATAATCAGGATCAATTCTCCGAGCTGTGTCTCGATCCAAGCGGGATGATCCTGATGATGACGGTGCAGCGCGAAGACAGCAGGGGGCAGAAGGATATCTACGTTTCACGACGGAAGCCGAACGGTATGTTCAGCGAGCCAGTCAATTGTGGACCCGTGCTGAACACCTGGGGTAATGAGATTTCTCCGTTCATAGCTGCCGACGGGGTAACGGTGTTCTTTGCCACCGATGGCCGCAAGGGCTATGGCGACATGGATATCTGGATGTCGCGGCGTCTTGATGATACCTGGACAAATTGGAGCGAGCCGAAGAACATCGGTCCGGTGATCAACACACCCGGATGGGATGCCTACTTCACCATTCCAGCTAAGGCCGACTACGCATATTTCAGCGCGGCAAGTCCGACAGATGGTAGTTCGGATCTGTATCGTGTTCCGTTGCCGAAGGGACTTAAGCCCCTTCCCGTTGCACTCATCAGTGGACGGGTTCTCGATGCATCAACGAAGAAGCCAATTGCTACCGCCGTCAGTTATGAGAGTCTGACCAAGGGCATCACCGCCGGTATTGCCCGAAGCGAGCCAACGAAAGGGTCGTACAGCATTGTACTGCCAGTGGGCGACCTATATGGCTTCCGGGCAGAGCTTGAAGGGTTTTACCCTGTCAGCGATCAGCTTGATACGCGCTCGCTGGCAGAATACACCGAGATAACCCGCGATCTCTACCTGGCACCGATCACCAAGGGTCAGGTGGTAACACTCAACAACGTGTTCTTCGACTTCCGCATGTCGGAGCTTCGACCGGAGTCTCACGCAGAGCTGGATCGTCTGGCGGCATTCCTCATACAGCGTCCGACGATGGTGATCGAGCTCGGTGGACATACGGACAATGTAGGAAGCACAAGCTTTAACATGGACCTTTCACGGCAGCGCGTGAACGCCGTAAAAGATTACCTCGTTAGTAGAGGCGTTGAATCGGCCCGCATGAAGGCCGTTGCGTATGGAGCTACAAAGCCCCTTGCAAAGAATAACACCGACGATGCCCGTCGGCGCAACCGTCGAGTGGAGTTCCGCATTGTCTCCATGTAAGGGGCATTTCGGGCGACTGATTCGCGTTTGTGTGATGGTACTTGTGGGTGCATCATCACTGCTCGCGAAATCCGATGACATAAATGAAGAGCGTCTTGCCGACGACTCTGTTCATCAGCAATCTGTCTGGTTCCGACTCGTAGAAGCTGGGCACCGCAACGTATTCGACCTGATGCGGGAGATGCAGGCCGACACGACCCTTCGCGGCGGACGGCGCACTCGACAGTGGAAGATCGCCCAGCAGTGGATCGCAAAGCTGCGCCCTTTGGCCGATGCCAACGGAAACGTGGATGTGTTGGAGCCGTCGCTTGAAGAGATCTTCGCTGAGCGCTCACGACGCAGGCGGCGCCACGAGTCGCCGCAGGCTAACGACACGCGCTGGGAGGGTATCGGTCCATTTGGTTGGGATACAAGTGCTATTCTGGCAACCGGCTCACAAGGCATCGGTGTTGTACGCAGTCATCTCGTCTGGCCAACGAACCGACGTCTTGTCCTTGCCGGTACGATCTCTGCCGGTATCTGGCGCAGCACCGATGCCGGCAGAACATGGTCTGCGGTTGCCCAAGATGAACCCATACAGTCGGTCAATCGCTTTGCTGTTTCCGGTCAGGTGGTCTATGCGGCCACCAATGCGGGGCTCTACGTGTCAATGGATAAGGGGCTCACCTTTACACGACTGAATCTTGCAGGTGATGTGGCTCTCACGCAGGCCTCAAGCGTGGACCTTTGTAGCGTGGATCCGAATGACTATCGCCGAATCGTTATTTCGACCATCAATCGACTGTTCCTCTCGACTGATGCAGGTTCCACATGGACATCGGCTACGAACCTCATCGGAACATGGTGGGACCTTGTCTGGCACCCGACGCGCTCGGACGTAGCCTATGGTCTTGTGCAGATCGGTGGACATATTCAGTTCGCTCGCTCGACCAGTTCCGGAGTGAAGTTCAATTCCACTGGTCAGGGATATCCGGCGCAGCGATCGGATGCAAGCATGGCGCGGGCGCTGCTTGCTGTTACACCGGCGTCGCCACGGACCGTGGCAGTAATGATTGCCGGAAAGACCTCGTCTGATGTGGGTGGAGTGTACGGACTATATGTATCAACCGACGAAGGATCTACCTTTGAGCATCGTTGCTGCGGATCCGTGGACGGTCCCGAGGCAGCGAACAAGGACACGAATCCTAACCTTTTTGATTATGACATTTCCGGTCAAGGACTCGGTCAGGTAACATGGGACATGGGCTTTGCCATCTCCACCCGTGATCCGCAGTTTATGGTTGCTGCTGGTATCTTTCCGTATCGAAGCAGCGATGGCGGGCGAACCTGGAAGACTTTTCCCGGAATGCACTACGACATTCAGTCGTGCTCAATCATTGGCGATTCCGTGTGGCTTACGCACGACGGTGGTCTTACGCTCAGCACCGACCGGGGACTGACCATTTCCGACCGCAGCAAGGGAATCTCGGCCACTGAGGTGTGGGGCTTCGATCAGTCGCATGACGGACACGTGATGGCGCTCGGTGCGTATCACCTGCCAACATTTGTTCGTGATACGACGGTCTATGCGTCCGGGCATCCATTCGACGGTTGGTACCCTTGGGCTGGCGCTGATGCGATGGGAGCGAATGTTAATCCTATTGCCACCGAGTGGATCTATGCGAAGCCGTGGAGTAACGTCAGGGCTCTGCGCACGCGCTCGAAACTTGCTCCTCCAAGTTCCTCAGAGCTTGGTATCGACCTCGGGTATATCACACTGAACAACATCTGCTTCGATCCCGTTGATTACTTCCACATCGTGGCCCCGGATTACGGAGCGCAGAGGCTTGTGAACAGTCGAGATAATGCTTCCTCATGGTCAACGCTGAAGCAGTTCTCCCGCTGGGTTCATCGTGCGCGCATTCATCCTCACATACCGGGTTGCATCATGGTTCTCGGTGATGATGCTCTTTGGCTAACGAACGATCGCGGAGCCACATGGTCGAATGTGACGCCCCCTTCATCTGTTGCGAAGGGGCAAGGCATGGTGGACATGGCATTCGATTCCCAGGATCCGCTCCATGTGTACCTTGCCTACGGTGGCAATCAGTCCCAGGTAAAGGTTGTCGAATCGACCGATGGTGGAAAGACATGGAAGTCCATTGGTCAGGGCCTTCCATCTTTCGCGGTGTTCACCATGATTGACCGTGCCGGCGTTCCGGGGGAACTCTACGTCGGGACTTCCTACGGCGTGTACCGGCGTGATTCGATGGGTGCATGGGAGCCATTTGGAAAGGGGCTTCCATACACAAACGTCAGCTTTCTCGAGATCGATTATCCGAACGGTCTACTTCGGGCTGCCACAAATCGTGGACTTTGGCAGGCGTCGATTCCACCGGCGGGTAGGCCCGAGGCACAGATCTCTCGCAGCACCGACACCGTGCGCTGCTCCCGCGCGCCAGTGCGTTTCGGATGTCGATCAGCCGCGCTCGAAACGGCGGCCTTTCGGCGCGAATGGAAGTTTCCGGGCGGAGTTCCGGCGATTTCCAGCTCGCCGGTGGTGGATGTCTTCTATGCAGTGCCCGGCACCTACGATGCCGAGCTGCTCGTGACGAACGAATACGGTCAGAGCCGTTCGGTGTTGAAGAATGCAGTGACCGTGCTCCCAAGCGAGTGCGACGGCTTTCATGCCGTGCCGGGCAGTGCTGCCGATCTTACGCGCGATGGCGATCATATCACGCTTGGCAGGATGCCTCAGAAGGTAAGCGAGTTTACCTTCACGGCTTGGGTAAAGCCAATCGGCATGCAGCCGAACTTCTCGGCCATTCTGTGTACGGATGCAGACCCCGATGTTTCCCAAGAGATCGGTCTGCAGTTTGCTAATGACAACAACGAGCTTGGGTACCTCTGGTCCGGTGGACGCTGGTGGTGGTCCTCGGGGTTGACGCTGCGTCCGGACGCATGGTCCCATGTAGCTCTGACGATCGATAGTACCGGCGCAACCGTCTATGTGAATGGGATACCAAGTAAGGACGCGACGCCGCTCCCGGCCATCGACCTTTCACAGTTGGTGTTCAAACTCGGGACGTATCACTACTGGAGCTCGCGAAACTTCAAGGGGCTTATCGATGAGGTGGCTCTCTATAGCCGCTGTCTTTCGCTGAAGGAGATCCGCTCGGACATGCACCTTACGAAGCCGGGACCGCAGGACGGATTGATGGCGTATTATCAGTTCAATGAATCGCGTACCGGTACCATCTATGACAAGATCGCCGCTCGCGAAGGTCGTCATGAGGCCGGAGCCTCACCGGTGAGGTCGGACGCACCGGTGGCCGGCGGCAGAAGCGAGCTGCGACGTCTAGTTCCGGGCCAGCCAATGGCTGCATTTCGTGCGGTGGGCGACACCTGCGTGTTCCATCAGCCCTTTGCAGATTCCGTCGATGTTGTACTGACACGCTTTGACCGCATCGCCGTCGCACCTCCGGCGCAGGACAAGAATTGCCTTGAGGGCAGCTGGAGAATTCTGAATGTGTTCGGACCGGTTACGGTTGCAGAGGTCAGTGAGATAACGCTATCGGCAGATTCGCGCTTTATGCCGGAGAATCCATCAGGGCGCACTTGGGGAATCCTGACACGATCCGGCTGGAGCCTCAACGAGCCGTGGTCGGCTGCTCGCATTCCTTCGAATGGCGAGCTGAAGATCCGTGGGGCATCGATCACCAGCGGTGCAGACAGAGGACTGCTAACGCCTCTTCAGCTGATGGTTACCTACTCCGGAGAGCCCGTTACCGTAGACGACCAGTTTGCACCACGAGAGCTGTTGATCACTCCACAGCCGGCCATGGACGTTCTGCGTATCAGCGCGCCGAATGCGATCTCGCACGTGGTTGTCAGCGACGTGTCGGGGAGAGTGCTCAGCGAATGGCGATTCTCTGGAACGTCGCTCGAGCAAGGAGTCGACCTCACGGGGCTCGGCAACGGCACCTACGTGGTGGATGTGGACGGGCAGCGGCGGCTGGCCGTTATTCTTCGCTGATCGTTCCTTCGGGAATGCCCGGACGCACCATTACCGTCTGCTCGCGCTCGAGCGTTACGGCTCCTACATTCGCCCCCTTCGGCTTACGAACGTATTTGCGCTGTGTGTAAACCACCGGTACATACGAGGCATTGCGCGCCTGCGAATAATACGCCGTGATTGCCGCTGCTGCTTCGAGGATTTGCTTTGGGATCTTCGGACCGCTCACACCACGAAGCACGGCATGTGAGCCGCTGGCTCCGCGAACGTGCATCCACCAGTCCTGCTGGCGGGCAAACCTCATCGTGAGCTCATCATTGTTGGCGGCATTTCTCCCAACGTAAAGCGTGTGCGCGTCGTCGAGACGAAACTCCCGAAACATTGGCGCTTTGGTCTGCTGCTGATTTTCCATAGGGGTGTGCTGTTGAGGTAGGTCTGCAAGCGTGGTCGCAGCCTCAATGCGATGTCGTGTTTCAGAGAGTTCATCGATTCGATTCCGCAGTTCGGGGATTCGCTGCTCGCGTCGCTTCGCTGCCTGCTCGGCATCGCGAGCTTTGGCATAGAGCGCTGTGGCGTTTTCCAGAATCGTTGATTCGTTTCGAAGCGGGATCGTTTCGAGCTCGCCGGTGACAACGTTGATGAGGTCGAGATACTCCAGGCCAGAACGGTAAACATCCGACTGAGCCATCAGCGTGTCGGCCCAGGAGCGATACTTTCCGGCACGCCCTGTAGCGGCTTCATCGGCAAGGACGGCTAGCAGCGTTCGGCTGAGCTTGTTGAGCTGAGCATCAATCGATCGAAGTCGTCTCTGGCGTTCTTCGCGCAGGGACCGATCAGCACGCCGACGAAATGACGTCGTGCGAACCGCATTGATCACCGAGTCGAATCGCTCTGCGACCTCCCACCCATGCAGCGGTACGAGTGACATCAGCATCTGTTCTCCTTGCGAGAGCAGGAGAAACTGAGGGTGATCGCGGCACTCCAGCAAAAACGCATCTAGATGGTTGATGATGCTCGCACGCTGTGCGGGCGAGACATCCCGAACCAGTAGTGTGGGGTCGACTCCCGCCCGCAGACACACCTCCTCGGCGTACGGACGTCCGAGCCGAAGCACGCACGTCGAGAGATCTTGGACCAGACTCTTGTCGCGTTGCTCAAGGGGCTCGGGTGCCGTGCGTGACAACGTCGAAAACTCTGTCCCAATGCGCTCAGTTCGAGCGCGAAGGGCATCAATGATCTTCGACTCGCGGCACTGTACGATGTTGCCGCGTCCACCACTGAAGAGTTCTACGTGAAGCACGTTGTGTTCGAAGATGAAGCTAATCACTCGATCGTGCTGGAGCTTCACTACGGCACCAACCGTCTGCCCGATCAATTCCGGAAACACATCGATGCTGTTGCGCAGCGCGCGATGAACGTTCTCTCGTGTTGTGATTGACGCATCGTGCGCCGAGACATCGATCACAACTGGGATCTCCTGGGACTCGCCGACGAACACCAATGTAGCCACACACTTCTGCTGCGACCAGGCCCGAACCAAGGTTGCACCGCAGAGCCACGAATTGAGTTCCTGGGCGATGTGCTCAAGCGTGAGATGGTGACTAATCATTTCTTCGGTTCAGTCGGCTGCAGATTCTGCTTGCCTTCCATGACTTTTGTCAGGGGGCTGGGCAGCGCTGCACCGATGCGCCGCACAAGCCCCTTGCCAGAGGCATCCTGCTGTGACCACCATCGGGTAAAGGTCTCAACGTCAGACGCAGTTGTATCCGAAGCTGCCAGTAGTCGCATCACGGACGGTAACGACCGATGATCGGAATGTCCGTCGATAAGTGGCAGGATCGACGCCATCGGACGCTTTGTTCCACGCACAATCCCTTCAACGGCTGCCATACGAACGATCTGCAATGTGTCGTCAAGAAGTGGACGTAGCAGCACAGTATCAGGACTGAGCATGCGCGCCGAATGATAGGCGGCGCGCTGGCGGACGTACGGATGCTGGTCACTGCAAGCCCCCTTCAAAACAAGGGCACTTGCCGAATCACCGATCTCGCCAATGGTGGCAGCGGCGGTGCGGCGGCGTCTCCACAAGGTGTCGGAGAGCATTCCTGTGAGCTTCGGGATGAACTCCTTGGCCTTGACCTTACCAATGACCGTTGCGGCCATCGACATTGTTGCGTTGTCAGCTGAACTGAGTGATCGATCCAGCAGAGCAGTTGTCGAGTCTCTATGAGTGGCGTAAAGATCCGGCAGGACGTTCTCGAGAGTCAGACGCTCACGGGGCATCTGTGTGGACATTCTGGTTTCCAAGAACGACAGCGATTCATTACCGCGGCGTCCCAGTTCTTTTCGTGCAGGTGCTACGTTGTTTTGAAACCGTAGATGGGAGGCTGACGCTTGGATGAAGAGGGAGTCGACGCGTGAGCTGAGCCCTGAGGATTGCGCAGACGATGAGGTAGATGCTGATGACGTGGTTGACGAAGGGTTCAGGTCGGCATCCAGCAGAATGCCATACGTTGAGCGGACCATTGTTGTGTCGTTTTGTTGTGTGTCGCCGTATCGATCACGTCCTGCTGCGTCGATGAACAGACCCAGCATGCCGTACCCACGGCGCATGTCCGAATACCCAACCGTGTTGCCGTCGTTCATCGCGCTATAGCTGTCGTCGCCACGCTCATCGAACAGAATCGACACCGCATTGGCATTGCCGGCACCAAGGGAGAGGCTCTCGCACATATACGTGTCGTTGCCTGCATGATCTCGAAGAATGCCCGTTGCGATGTCGTGACCACATCCCTGCGACACTCCATGCGAGCGATAGACATCCTCGCCGCTAAGATCATTTAGCAGGCCAACCGCAAAGTGAACGCCCGAGCCCTGGGCATACTGATAGGCATCGTATCGGTCGTCTCCGGCGCGGTCGATCAGTGCACCAAGGCCGAACCAATACCCCGTACCCTGACCGTAAATGTCACATGAGTAAAGGTCGTTACCGGAGGCATCGATAAGCAGGCCTACACCGCCAGACATGATGGGACGCGAGCCAAGAGCCGCTCCTTGAGCAAAGGAGACCTGATGGTCATCGTAGCGCAGAACATCAGCAAAGGGGCTAACGGCGATGTACCGATCATTGCCTGCATTGTCGCTCAGGATCCCAACACCACGCGTTGCACCAAAGGCTTGCGACTGCGAGGCACAGACGTAGAGATCGTGACCTGTGTCATCAAGCAGTAGGCCCATACCGACAATGCCTGCCCCTTGCGAGTTCGATCGGCTGCGATATACATCGTTACCAGCCATGTCGTGGAGGATTCCAATTCCATAGGTGCCAGACCCAAGAGCAAAATCCCTTGCTGTGTACTGATCATCGCCAGCTCGGTCGATGAGGATGCCAATGCCGAAGTGTCCCGAACCGAGGGTGTGGTCCTGACCGCGATAGATGTCATCTCCGTCCATGTCGATGATGATCTGCGTCATGGTTGAGTCCGACTCAACAAGATCATACGTGTCGTTCCCGCCAACATCGATGATCAGCGCATAGGCGCCCGAATAGGAGTCATTTCCCGTGCCGCCAATGGCAAAGCGTCCGGCGGGAGTATTGATCACCACGCTTCTGACGGAGTCCTTCCGGGATGGATTGTTACTCATCACAGCTTGCATCTGTGCGAGGCAGTCCAGGTATAGCTCCATGCCGATGCTACAGACGCGCTCGGTGCTCGGCAGTGTTTCGATGGACGTACTGATGGCGCTGGTGACCTCTGTGCCATGTTGCTCATTGTCATAAACTTGCCAGAGCGTCAGACGTGCATCTTCCATCGATGGCGTCCATATCGAATCAAGCTGGCGAACAAACCAACGAGAATCCTTTGCGTTTTGCTGATCACGAATGACCAATCGCAGCATCTCGGTCATGGACGCCGCCATGGAGGTTGATTCGATAAAGCGATCGAACAGTTTCTTCGTTGCTGGACTTACCCGTCGCAGCTGTCGCTGGATCGTGTCGGCGTAGGCCCGATACTTTTGAGGCATCATCGGAGGATATTCTTTGGCAGGCCACACGGTCTTGCCGAGAGAGGAGAACGCCGCACGCAGAGCGAGATTCTCTCTGGATATCAGCGCCGTGGCGACTTCATCCGTCCAGTCTGTGGCTCTCAACGGATCGACAAACAGACTATCATGAAACAGCGTCCGATGAGGATCGCGGTCCAAAAGATCCGGCGGCATTGAAAGATCCGCTAAACGCATTCCGAGAAGAGCCAGAGCCGTGTCGACACCTCGGCGGAATCGTTCGCGCGGCTGGCGTTGTAGCGTATCCGATGCAGTCGAGGCGTGAAGTACGTCATTGGAGCAAAACAGCACGATTACTGCGGCAACCAGACGAAGGGACAATCTCATGTTACATCCTCATTGCTGTTTTCAGCTGGCCGGCAAGGGCAGGGTCGATTCGCTCAAGTACGGGAAGTATGAGCTCTACCTGTTCACGTTTATTGTTTCGCAGATAACACCGTGCGGCCTGAAACAGCACATTGGGATTCTCCGGGAACCTCGTTACGTCGCGATCGATGAACGGAGCAGCATCGGCGCAACGTTCCGCATCGACGCAGGTACGAAGACGTTCGGCATGGTACACATCGGCTGAGTCATTGATGCTAATCGCCTGACCATGAGCACGCATTGCCTCGTCGAAACTTCCGAGTTTGCGGTAAAGAAGTGCAAGCGCATGATACGAGTCAGCGGCAAATGCGCCTGACGTGGTAGCGCATCGACGGAATGCTTGTATGGCATCTTCTGAAAACCCGAGCACATCATACACGCGGCCCAGGTTATAGTATGCTTCCGAATAGTTGGGCTTGATGGCCAAAGCCCGTCTCAGAGACTTCACCGAAGAATCCAGCTGTTGTGATTCGATCTGAAGCAATCCGAGGTTGTACCAAGCCATGGCATCGTTTGGAGCACGTTTGGCGTATTCGGTCGCAACGGCGAGAGCTTCCTGGGTTCGCCCCCTGTCTTGCAGCGCCGCAGTCTGCAGCAGATACGCAGAGTTCGCCGAACCGAGCGCGATGGCGCGCTCGAGAAATGGTATGGCTTGATCGGACTTCATCGCAGCCATGAGTGTTTCGCCGGCAAGCAGCTGAGCCACCGCAAGGTTGGGCTCCAGTTCAGCCCCACGCGTGGCAAGGTCTGTGGCTTCGAAGATCCTGCCCAGCTGCAGGTAACACTTGGTGAGCTGATGTATGATGGAGCCGTTGTCGGGACGTCGAAACAGCGCATCTTCCAAGTGCGTTATGGCATCATCGCATCGGCCGGTGGTTGCAAGCAACATGCCGAGAGCCATTGCCGGCTCCGCAGAGTCTGGAGCAATTTTGCGCGCTGATTCGAACATCAAGATGGCATCGCTGTTTCGGCCAAGGTGCATTAGGGATGACGCTGCAATCATGCGCGGTGGATAGCTCGTAGGATGCTTGGCGATGGTTGCTTTCGCCTGCTCGAGTGCCTGGGGATGTCGCTTCTGTTGGGCCAGTGAAAGCGCCAACAACGTCATGCGATGAACATCTCCAGGATTGGTCTTCAATTCCTTCCGAACAAGTGTCTCAACCTGCTTCCAGTCATTCCGTGCCACTGCCGTGGTGATAGGTTCGGAAAGCGACTGTCCGAATAGTGAGGTGGCCAACAGAAGGGGCAGGACAAAGAGGAGCGCTCTGATTGTTGTATAGGGCTTCATCGCTTGCGAACATACTGCGCATGGATGTCGGAACCCACACGCCGTGCGTGACATGCTTTCCACCGGGAAAGGTCATTGTCGGCAAACCAGACCGGACCACTGCCGATGATGATCGGTGCTGTGTGCATCTCGATCTCGTCAATCACGTCATCTCGGAGCATTCTACCAGCAAGGTAGGGGCCCCCTTCAAGTAGGATCGAAGCAATATTGAGCCGAGCCAAAACGCGCAGGATATCGCGCGAATCAACTACCTGATCTTCATCGGCAGAGACATTATGGATCTCAACGCCACAGTCGATAAGTGATCGCTGCGCACGTGGATCGGCTTCATCGCGGCAGATGACGATCGTGCGAACGTCGCGGGCCGTTTGCACCAGCGTTGTCGTGGTTGGCAGACGACAGCTTGGGTCGACGACGATCCGAACCGGATTGCGGCCGGAGCAGAGTCGAACGGTCAGCTCAGGATTGTCCCACATCGCTGTACCGATCCCGATCATGATGCCGTCGCGACTTGCTCGCATACGGTGTACGCGAAGCCGACTCTCGACGGAGGTAATGTACCGGGGTTGATCCTCCGGCATACGGACACGTCCGTCGATGGACGTTGCAATCTTCAGCGTTACGTGCGGCAGGCCCGTTGTGGTCCAGTGCACAAAGGCACGATTCAAATGCTCTGCTTCATCGCGAAGCACGTCGGTCGTAACCGCGATACCGGCGGCTCGCAGAGCCTGGATGCCGCGACCGGATACTAGTGGGTTAGGATCCGTCATAGCCACTACGACGTGGCTTACGCCACTTGCGATGATGGCCTCGGTGCATGGCGGTTGCTTACCATGGTGCGCGCATGGCTCGAGACTCACATACATCGTGGCGCCGTCGGCACGACCTTGAAGAAAGCGAAGCGCGTCGATCTCTGCATGAACATCTCCATAGGCATGATGCCAGCCTTCAGAGAGCGTGACGTCATCGTGGACGATCACGCATCCGACCATGGGGTTGGGACTCACGCGCCCCGAACCGATCCGAGCCAGGTCGAGCGCTCGGCGCATGTAAAATTCGTGTGATGTTCTCCGCATCATTCGAGTGGAAACTCCCCGGTTACTGATGTGGAGTAGGCAAGGGGCTTCACCGGCAGGGTATATTCCACTGTGTACAATCCGGCCGGAAGGGGAGTTCCATCAGACTGCACACCATTCCACGTGAGGCTGTATTCGTGCATCTCTCCAACGCCTGAAGGCTCTACGGGATAGATCATCGTTAGGAAGGCCAGGCCTTCGCTTGACGACCACACAACAGCCCCTTTGCCATTGATGATGCGAATACGCAGCTGTTCGGACGATGGGAAGTACTCGCCGGGCACCTGACGACGACGATGCGCCGTAGCCGTGAATGTGTATTGCTTGCCATCCTGAGAATAGGAGGTCAGCAGTTGCAGTGCAGAGGTATCCGCTGCAACCGGTCCGTTCGGCTGCAGTGTTAGCGTCCGTGTGGTCACTTGCAGTCTGCTTTGCACGACACCATACCGCTGAATTACACCATTCTTTACGACCTCTACAACCATAGAGTCATACTTTGGCAGGGCCATGGTTTGTGTTCGAACGGTCATCGTTGTCGTGACGGTTTCGGAACGTCCGGGCGCACCCATGGACGTGAACTCCATGGGCATTTTGGCAATTGTCTCGTCGGCTTGAACAAGCAGCAACGAGACCTGCTGAGAAGAACCGAGCAGCGTGTCACCGGATGCTCGTCGTATGACAAAATCCGTCGAGGAAGCAGAGTCTGTGTAGACGGTAACGCTTATTCGTTCCGGGGTCAGCTTGCTCGTTTGCTGTTGCTGGCCGATTCCGGCACAACCGTACAAAAAAGAGCTCAGGATGGCCAGCAGTGCGAGGTTTTGTGTCATTGAATTCATGCTAAAAAGGGGATGACGACGAAAATCAAACATGTCATATGTCAAGCCTATACGCACGATGCTCCGCATATCACCACGGCAATGTAGACCCAAAGGGCGAATCATGCAACCGTCAGTTCGATGATATGGCTAAGCTGACGTGCTGCGGTCTTGGCAGCAAGGATGACCTCGTCATGTGTGGTTGTGTGGGATGCGGTTTGAGAGTGGACATTCGTTACCAATGAGACGATGACGCAATTGAGACCGAGATTGTGAGCTCGGCGGGCTTCGATAGCCGTGGACATCCCGACGATGTCTGCACCGAGTGCACTCAACATCCGTACCTCTGCACGAGTTTCGTAGCTGGGGCCGAGCACCTGAACGTAGGTTCCCCCCCGCACATTGATGCCATGCTCTCGGCACCGCTGTGCTAGTTGGTCGCGTGAGGTATTCCAAACAGCTCCGGATGCTGTGCCCTGCACTGGGCGGTGTGCACTGGTGAGGGTCAGATCCAGCAGGTCCGTTGGCATAACCACGTCACCAACAGCATACCTGCTGCTTAGGGCACCAACGGCATTCATCAGAACAATCTGCCGGCAGTTAAGACCGTGAGCAATGTCGACCAGGACCTGACAGTCAGTAGCGCAAAGACCCTCGTATAAGTGAAAACGTCCGGCACAGAGCAGGTGGTGCTTTCCATTGATTAAAAGTTGACGAAACTCATGGGCATGGCCGATCACAGAACCGGTGGGCATACCGGAAACTGAGGCATACGGGATCGAATCAACAACCACTCCGCCAATGGGCTCAAAGGAGAAGCCCGAGCCGGTTACGACGGCCGTATCGAATTGTTGATCCCATCGCTGACGAAGGGCGCCAACGGCCCGAAGTGATGAGCTGGCTGTGCTGGTACCTACTCGCATGCTGAGCGGCAAGATACGGCCGACGGTCACTTCGGCGCACTGGCATTGCCGTATCTTTGCCGTCCACCTTCCAAGCAACAGGGCTAAGAATGATTCGAAGTATGACGGGGTTCGGCAGGGCCGACGCCATGATTCTGGACGTGCCGAGCACGATTGAGGTTCGTTGCGTCAACGGTCGGTATCTAGAGGTATCGACAAAGGTTCCCCGCGAATGGTCTGACAAGGAATCGCTCATCCGAGAAGTAGTGCGTGGACATGTAACACGGGGCTCGATCACCGTTACCATCCGTCGTGACGAGAAGACAAACAGTCGCGCGGCAAAGGCGAATGTCGAGGTCGCTGCCTCCTATCTGACCGCTCTGCGGCAGATCCAGGAGCAACTTCACCTGCCCGGCACGATCTCCATCGAACTCTTGGCAAACCTTCCGGATATTTTTTCGCCCCCTGAGGAAGCAGCAGACGACGATACGCTTTGGGCAGACCTCAGCGCAAGCCTGAGGCGTGCCCTGGAGGCACTTACGGCCATGCGCGACAGGGAAGGGGCTGAGCTTGCCCGCGACCTTCGCGAGCGACTTGCCGTGATCGAACGAGGTTTGGAGTCGATCGAGGCAACTGCCTCGGAGCGTGTTGCCGCTGAGCGCGTGCGTCTGCGCGAGCGTGTTGCTCAGATCATGGGTGAGGCTGGAGTTGACGAACAGCGACTTGCACTGGAGATCGTTCTGCTGTCGGAAAAACTTGATGTAACAGAGGAATGTGTTCGGCTCCGTAGCCATATCAAGCACATGCGCCAGTACATGGACTCTCCGGAGCACGCCGGACGCAAGCTCAATTTTCTTCTTCAGGAGATGAATCGCGAGGTCAATACCATTGGTTCGAAGTCAAATCATGCCGAGGTGGCGGTGATCGTTGTCGGAATGAAGGAAGAACTCGAACGCATGCGAGAACAGGTGCAGAATGTCGAGTAGGAAGCATCTCATCGTGTTGAGTGCCCCTTCCGGAGCGGGCAAAACCACCGTTGCTCGGCATCTCCTGGCGACCTTTCCGCAGATGCGGTTCAGCGTTAGCGCTACCACGCGTCAGCAACGTCCGGGCGAGTTGCATGGTAAGGACTACTACTTCCTGCCGCGCGAGGAGTTCCGTCGGGCGATCGAGAACGGTGATCTTATCGAATACGAGGAGATCTTCGGTAATTATTACGGGACCCTTCGAAGCGTTGTCAGCCAGGCAGTAAGCCGTGGGGAGTTTCTGGTCTTTGATGTGGACGTCAAGGGGGCCTTGTCTCTGCGTCAGGCATTCCCGGACGACACCCTGCTGATCTTCGTTGCGCCCCCTTCTCTTGAAGCCCTGGAGCAACGGTTAACACAGCGTCATACGGAGACGGCAGAGCAGATCGCCACGCGACTGTCCCGGGCAGAGATGGAGATGGCACACCAGGAGATGTTCGACGTGATTCTTGTCAACAGTGACCTTGAGCATACCCTCGAGAGGGCCGAGACCTTGGTTCGTGATCATGTTGAAGGTTCTCCACACCAACCGTCGCTCTTCACAGAGCCGTAGCAACGTCGTAACTTTGCCGTCTATGAAGAAGACTAAGAAGGCCAATACGGTCACGCTACCGGTCGGTTTGTCACCCCAAGATGTTCTTCGCGATTACCGCATTGCGGTTGTGAGCCGTCAGGCATCGCTGCTTGGGCGGAAAGAAGTGCTCACAGGAAAAGCCAAGTTCGGCATCTTTGGTGATGGCAAGGAAGTGGCCCAGCTGGCCATGGCCCGGGCCGCTCAGCCGGGCGACTGGCGCAGTGGATACTATCGCGACCAGACCTTCATGTTTGCCATCGGCGAGAGCGACGTGCAGAAGTTTTTTGCTCAGCTCTATGCTCATACGGACATCGACGCGGAACCGGCAAGTGCTGGACGCTCGATGAATGGGCACTTTGCGACCCGATTTCTCAATGATGATGGATCATGGAGGTCGCAAACAGCAACCGTGAACGTTTCGGCCGATGTGTCTCCAACGGGATCACAGATGCCCCGCCTGGTGGGGCTGGCCTATGCCTCTCGCCTGTACCGCGATGTAGATGTTCTGAAGGGGCTGACCGAGTTCAGCAGCAACGGCAACGAAGTGGCCTTTGGTACCATCGGAAACGCCTCGAGTGCCGAGGGAATGTTCTGGGAGAGCATCAATGCTATCGGCGTCTTGAAGTCTCCTGCCGTTGTTTCGATCTGGGACGATGGGTATGGTATCAGCGTTCCCAACGAGTTTCAAGTCACGAAGTCGAATGTCGGAGAGCTCCTGCAGGGCTTTGCGCGCCGCGAAGGTACTCGAGATGGATACGACGTACACGTCGTGCGTGCCTGGGATTATCCAGCACTTGTTCAGGTGTATCACACGGCAACCGAGACGGCTCGCCGTGAGCATGTTCCGCAGATCATCCATGTTATCGACGTAACCCAACCTCAGGGTCACTCCACGAGCGGTTCTCATGAGCGGTACAAATCGCCCGAGCGCCTTGCGTGGGAAGTCGAAATGGACGGTATCACTCGGATGCGTCAATGGATCATCGACCATGGCATCGCCTCTGATGATGAGCTCCGAGCAATCGATGATGATGCCGTTCGCCATGTGCAGGAATCAAAGCAGGCCGCCTGGGATGCCTACATCGCTCCGATCCGTGCCGATATTCTTGAATGTGCTCAAGTGCTGCGTGCAACGGCCGACCAGCTGGAAAGCGGTTCGGCCGCTGAAGCTGCAGGTCAGGTGCGTGCTTCGGCCGATGAACTTCAGCGCATCCGCGAGCCATTCCGCCGCGACATCATGACGGCAACCTATTCCGCGCTTGTGGCTGCGCGTCAGGGGGCTCCAAGTGCCGCGGCTGACCTTGCACTCTGGCGGCGTGAGTACGATGCTCGAATTCGACCTCTGTATGCTTCGCATCTGACCAGTGAGAGTGCGTTCAGCCCCCTAAAAATCGATCATATTTCGCCGGTCTATGATACCACGGCTGCGTCGGTGAATGCTTCGGAAGTGATACGTGCATGGTTTGACCACGCTCTTTCGACGGATCCTCGCGTGGTGATCTTTGGCGAGGATGCCGGCAAGCTTGGTGATGTTAACCAGGGTACGACTGGACTCCAGGCGATTTACGGTGATCTGCGGGTGAGCGATACCGGCATCCGTGAATGCACCATTCTGGGTCAGGCTATTGGACTGGCCATGCGTGGGCTGCGTCCTGTGGCGGAGATCCAGTATCTGGACTACCTGCTCTACGCACTTCAGTTGATGAGTGACGACCTTGCCACGGTTCAGTGGCGTACCAGAGGCGGACAAAAGGCCCCGGTGATCATCCGCACGCGAGGACACCGCCTAGAGGGTATTTGGCACTCTGGTTCGCCTATGGCCGGGATCATCAATCTAGTGCGTGGCGTACACGTGTGCGTGCCGCGGAACTTTGTTCAGGCGGCAGGTATGTATCAGACCCTTCTCAAGGGTGACGACCCAGGCCTGATTGTAGAAGTGCTCAATGGATACCGTCTCAAGGAGACGATTCCATCGAACATGGGATCATACAGCGTGCCTCTCGGCGTCCCGGAAGTTGTGCGCCATGGTCAAGACCTGACAATTGTCACCTACGGTGCCACCGTGAGGGTTGCCTTGGAAGCTGCAGGGATTCTCGAACGGCTGGGCGTACATGCGGAGGTAATTGATGTGCAGACGTTGCTTCCATTCGACATCAATGGTGTGATCGTTGACTCGATCAAGCGCACGAACCGTCTGCTTGTTGTCGACGAAGATGTGCCGGGTGGCACCACGGCATACATGCTTCGCGAGATTCTCGAGGTGCAAGGGGGCTTCCGCTGGCTCGACTCAGCGCCTGTTACCCTCAGTGCGCGAGCTCACCGTCCGGCCTATGGTACAGACGGGAATTACTGGTCGAAGCCAGAGGCCGATCACATCGTTGATGCTGCCTACGAGATGATGAACGAGGCTGATCCAGTGCGCTACGCGCGCTTTACGTAAGCTTTTTTTTGAAGCATTCTTGAACAGCTTCTCCGTTTGAATTATATTTGGACAAAAGAGTCCGAAATCTTTTGTTTGGGGGAGCGGTTATGATGCTATCGAAATCATGCATTTACGGGATCCAAGCAGCGATCTATGTTTCTGCTCACGATTCCGAAGAATATGTGTCGATAAGCCAGATTGCCTCGGAACTCAAGATCTCGTTCCACTTCCTGACAAAGGTCTTGCAGCAGCTTACCCAGGCCGGACTGATGATTTCCTACCGAGGTCCGAAAGGGGGAGTGGCGCTGGCCCGTGCAGCCAAGGATATATCCCTCTACGATCTCGTAGGAGCCATTGATAGCACGGCAATCTTCACGGAGTGTTTATTGGGTCTTCCCGGCTGTGGTGTGGCAGCCCCTTGTCCGGCTCATGACCACTGGACAAAGATCCGTAGTGAACTGACGACGATTTCCCGTCGGGTGACGCTCGAAAGTATGGGCAAGAAGGCGTCTGAGCTCAATGTTCGACTTTCCGAAGAGTTCCGATACGCGCAGTCACAGTATCTCGATCACAAGTCAGCACCAGCAAACGGTCACGTATGAGCTCGTCTCCACATCTGGTGACGTGTTTCCACTGTGGGACGGAAAGCGGTATCGGAGCTCCTGCGGCCGATGGACATACCTTCTGCTGTCAGGGCTGTCTGAGCGTCTACGATCTCCTGCGCACGCACGATTCCTGCCAATACTATCAGTTTGATGATTCACAACGTCGGCGTCCGGCTGCAGAACCCGAAGATCGCTTCACGGGTTTGGACAGAGCATTTGCCACGACGGCAAGTCCGGGGATTGCGGTCAGATCGACTATACATCTTCGACTGCCCGATATGCATTGCGCCGGCTGCGTCTGGCTGTTGGAACGACTCAGCCGATTTGACTCTGGCATTCTGGCATCTCGCGTTGACTTGCTTCATCAAACGGTTGTCGTTGACTACAACAACGATGAAACGTCCCCATCGGCAATAGCCAGACTCCTTGATTCGCTGGGGTATCCGCCGGCTATTGGAAACATCGCGGCAGAGGGTCGTAACCCGAGTTCAGCTCGCCGAACCCTGACGACACAGATCGGTATCGCCGGTTTCGCCGCTGGAAATGTCATGATGATCGGCCTTGCCAACTACATCGCTGGGCCTGGTGGGCTTGATCCACTGGTACAGAAAGTGCTGACAGTGGTTGAGATTGGCCTTAGTGCGCTGGTCCTTGTCACATGCACACAGCCATGGCTGCGTGCGGCTTGGGGCAGTCTGCGACGCGGCGTTGTTAGCCTTGACGTACCAGTTTCGATTGGCATACTCACGATCTTCTCTCGCTCGCTGTTTGACATTCTCACCGGGCGTGGCGAGGGATTCCTTGACTCGTTTACGGGTCTTGTGTTCTTTCTCCTTGTTGGTCGTCTTTTTCAACAACGGGCCTTCGAATCGCTCGAGTTTGAACGGTCGATGCACTCGTTCCTTCCAATTACGGCCATGCGGCGCAACGGCAACGATGTAGAGACCATCGGTATCGATGAACTACAGCGCGCCGATGTTGTTGTGGTTCGGAATGGTGAAGTGATTCCCGCCGATGCGATTCTTTTGCACACTGTTGGGGTGGTTGATTATGCCTACCTGACTGGTGAGGTGGAACCGATTGAATGTCGCCCAGGTACGATGCTATACGCTGGCGGTCGTGTGCTTGGACGAGCTCTGGAGCTTAGCGTTGTGAAGCCATCATCATCAAGCATGATGGCCTCCTTGTGGTCACGACAGGATATTCATACCGACCGCCGATCGATCGAATCAACGCGTGAGCGGTTTGGTCTGGCGTTTACGGCGAGTGTACTCGGTGTTGCAATTGGTGCGGCGATGTGGTGGCTCCCCAACATGGACATGGCGCTCAACGCCTTCACATCCGTGATGATCATTGCCTGTCCGTGTGCACTCACTCTTGCAATGCCGATCACCTTCGGCACGGCGATGGGAGTGCTTTCACGCAGAGGAATCTTCCTGAAAAACGTTGCAACGCTGAGCGAGCTGCAGCGCGTAACACACGTAACCTTCGACAAGACCGGCACTCTTACTAGACCCCATACAGCAACGTATGTCGGTGCGCAACTTTCACCGGACATTACTGCCGGACTTGTGGCCCTGGCCATGCATAGTACGCACCCGGTAAGCAGGGCAATTGTTGCTGCAGGACCTCCTTCACGAGTTTTCGTTGATGATGTACAGGAGTTGCCGGGTGTAGGGATCCGATGCAACCATGCCGGCCACGATCTCGCACTCGGATCAGCGGAGATGATTCTCGACGACGATGAAAGAGCTCCATACAGAGAAGGTGTGTCGGGATCTGTGGCAATGATCGATGGGCACCCTGTGGGACGATTCGTTGTGCGGCATGAGGTCTATAGCGGCGTTGCGTCAATGGTCTCGGCGCTGCGTCAGGAGGGCATCAGCGTATCAATGGTCTCGGGTGATTCGGAAAACGGTAGAACGGCGGTCGAACACATCTTCCGTCCGGAAGAGATTCGACTTTCCACTTCACCAAGCGAAAAGGTTGAGAATATTATGCTCACTAAGCAGTCTGGCAAGCACGTGCTGATGGTCGGCGATGGACTGAACGACATCGCTGCCATGTCCGCTGCAAACGTGTCAATAGCTGTGAGCAATGGATCCAGCCGCATCGTTCCAGCATGCGACGTGATGATCGATGCGGCCAACATCTCGACCATTGATCGGTTGCTGTCCTATGCAAAGGCTCAGAAATCCGTGGTAACGACTGCGTTTTGGTTTACCATGGCATATAATGCTTTAGGGTTCTATCTCGCTGTCAGCGGTCGGCTTTCACCGGTAATCACTGCCGTAATGATGCCACTGAGTTCTCTTCTGGTAATCGCCATCAGCGTTCTTGGTGCTCAATTGACGTATCGGAGGATCACATGGGAGTGATGCCGATCATCATCATTCTGAGTCTCTTTGTGGCAGGGGGCTTTGCTATCGCATTTGTGATCTCAACGCAACACGGTCAGTATGATGACACACGTACGCCGCCTGTGCGAATGCTGTTTGACGATGATCTGGTAGACGCATCTGTGGATGCTGATAAGGAAACAACGCATTTCAATTCTCATATCACAAACAATCTGCACGGGAGGGTGCGATAGCACATGGAAACCTCTTTTCAACAATCGAATGGTGAGCAGCTTCGGGTTCGCTATGACAACAACATCGTCAAGTTGTTTGCCATAGCAGCACTTGGTTGGGGCATCATAGGATTTCTGGTTGGACTTATCGTAGCCATCAAGCTGTACTTGCCGGACTTTCTTGGGGGCATCGATTTCCTATCATACGGGCGCCTTCGCCCCCTCCATACAAATGCGGTGATCTTTGCGTTTGCTGGTAATGCCATATTCGTTGGCGTGTACTACTCGTTGCAGCGTTTGTGCAAGGCGCGGATGTTCAGCGATGTCCTAAGCAAGATTCACTTCTGGGGATGGCAGACCATCATTGTTAGTGCCGCTCTAACCTTACCACTGGGGATCACCAGCAGCAAGGAATATGCTGAGCTGGAATGGCCGATCGACATCGCCATTACACTGGTATGGGTTGTGTTCGGCTGGAACATGATCGGAACGATCCTGCGTCGGCGTGAACGACACATGTACGTTGCCATTTGGTTTTACCTAGCCACATTCATCACCGTTGCGCTGCTGCACGTCGTGAATTCGTTGGCGTTGCCGGTGCATTTGCTGAAAAGCTATTCCATGTATGCCGGTGTTCAGGATGCCCTTGTACAATGGTGGTATGGTCATAATGCTGTGGCATTCTTCCTAACGACGCCGTTCCTTGGGATCATGTACTACTTCATTCCCAAGGCATCAGGACGTCCGGTGTTCTCGTATCGGTTGTCCATCATTCACTTTTGGGCTCTCATCTTTCTGTATATCTGGGCAGGCCCGCACCACCTTCTGTACACGGCTTTGCCGGACTGGGCGCAGTCGCTTGGTGTTGTCTTTTCCTTCATGCTGATCGCACCGTCTTGGGGCGGCATGGTCAACGGACTTCTGACGCTTCGTGGTGCGTGGGACAAGGTTCGCCTTGATCCGGTGTTGAAGTTCCTGGTCGTCGGTATCACGGCCTACGGAATGTCGACCTTCGAGGGCCCGATGATGTCGCTCAAGAACATCAATGCCCTTACACATTACACGGATTACATCATTGCCCACGTGCACCTCGGGGCCTTGCTCTGGAATGGTGGACTAACGTTTGCAATGTTGTACTATATCATCCCGAGGATTTATCGAACAAAGCTGTATTCGATATCGATGGCAAACTGGCACTTCTGGCTGATGACGCTCGGAGTTGTGATATACGTTGTGCCGCTCTATATCGGTGGAATCACCCAGTCGCTGATGTGGAAGCAGTTTCTTCCTGACGGAACTCTGCAGTACACAAACTTCCTCGACACGGTTAGCCAGCTGATACCGATGTATATCATGCGATCGATCGGTGGAACGTTCTATCTCGTTGGCGCGTGCGTAGGGGTCTGGAATCTGTACAAGACCGCAAAGAGTGGTTCGTTGATGGCCGACGAAGAAGTACTCGTTTCAGCCACCGTCCACGAGCCGGAGCCGACGCAGAAAGAAGGATGGCATAGACTTCTCGAGGGTAAGCCGGTGAGGTTCGCCGTCTACACATTTGTAGCGGTGCTTATCGGTGGCATCGTGGAGTTCATTCCCACAGCGATGGTTCAGTCGAACATTCCAACCATTGCCAGTGTGACGCCGTATACGCCCCTTGAACTGGAGGGTCGCGACATCTACATCCGCGAGGGTTGCTACACGTGTCACTCGCAAATGATTCGTCCGTTCCCATCGGAAACGGAACGCTACGGCGACTATTCCAAACCCGGTGAATTCGTGTATGATCGACCATTTCAATGGGGCTCGAAGCGCACCGGTCCGGATCTTCACCGCGAAGGTGGAAAGCGCCCGGACGCATGGCACTGGAAACACATGATGGACCCACGGTCTACCTCGCCTGGTTCGATCATGCCGACATATCCATGGCTATACTCATCGGTGCTTGATTTGACCCACACGGAAGGTAAGATCCTTACGCTGCAGAAGCTCGGTGTACCGTATGCCGATGGCTTTGCACGAAAGGCGGCTAACGAGGCTCGCTCGCAGGCAGCTCTGATCGTTGAGTCACTCCAGTCGAGCGGCATCAAGGATGTCACGGCCGATCGTGAGATCATCGCCGTTATCGCCTACCTGCAACGTCTGGGTACCGATATCAAGAAGTCTCCATCAACAGCCGGCATACAGTGAGGTGAGATATGTATAAGAACGTCCTTGAGAGCATCCCCGGTATTGAATGGTACCCGATCGTAGCGCTGGTGCTGTTCTTCGGTTTCTTCAGCGTTTTGCTGGTGTGGTTTGTGTTCGTGGATACCGGAAGACTCGGACGCTTGTCGTCTGCTGCCCTGGAAGAGGGAAGTCCGGTCGGTCATCAATCATCTCAATCATCCCTTGGAGACTACAGCAATGTCGAATGATCAGAATGAAAAACTTCTCGAGCACGATGCCGACGGAATCCGTGAGCTCGATAACGATTTGCCCAGATGGTGGCTCTACGGATTCTATTTCACCATTGTGATGAGTGCGATTTACATTTTCTACTACCACGTCTACACGGGTCCGGACTGGAATATTCTTTGGTACGGGGCTCGTGGTTCCGCGGCGGAATACGCAGCCCAGATCAAAGAGGCAGAGGTCATGATAGCCAATGCCCCGAAGGCAAAGAAAGAGGCCCTTGTATTGCTCACGGACAAGGAATCACTTGCCAAAGGCGCGGAGATCTTCAATGGCATAAACAATCTGTGCTATACCTGTCATCGCGAAGACTTGGGCGGTCAAGTTGGACCAAACCTTACTGACGAATACTGGATTCACGGGTGCTCACTTGAACAGATCGTTGCGAACATCACGTCGGGCTTCCCGGAGAAAGGCATGCTTCCGTATGGCAGTGGTAACAAGCTGACAGATCGCGAGCTCATGCAGGTGGCTTCGTACATCATCTCGAAGAAGGGCACGAATCCGCCAGACCCGAAGCCGATCGAAGAGGGTAGGGATGTCATCTGCAGCTCAGAACCGGCGATGTAACAAACAGAAACGGCAAACGAGTTATGTCTGTCATCGACGTCTCACAGATTGAGGATCACGAACGTTTTCGTGCTGAGCTTGCCAGTATCCGTCCTGATGGACGCCGGCGTTGGATTTATGCTCGTAAGCCGAAGGGACGATTCACGCGTATGCGGACGGCCGTCAGTGTTGTGCTGCTGGCCTTCCTGTTGATTGCACCGTATGTGAAAGTTGGTGGACATCAGTTTGTGCTGCTGAACATCATTGAGAGAAAGTTCGTGTTCTTCGGGATGCCATTCTGGCCCAGCGACTTCTATCTCGTAGCCGTGCTGTTTCTCACGACGATCGTAACGTTCGTCGTAGCAACGGCAAGTATTGGTCGGATCTGGTGCGGCTGGCTCTGTCCGCAGACGGTCTTCATGGAGATGGTCTTCAGGAAGATCGAGTGGCTCATCGAGGGATCGCCGGTGGAGCAGGCTAAGCGTCATGCAGGTCCGTGGAACATGGATAGAGTGCTTCGGAGCGGGCTCAAAATTCTGGTGTTCTTTGCGCTGAGTTTTGTGATTGCGAACACATTTCTTTCCTACATCATTTCGAGCGATGTACTTCTGAGGTACGTTACCGATGGACCCCTTGCTCATCTCGAACTCTTCATCGGTCTGGTGTTCTTCACCGGCGTGTTCTTTGCCGTCTTCTATCGCTTTCGCGAACAGGCCTGTCTGATTGCCTGTCCGTATGGAAGGTATATGTCTGCACTGGTCGACGAAAAGACCATCACGGTCTCCTATGACCATGTTCGCGGTGAGCAGCGCTCCAAATGGAACCGCGATGACGTTGCTGCCCAGCGCGCATCGGAGGATACTTCTGCACCGTTCAGTCGTCCACAAGGCAAGGGCGACTGCCTTGACTGCCATCAGTGCGTAACGGTGTGTCCGACGGGAATCGACATTCGCAACGGAATACAACTTGAATGTGTTGCCTGCACTGCATGCATTGATGCATGCGATGAGGTCATGGATAAGGTTGGACTTGATAGGGGGCTGATTCGTTATGCGTCTCTCGGCTCAATTCGCAGTGCTCAGCCCCCTAGCTTCCTTTCGCGAAGGGTGGTTGCCTATGGTCTGGTATGGATTGTTCTGGTAGGTGCCGTTGTGACAATGTTTGCCATGCGCTCTTCGCTCGACGTGATCGTAACTCGACAAGAGGGAACGACGTGGGTGCAAACACCGCAAGGAATGGCAAACTTTTATCAGATCCGACTCATCAACAAGACTGGCCAGCAAACGCCTCTTTCAATTCGCGTTATCGAGCCAGCCGGGATAAGCTTGCGCCCTCTCGGACTGCCATCGACGCTGCAGCCGGAGGAGATCATCAAAGCGAGATTCATTCTCACTGACTCAAGGTCTGTTTCTTCGCAAAAGGTCGTTCTTGAAGTCCGCACCGCTGATGATAGTCAAACAGTTACCACGTCATTTGTTGGCCCTTGATCATGAATTCTTCACACGCACCCCGTTCGAACTGGGGAAGAAACATTGTTATTGTCTATTCGATCTTTGCGCTTTCCACGCTAGGGTTTGTGGCCTTTGCTATGACGCAGCGAGTAGATCTGACCAGTGCCGACTACTACGAGCAGGCACTACGCCATGATGAAACGGTAGCGGCACTCAAAAGGGGCATGGATGCCGGAGTGCACGTCGTGGTTGGTCCGGTGCTTCAAATAGTCATCCCACAGCAAATGCCAATAGACGGCAGGATACAGGTACGACTTGCACGAGCAGACGATCCATCATTAGACAGGAATTTGTCCATTACCGCTGATCCCGTATTAGGTATTGCCATATCCACCACTGATATGCGGCGTGGCAAATGGCGCCTGATTGCCGAGTGGAAATCCAAGGGGCTAGCATACCGCTGTGAATCGGCTATCTGGATCTGATGGTTGGCATTGCTATCATCACAGGTGCAACGCTTGGGTTCGCTTCCTGGATTCACTGCATTGGAATGTGCGGTCCGCTTGTAGCCGTCATGGTTCCAAGGGGCCATACGGCCATGGATACGGCGGTTCGTAGCGGCCTGTATCATGCGGGCAGAACACTGACGTACTGTATTCTTGGTCTGCTCGTCGGATCGGTCGCTGACGGGGCGCGCATCGTGGTTCTGGGTTCCGCCGTCTCAATGTTCACCGGCACAGTCATGATTGCTTTGGGCGGTTTTCAGATCGTTGGTGGTTCGGTCCACCTTCCGAATATGATCTCGAGCAGAGCTCGACAATTGGCATCAGCGCTCCAGAGCAGATCAGCTGTGTTTTCGCCACCGATGCGAGCTTTTATGCATGGCATCATCAACGGTTTGCTGCCATGTGGGATTTCGTTGTCGGCAATCATTGCCGCTGCAACGCTTCCTTCCTTTGGCGAACGGACGCTGTTCCTCGTCGCATTTGGTGTGGCTACATCGCCGGCGCTTGCAGGTTTGGCTCTTCTGATCGATCGCGTCAGCGGCACCTGGCAGCGGCGGCTTCGGATGTTCTCAGCCGTGATAATGGTTGTCGTCGGGGCACTTGTGACCATGCGGGGGATGTCTCTTGATATCCCGTTTGTGTCGCCGATGATTGCTGATCGTACGCACGTACACGACGGTTGCTGTCAGACCGTAAAGGAACGGTAACACCGATATTTTGCCTCCTAGTGTTGTAATTCAGACAAAAATGTCTTATTATTGTGTGTTCCGATTTATCTAAATCACCATCAAGGAATTGAGACAATGATCAGGAATATGATCGCCCTCGTCGCACTCGTCATTGGGTTCACCGTTGTAGCGCATGCTGATGATAAGGCAAAGCTGATGACGCGAGGGCAGCAGGTATTCACAGAGTACTGCAAGACGTGCCATCAGGCCAATGGACAAGGTCTCGGAGCCGTGTATCCGCCGCTGGCTAAGAGTGACTATCTCAAGAACACGCCAATGCCACAGATCATCAAGGAAGTGGTCAACGGAAAGAGTGGTAAGATCAAGGTCAACGGTAAGGAGTATAACGGCGTTATGGCCCCCCTGCCAAAGAAGTATACAGATGAGGACATCGCGTCGGTGATCACGTATGTGTACAACAGCTTTGGCAACTCAGGCCCAACGGTCACCGTTGCCGACGTCAAGAAGCACAAGAAAAAATAAATCGTGCCCCCAGCACGATACGCTCTGCATGCCCCCTGAAGGTTTGTGCCTCAGGGGGCTTGCGTATTTTTGGGGCTACTCTTCTCCACACAGGCAGGTATTAGCGGAGCAATGGCACGAAAACGAGGATCACAGCTATCGTCCGACATGCGTCAAAGCATGCTCAGGTACATGATCATGGCGCGCGAATTCGACACGGCAATGCTGCGTCTGTACCGGCAAGGGAAGGCCTTCGGAGGTGTGTATTCACAGCTCGGTAATGAAGCCGTAAGTGTGGGCAGTGCCCTTGCACTGGATCGCACGAAGGACGTTCTGTTTCCAATGCACCGGAACATTGGCGGACACTTTGTCTTCGGCCAGACGCTTGATCAGCTCATGCTGAATCACCTTGCTCGCCAGGGGAGCCAGATGCGCGGTACTGACGGCACCGGACATTATGCCGACCCTGCTCTTCGGATATACGGGAATGTTTCTCACCTTGGCGCCATGATCCCTGTAGCTGCCGGGTTCTCATTGGCTGACAAGTTGCGTGGCGTCACCACCGTGTCAATGACCTACATCGGCGACGGGGGAGCGCAGGTAGGAGAAGTGCACGAAGCGTTGAATTTTGCTTCAGTTCACAAGATTCCGCTGATCCTGATCATCGAGAACAATCAATACGCCTATTCTACGCCGAACTCCATGGAGTTTGCCTGTGAGCGCCTCAGTGACCGTGCCGTTGGATATGGGATGGCCGGGGCAACCATCGATGGAACGGATGTGGAACTCGTCTATACCACCTGCTCAGAGGCCGTTGACCACGCGCGAAAGGGGCTTGGCCCAACGCTGATCGAAACAGTAACGATGCGCATGCGAGGTCATGCCGAGCATGACGACTTTTCCTACGTACCCAAAGAGCTGCTCGAAGAGTGGTCTGCCAAGGATCCCGTCGAGCGCTACATCGATCGATTGATCGATGACGGTGTTGTCACGCGCGAAGAGACCGACGAGCTCCGAGCTTCTATCCTTAACGACATGATCGCATCAATTGACCGTGCACTTGAGCACCCATGGCCGGCTGCTGAAGAGGGCCTGAAAAACGTGTTTATGTCTACTGCCGGGGAGGGACACTAACATGCAGATGACCTACCTGGAAGCCATTGCCGATGCACTCCGCGTGGAGATGCGTCGGGACGAGCGGGTATTCATGATCGGCGAGGACATCGGTACCTATGGCGGTGCGTTCAAGCTGACCAAGGGATTCCTTGACGAATTCGGTCCATCGCGCATCATTGATGCGCCGATCAGTGAAGCGGCCATCATCGGTGCCTCTATCGGAGCCGCCCTCAACGGCATGCGTCCCGTTGCCGAAATGCAGTTCATGGATTTCGTTACCAATGGGTTTAATCAGATCGTTACCGTTGCCGGCACTACCGCATACCGTTGGGCGATTCCGGTCCCTATGGTAGTTCGCGGTCCATCGGGTGGCGGAGTTGGAGCCAATCCGTTTCATAGTCGAAACTCCGAAGCGTGGTTTGTGCATGCCACCGGGATCAAGGTGGTATGTCCGGCATTTCCTGACGATGCTAAGGGGCTCATGATGGCGTCGATCCGCGATAACGATCCCGTGGTTTTTTACGAGCACAAGGGACTCTATCGCAAGATCAAGGGTGATGTGCCGGAGGGCGAGTATATCGTGCCACTCGGCAAGGCACGCGTCGTGCGACAGGGTAGTGATGTGTCGGTGATCTGTTATGGTTCTGCTGTGCACATGGCGTTGGCTGCGGCGGAGGCAGTAGCGGCTGAAGGAATCAACGTCGAAGTTGTCGATATCCGTACGCTTGTTCCGTTCGATGAGGAGACTGTGCTCGCATCGGTGCGCAAGACGGGTCGTGCCGTTGTTGCCCACGAGGCAGTGCTAACAGGTGGCTTCGGTGGTGAGATCGCTGCGCGTATTGCCGACAAGGCATTCTCCTATCTTGATGCCCCCGTCAAGCGTGTTGCGGCATTTGATGCACCAACGCCATTTGCACCGACTCTGGAACAGGCAGTATTGCCAAATTCTGACATCATTGCGAACACGATTCGCGCAACATGTTCGTTCTGACGAATTGGTGTTGATAAGTTCAACGCTACCGTCGGACGCCCGTCCGTATTTTGCGCCAAAAATCATACAGGGTTACTGCATGTCCAAGGTTCTTTTCAGTGTCTCGTATTCTATTCCTGATGGCAAGCGCCCAGAGTATCTGGCCGCTATCGCAGCCGTGCGGGAGTTCTATTCGGGTTCTGATGTTTCGTTCTCTCTTTACGAAACAAAGGGCAAGCATAACCACTTCCAAGAAGTCTACGTCTACCCAAGTGCTGACGCCTACGAGGCTTCCGATGATCCGGCCGCAACGGCTGCGATCTCCTCTTCCATTGAGAAGATCTACTCCCTGGCAACAAGCGTCGTGTACGATGTTGCCAACGAGGTAGCCTGATCCTTTCGACGCACAACGTGTGATGAACGCTGCGTTTGATGCCAGCGCGATCCTCGGACGCAGTGGAATTGAACGCTATTCGCGTGAGCTCATCAAGGGGCTCCTGCGTACAGGTTCGGTGGATGGTGTCACGCTCGCAGCAAGCGAGTCAGACCACGGTGCAGTCGCGCGGTATTTTGAATCGTTCCCAACGGCGCGCGTTGTTGAATGTCTGCCACATGAGCGCAAATTCGGCGCTCCGCTGCGCCCCCTTGCTCGATGGAGTATCCGACGTGGGATGTCGTCAGTGTTTGCCGGCGCCGACATTGTCCATTTGCTCTCTCCGGGTAAAGTGATTCCGAAAAAGAAGCCGATCGTCACAACGATCCATGACCTATTCCCGATGTATCCGGATATGGGACTCGATCACTATCTCGTGAAGAGATTTCCCGGTAGAGTCAAACGACATCTTTCAGCCTCGCAGGCGATACTCTGTCCATCGGCCTACGTGGCCTCGACGATTCGAGAGTTCTTTCCAGAGTGCACGCTGCCGATTACTGTTACGCCGCTTGCGGCCGGAGAGGAGTTCGTTCCCACGCCAATGGATGCCGCGGTGATCGATCGTTACGGTCTCCAAAAACCATACGTGCTTTTCGTTGGTCGAATCGATCCACGGAAGAACCTCCATCGGATCATGTACGCATGGGGAATGCTTCCGCAGTCCATCCGCCAACATTCTGAACTGCTGCTACTCATAGCGGGCGGAGAGCAGGCGGTGGCGCGATTCCGAAAGGAGAATGCGTCGGTTGTCTCCGAAGCATCGATACGGATCATCACCGATGTACCAACAACCGAGATGATCCAGATCATCTCTGCGGCGCGTGCACTGGTGTTTGCAACGCTAGGGGAGGGCTTTGGGTTACCCGTGCTCGAAGCCATGCGCTGTGGATGTCCGGTGATCACGTCCAACACGACGTCTCTACCAGAAGTTGGTGGTGAAGCCGCGATGTACGTTGACCCTACAAGAACGGAAGAGATTGCCGATGCGATGATGCGTTGCATCATGGACGATGCGCTAGTTGCAGACCGTCGTGAGGCTGGCTTGCGTCATAGTGCATCATTCACGTGGGATGCAACGGCCCGCGCGACGGCTGCTGTGTATCGGTCTGTTCGAGGATAGTGACATGGCAGATTCATTTATCAAGCGCATCGAGCTGGCCATTCGCCGTTGGTACAACACGCAGGTGGGTTCGCAGGGCGAGCCCGTCATTGTTGATGCACCACGTCAAGCGATATCGCCTGCCGTTGTTCGGCGGGTGCTGCTTCTGCGTCAGGATCGAATCGGTGATGTGATCGTTAGCACGCCGATCATCAAGGCCTTGCGTGCACAGTTTCCCACTGCTCGCATCGACATGGTCCTATCGACAAACAACATAGCGGTGCGCCAGGCAGTTGAGCAGTGGGTGGATGGAGTACACGTGTTCCGGAAGTCCATTCCGAGTCTGCTGCTCTTGCGCCGACGATTGCGTCGTCAGCGATACGACCTCGTCATCGATCTTATGGACAACGCTTCATCGACCTCGGCCTTGCTGATCTCCGGTGCCCGAGCCCCTTTCGCAATCGGCGTTGACAAGGTTAACCGAGGTGTGTATACTCATGTGGTTCCACTTGCTGATCAGTCTACGGTTCATATTGTTGATCGTATTGCCCGGCTTACGTGGCCTTTAGGATTTGCGATAGGGGGCGAGGACATTCGCCTTGAGTTCCCGCTGACGGACGAGCAGCGTCGGTCAGCAGAGTTGATCATGTGCCGATCTGAAGGCGAGATGATCCTTGCTGTTAATATATCCGGATCAGACGACCACCGCATGTATCCCGAAGCGAAGATGATCGAGGTGCTTTGCCTGGTGCGCGAAGTGTGCGATGAAAACGCATCTTCCCGGGTAGGGATGCGCATCATGAGTGCCCCAGCGCATGCGCAGATGGCGCAGCGTATCGGTGAGGTCTGCGGCATTACGGTTGTTGAGTCGCAGAGCTCATACGCGCAATTCGCCGCTTGTATTGCTGCGTCGGACATGCTGCTGACGCCCGACACATCCGCCGTGCATGTTGCAGCCGCTCATGGAGTTGCATCCGTGGTGCTGTTCTCACAGGATGCCCGTGGTCTGCTGCCGTGGACGCCATACAAAGCCCCATGCTGGCCATGTGTAACCTCGAGTGGAGCACTAGAAGCCATTGATCCGATGGAAATCGTCGCGGCTGTGAAAGCAATGCTCCAGTCAACAACCAACGGGAACAGACCCGTTGCGTAACTTTCGAATTCACACCACTGCTGAGCTGAGAGAATGCACTTCGAAAAGAGAACCACGAACTGTGGACACCTGCGACCATCCGACGCTGATACAACCGTTACCTTGAATGGATGGGTGAATGCTCGCCGAGATTATGGCGGCGTGATCTTCATCGATCTTCGGGACCGTTATGGTGTGACGCAGGTGGTGGTTGATTCGGCCCATACCCCCGAGCTGGCCTCATCGATCGATGCCGTTCGGTCGGAGTATGTTCTCTGGGTCAAGGGGCGTGTTCGCATGCGCGAGAATCCGAATCCGAAGATCCCAACGGGACTCGTTGAACTGCTTGCCGATGAGATTGGTATCATCAATGCGGCTGACGTGACGCCGTTTGAAATTGTCGATGACCTTGGAACCAATGAGGAACTACGATTGACGTATCGCTATCTGGACCTGCGACGTCCGGCGCTGCAGAAGAACTTCCTCGTTCGTAACAAGCTTTACCAGATCACCCATCGGTTCTTCGAGCAGGAGGGATTCATCGAGGTCGAAACGCCGGTGTTGACGAAGTCCACGCCCGAAGGAGCCCGTGATTTCCTTGTTCCGAGCCGCATGAACAAGGGTCGTTTTTACGCCCTTCCGCAATCGCCGCAACTCTTCAAGCAGCTGTTGATGGTTTCGGGATTTGACAAGTACATGCAGATCGTAAAGTGTTTCCGCGACGAAGACCTGCGTGCCGATCGTCAGCCGGAGTTTACGCAGATCGACGTCGAGATGTCCTACGTCACGCAGGAGGACATCCTAGCTCTTACAGAACGCTTCATCGCCATGGCCTGGAAAGAGATTCTTGGCACCGATGTCCCTGTGCCTTTCCCGCGGATGAGCTTTCATGATGCACTCAACCGATTTGGTTCGGATAAGCCGGACATTCGCTACGGTCTTGAGCTGCAGAACGTATCAACATTAGCCAAGGACAGTTCGTTTAGCATCTTCTCCTCGACAGTGGCCGAGGGTGGTGTTGTGATGGCACTCAACGCAAAGGCATGTGGATCATTTTCCCGCAAGCAGATCGACGAGCTCACCGAACATGCTAAGAAGTATGGAGCCAAGGGGCTTCCCTGGCTCAAGATGGCAGACGGAGAGATCAGCGGTTCGTTTGCAAAGCAGCTCGCTGGTGATGAGGCCGCGCGCCTCTGTGGGGAGCTTGGAGCTGAGAATGGAGACCTCTTGCTCTTTTTCCCGGGCGAGTGGGAGCGTGCCTGCACAATTGGTGGTGCGCTGCGCACCGAGATTGCCAAGCGTTGCGGCATACTTAGCCAGGTCTCAAAATCTTACTCCTTCCACTGGGTTGTGGAGTTTCCGCTTCTGGAATACAGTGAAGAGGAGTCGCGGTGGATTGCGCGGCACCATCCGTTCACCGCTCCGATGACCGATGATGTTCATCTTCTGCATTCTGATCCAACGCATGCCCGCGCCGTAGCGCACGACCTTGTTATCAATGGCTACGAGGCGGCAGGGGGCTCTATTCGTATCCATACCAACGACGTGCAACAGCGCATGTTCGATTTGCTTGGATTCGAACGTGAGGATGCTGAGCAGAAGTTTGGATTCCTGCTGAACGCGCTTCGCTTTGGGGCGCCCCCTCACGGTGGTATCGCCTTCGGATTCGACCGACTAGTGATGCTTCTGTGCGGCACCGAGAACATCCGTGATGTGATCGCATTTCCAAAGACAACTTCTGGCCTTTCGCTCATGGATGGTTGTCCGTCGGGTGTTGATGAGCGCCAACTTGCTGAGGTGGGCATGCGCCCCCTGGATACTCGACAATGATGGTTCGAACGATCGTCGCACTGCTTTTCATGTTGGCGCTCTTTCCGTGTGCATCCGTTCATGCACAGGATGCCGATCTGCGTCGGCGTGTTCAAACCCTATCGGCTATTGCCAAAGATTCTGCCTGGGCTTCACTTCCCCTCGGCCAGCTCATGGCCAAACTCGGACGTCAGCTCGTTGGTACGCCTTACGTGGGTGGGACACTCGAAGGCGAGGGACCAGAGGTATGCCGTGTGCGGCTTGATGGACTGGACTGCGTGACGTTCTTTGAATCGGTACTAAACCTGTCGCGAAATCTCCAGAACGGCCACGTCACAGCTGACAAGCTTGTGGAGAGCGTGATGCGTACGCGGTACCGCTCAGGCAAGATTGCCGGCTACACCAGTCGTCTGCACTACACCACGGATTGGATCCTCGACAATGTTCGGAAGGGAATAGTAACGGATATTAGCAAGGACCTCGGAGGCAAACCCGTTCACATGCCGGTTGATTTCATGTCAACCAACCCGAAGTACTATCCGGCATTGCGTCAGGATTCCGATGCCGTGCGGCAGATGGCCGAGATCGAGGCGCGCCTTCGTGGCGAAACGATGTTTGTAATCGGGCGCAAGGATATCGCCGACATTGAGTCCCGTTTGCAGGATGGCGACATCGTTGCAATTGTTACCTCGAAGAAGGGGCTCGATTATGCCCATACGGGAATTGTAGTGCGAGAGGGAAACCGAGCACGCTTCATGCATGCATCATCCACAAAGAAACACGTTGTTCTCGACGGGTACCTTTCCGATGTGATCGCCCGAGTAGACACCTGGACGGGCATCAGCGTCGCGAGGCCTTTACCTGCTCGCTAGCCGTGGCCGGGGCTTACTGACGGTTCTGACGCATAATTGCTGTGATAACATCATGCTGCGTAATGCTGTGACCGGCAGCATCCGTGAGGGTTGCGCTTGACGCTGTGATTGAGTCAAGAAGCCGACGTCTATCGGCTGTTTCGGCCGTGATGCATTCTGCCAGACGCTCATGTCCGTTACCGCAGAGGATCGATCCGTGCTGTAATACAACCCCCTCCAGCACGCGCTGGGCCGAACCAACGATCTTTTTCCCATGCCAGAGTATCTCTGTCCGGGCGTGTGAGGTAAAGCATACCTGACCAAGAGGTCCGCTTGCGGCGTAGTGCTGCCGCAGGTCGTGATCAACGGTAGCATAGGACAAATCCGGCACCAGACTCGTGAGTGCCCTAAAGAGAATCTGGTGAACCTCGGCATAGATCCGTCGAGCATCAAGCGCATCGCGCACCGGAACGCACACGCAGTACGTCACCTCATCAGCGTGGAGAACTGCTCTGCCCCCTGTCGGGCGATGGACAACGTCAAAGCCGGCAGCGTCAACCGCTGACATGTCGATGGATGAGGTGTTCTGGTGTTTGCCGAGCGATATGCACCACGGCGTCCACGTATACAGTCGAAGGGTCGGTGAGATCTCACCAGCACGAACACGTTCACAGAGTTCAATGTCACGGCGCATGTTCTCCGTGCCGGACGCCGCGCCACTGTCAACGATTTCGAGGGTCATCTCCCGTGCACTCGCAGGAACCGCAGCTTACCAACACGCAGGATCACGGGGCTCGCCAGATCAATACTCGCCGCAATGTCGGTAACCTTGTTCCCATCAATAGAGACGCCCCCTTGCTGGATAAGGCGCCGGGCCTCACTCTTGGATGCGGCCATGCCGGTGAGCGTCAGCAACGACACGATGTCGTGCGAAGCCCCCTCCAACTGACGTTCTTCGATCTCATCTGGCACATCCTTACGAACAAACACCTTCTCGAACTCTGCCAGTGCTGCACTACCCGAGCCGGCACCGTGATAACGATCGACGATGCTGCCGGACACTTCAACCTTTGCCTGACGCGGGTGCAACGAGCCATTGGCAAGGTCAGATTCCATCTTCTTCACCTGCTCGTCGCTGGCAAAGCAGGCATATTGGTAATACCGTGTTATGAGTGAATCGGGGATGGACATTGTCTTGCCGAACATGTCCCGCGCTGAGTCCGTTACCGCGATGTAGTTGTCGAGAGACTTACTCATCTTCTCAACACCGTCCGTGCCCTCTAGGATCGGCATCGTGAGGATGCACTGCGGCTCTTGACCGTAGGCCTTCATGATCTCGCGTCCAACGAGCAGGTTGAACTTCTGATCTGTGCCGCCCAGTTCAATATCACTCCGCACAGCCACCGAATCATAGGCCTGTGAAAGGGGATACAGAAACTCGTGGACGCTGATCGGTTCTCCCGAACGATACCGCTTGGTGAAATCGTCGCGCTCGAGAAGCTGGGCTACTGTGTACTTGGCTGACAACGTGACAACGTCCCGGAAGGACATTGCATCTAACCACTGCGAGTTATACACCACCTCAGTCTTAGACATGTCAAGGATCTTGGCTGCCTGCTCAACATAGGTCTTTCCGTTCTCACGGGTCTCCTCAAGCGTCAACGCCGGCCTGGTCTTCGACTTGCCGGTGGGGTCGCCGATCATCGCCGTAAAGTCACCGATGATCAGTACAACCGTGTGCCCAAGGTCTTGAAACTGACGGAGTTTGTTCAGCACCACTGCGTGGCCAATATGGATGTCCGGCCTGCTCGGATCAAGCCCAAGCTTTGCCCGAAGGGGCACTCCTGTTGCAATGCTCTTCTCAAGCTTGCGCACGAAGTCCTCCTGGGGTAGCAGGTCAATAACCCCGTCGTTGAGTATGTCGAGTTGTTCCTTGAGGGTCTTCATTGTCGAAGTCACGTGATCTATGTTGTTCAAATCCCTGGATTTCTGACTCGTACCCCGGGCCAAGGCCCGGGGCTATTATGGTCGCTTTCGTCACTCGTACCCCGGGCCAAGGCCCGGGGCTATTATGGTCGCTTTCGTCACTCGTACCCCGGGCCAAGGCCCGGGGCTATTA
>VEQR01000012.1 GCA_018883125.1 Candidatus Kapaibacterium sp.
GGGGTGATTGACGGCGAAGTGATTCATGCTCTGGGTGATCAAACCGCCAAGCCTTTACTGTCGAGACGGTGAGTATCGAAGCCCTCCTCTGATAGATTCATGACGACTTAAGACGACTTTGATGCCACAAGCTGAGCGCCAATGCCATGAATGCCGAACCGTGGGTCACCGCAAGCGACGTTGCCCAGCACTTGGGGGTCGTGAAAGACACCGTCTACCGCTGGCGCGAGCGCAAAGGCTTGCCGGCCCACAAGATTGGCCGCCTGTGGAAATTCCAGTTGTCCGAAGTCGATGAGTGGGTCCGCGCGGGCGGGGCCGACGAGGACGCGGCGGTTGGTGCCGAACACAAGAACGAGAACGATTGAATGAACATCCAGCAACTCGAAAACGAACTCTGGGAGGCGGCGGACCAGCTGCGCGCCAACTCCAAGCTCACCGCTGCCGAGTATTCAATGCCGGTGCTGGGCCTGATCTTCCTGCGCCACGCGGACAATCGGTTCAAAGCCTTCCTGCCCGAGATCGAAGCCGACATCCCGGCGCAGGTGCCCGCTGCCCAGCGCGAGCAGCTGATCAAGTTGGGCTTCCAGGGCAAGGCGGCCATCTACCTGCCGGAAGCCGCCCGCTTCGACCGCATCGCCAGCCTGCCGCAGGGCGCGAATGTCGGCGAGGTCATCGATGCCGCGATGGACGTGATCGAGGCCGAGTACCCGGTCCTCGCGGGCGCATTGCCGCGTGGCTACACCGCCTTTGAGCCCGACCTGCTGGCCGAATTGGTCAAGATCTTCGACCGGCCCGCCATCAAGGCCGCCACCGGGGATGTGTTCGGCCGCATCTACGAATACTTCCTCAACAAGTTCGCCATGAGTGGCGCGCAGGAAGGCGGCGAATTCTTCACGCCCCCCTCGCTGGTGCGCATGATCGTCAACATCATCGAGCCAGACCACGGCCTGGTGCTGGACCCGGCCTGCGGATCGGCCGGCATGTTCGTGCAGACCGGCCACTTCATCGAGGACGTGCGCCATGCGGTGGTCAACGACTCGGTGACTTTCCACGGTCAGGAAAAGAGCGACACCAACACCAAGTTGGCGCGCATGAACCTGGTGGTGCATGGGCTGGACGCATCCAACATCCGCCAGGGCAACACGTTCTACGACCAGATCGACCACTTGGTGGGCCAATGCGATTTCGTCATGGCCAATCCACCATTCAACGTGGACAGCGTGGACACCAAGAAGGTCGAGGGGCAGGTCGATGACTCGGGCCGATTGCCCTTCGGTCTACCGGGGACCAACGCCAAGACGGGTGCCATCAGCAACGCCAACAGTCTGTGGATTCAGTACTTTTACGCCTACCTGAATGACTCAGGCCGCGCCGGATTCGTGATGGCGTCCAGCGCCTCGGACGCCGGCAACAAGGACCGCGACATCCGCGAGAGGCTCGTCAAGACTGGCCACGTCGACGTGATGATGGCCATTGGCAACAAGTTCTTCTACACCCGCAGCCTGCCCTGCACGCTGTGGTTCTTCGACAAGGGCAAGCCGCAAGACCTGCAAGACCAGGTGCTGATAATCGATGCGCGCAACGTGTACCACGTGGTCTCGGCGCGCTCGCACATCTTCACTGACGAACAGCACGCCAACCTCAACGCCATCGTCTGGCTGTACCGGGGCGAGACAGAGAAGTTCGTGGCGCTCGTCGCGCACTACCAGCGACAGGTAGACCACTGGCTGACCAGCCTCCCTGAGCGCATGGCGGCCGACACCGCTGCCATTGAAGCGCTGGCCGGGCCGCTACGGGCCTTTGCTGCGGGCGCGACGCTGGCCGAAGTGAACAGCGATCAGGCGCAGGACGCGCACATCACCCAGGCACAGCTCGACACCTTCAAAGCAGACGTGGCCTCCGCGCAGGCCGACACGCAGGCGGTAGATACCATCGCCACGCTGCTGGCCGCTTGCGCCCAGGCCCGCACCGCGGTTGCGGCGGCGGACCGCACCAGCCATGCGGGGCAGGTGGCGCTGCAGGCCAGGCTGGATGCCTTGGCGCCGCAGCTCAAAGCCGTGGGCAAGACGCTGGAGGCGCGCCACAAGCGGTGGCTCAATTTGCTGGACACGGCAGAGAAGACCCTACGCGCCCGATCCAGTCGGGCCTTTGATGGCAAGGCAGCGCGCGATGCCAAGCGTGCCCTCGTTGCCGCTGACGCCAAAAAGAACGAAGCCCCCACGGTGCGCGATGCCACGCTCGACGCGCTGAAGCAGGCCGCCTACTTCATCCAGCAGGTCCACTGGCTGCACAGCCGCTTTCCGCATGGGCTGTTCGAGGACGTGCCGGGCCTGTGCAAGGCCGTCACGATTGAGGAGATCGCAGCCAATGATTACTCGCTGACGCCTGGGCGCTACGTGGGCGTGGCGCCGGGCGGTGCCGACGACGAAGACGATTTCGCGGAGAAGCTGCGAGAAATTCATGACGAGCTGGCCGAGTTGAATGACAAGGCGGCGGAACTGGCGGGGCGGATTGCTGGCAACTTTCAGGAGTTGCTGGGATGAATTGGCCCGAAGTTGACTTTGAATCCTTGTTCTCGACACCGAGCCGGAATGGTGTCTACAAAAGCAAGGAACACCACGGATCGGGGGTGCCAATTGTCAACATGGGGGAATTGTTCGCGTTTAACCGGATAGGGGATCAGGCGATGTCGCTGATCCGGATGTCCGATGCGGAAATGGAGAAAAGCGGTCTCGCTGATGGGGATCTGCTGTTTGGCCGCCGTTCGCTCGTTGAGGAAGGCGCCGGCAAGTGCTCGATGGTTTACAAACCGACCGGACCATTGACCTTTGAATCGTCGATCATTCGAGTTCGCCTCGATAGAACGGTTGCCGATCCCGAATTCTTCTTCAACTATTTCCGATCTCCAATCGGGAGGTCAAGAATTCGAGCGATCGTTGGGGGTGCGGCTGTAAAAGGGATTCGTGGTAGCGATTTGAAGCAGATCAAGGTGCATTTGCCACCCCTTGGTGAGCAGATTGCTATTCGTCAGGTAGTAGCCGTGTACGACGACCTGATCGCCACCAACCAACGCCGCATCGCGTTGCTCGAAGACGCCGCCCGCCGCCTTTATCGTGAGTGGTTCGTGCACCTGCGCTTTCCCGGCCATGAGTCGGTGAAGGTGAAGCATGGGGTGCCTGAAGGGTGGCAGCTACTAGCCATGAGCGATGTTTGCGATGCGGTTGGCGGCGGAACGCCGTCGACAAGCCATCCTGAGTATTGGGGTGGAGACGTGGTGTGGGTGACCCCGACTGACGTGACTCGGAATGATTGTCTCGCGCTGCTCGAATCGGAAAAAAAGATCACCGAAGCGGGTCTTGCCAACTCGTCGGCCAAACTAGTGCCGGCCGAAACTATCCTGATGACCAGTCGTGCGTCGATCGGCTTCTTTGCGTTGATGGACAAGCCGGCTTGCACGAACCAAGGTTTTATTTCTGTAATGCCGAATCAGGGAAATGCTCGGATGTTCCTCCTGTTCAACTTGTTGGGTCGTGTCGAAGAAATGATCGGCTTAGCAACCGGCGCGACCTTCAAGGAGCTATCGAAAAAGACTTTCCGTGCATTGCCTTTGCTGTGGCCGACGGCCTCGCTATTGGAATCTTTCGAGTACAGAACATACCCGTTGATTCAACAGGTCCGATTGATCAAGAAACAGAGTCAAGAACTCGCCCGCGCCCGCGACTTGCTGCTCCCCAAACTGATGTCCGGCCAACTCGATGTCTCCGGCATCCGTCTGCCCGATGAGGCCACCGCATGAGCCTCGAAGGCCAACTCCTCGACCGCAAGTCGCTGCGTGCCGTCACTGGCAAATCGGTAGACTGGCCGGAGCTGGCCAAGGACTGTGTGGCCTTCGCCAATGCCGTCGGCGGGCGCTTGTTGATCGGCATCGAAAACGGCGAGGAGTTGCCGCCACCCGGCCAACGCATACCGGCCGACTTGCCCGATGTGTTGCGCCGACGGGTTGGCGAACTCACGATCAACGTGGCCGCGCAGCCATCGGTCGTCACTGCCGGCAATGGCGCCGAATTCATTGAACTGACCATCGCGCGCTCGATATCGGGTGTGGCTTCCACTTCGGAAGGCCGCTTCTTTCTGCGCATTGGAGACACCAGTTCCCCGGTGCTGGGCGACGACGTGATGCGCCTGGCCAGCGAGCGTTCGGCCCTGCCTTGGGAAACGCTCACCTCGATGGAGGTCCCGCGCACCCAGGTGGACGCCACCAAATTGGCCGCGCTGGTGGCGGGCCTGCGCGCCTCGGACCGGGTCAAGCCCTCGGTCAAGGAGAAGCGCGACGGCGAACTGCTGGACCATTACCAGCTGGCACGCGGTGAATGGCTCACTCACCTGGGCGTGCTGTGTGTGGGTTTGCAAGGCGACCGGGCGCGCCTCGGCTCTGCGCCCGTGATCCAGTTCATCAAGCGCGATGCGCAGGAGAACAAGGTCAACAAGCTCTCCTGGGACGACTACACCTTGTCTCCGATGGAACTGGTGGATGCCGTGTGGCAGGACGTGCCGGATTTTCGTGAGTTCTATGAGGTGGCCGAGGGCCTCTTTCGTACCCAGGTTCCAGCCTTTGATGAGCGGGTGATCCGCGAACTGCTCATCAACGCGCTGGTGCATCGGCCCTACACCCAGCGCGGCGACATCTACCTCAATCTGCATCCTGACCGGCTGGAATTCGTGAATCCGGGTCGCTTGCCTCTGGGGGTGACGCCGGGCAACGTGCTGCATGCGTCGGTGAGGCGTAACGAGCATCTGGCACGCCTGTGCCACGACCTGAAGCTGATGGAACGTGAGGGCAGCGGCTTTGATGCGATGTATGACGTTCTATTGTCGCAAGGACGACCGGCACCCGTGGTTGAGGAAGGGCCCGATTGGGTCAAGGTGACGCTGGCGCGCACCGCGCCCGACCGGCAGGTTCTTACGTTCATCTCGAAGGCCAGCGAAACCTATCCACTTACGCAACGCGAGCGTATTGCGCTTGGCCTTCTGGCACAAGATGATGCAATGACTGCGCGAGAGCTGGCGTCACATCTGGACTTGTCAGACGCAGACGCGTTGCGCCCGTGGTTGGATCGACTGTGTGAGTGGGGACTTGTTGGCCAAAGTGGCCGTACGAAGGCCACGCGATATTACGTCAAGCCGGGATTGTTGCGATCACTAGAATTCCCGGCCGTTACCACGCTCAAGCGTATCGAGGATCATCGGTTGCGGGAGCTAGTTCTGGAGGACTTGAAACGTTATCCCGGGAGTTCGTACGGAGACATTCATGCCCGCATTGGGAAGGAGATACCACCGCGCCGACTTCGTACAATGTTGGGGATGATGCTTGGCGAAAAAGTGATCCAGAAAACGGGAGTGCTCAAAGGTACCCGATATTCACTGACACAAGACCATTTATTGACGGATAGGTCGTGAATCTCTGCTCCAAGTGTCAATATGTGCGTCAATAAACCAACCGCTCTACTGTAAGTCATTGTAAAATAGAGATCAAATATTGACAGACGAGTGAGCAATCAGTCGAGAAATGTGCATCAAATGACCAAAAACGCCTATTCTGAGGACCTGTTGATTCAGGCCCCAGCGGTTGAACTGCTCGAAAAGCAGCTCGGATGGAAAAGTGTGTTCGCGCAGGACGAAGGGGGCTTTGGGCCTGCCAGTCTGCTGGGGCGTGCGTCGGATACGGAAGTAGTGCTTACTCGCGACGTGCTGTCTGCCTTGCTGCGGTTGAACCCGGGATTACCTGATACGGCCTATCACCAGGCATTGGAGCAGGTGGTGTTGAATGACATCACGAAGTCGAAGGTTGCGCAAAATGAGGAGAAGTATACGCTCCTACGCGAGGGTGTGCTTGTTCAGTACCGGGATGCATCGGGTCGAATGGTCGACAAGCGCCTGCGCTTGATTGACTTTGACCAACCCGACAACAACCATTATCTAGCCGTTCGTGAAATGTGGGTACGCGGTAAGATGTGGCTGCGGCGCCCCGACATCATCGGCTTCGTGAACGGCCTACCGCTGGTATTCATCGAACTCAAGCGCTTCGATGTCCACGTCGACGACGCCTACAAGAAGAACTACGCTGACTATCTGGACACCATTCCGCATCTTTTCCACTGGAACCAGCTCGTGGTGATATCCAACGGTCATGATGCGCAGTACGGATCGATCACGTCCAGCAAGGAGCATTTCTACCGATGGAAACGTTTGGATGAGGATGATTCGGAACCGGGAGTAGATCAGCCGTTGCTTCCTATCCTCTTGCGGGGCATGATGCAGAAGCAGAACCTGCTGGACATCGTAGAGAACTTTATCCTGTTTGACTCCAGCGAGGGCAGCACGCACAAGATCCTGGCGCGTAACCACCAGTATCTGGGGGTGAACCGTGTCATTGAGCGTTTGACCTCAATCGATCCCAACGTGAAGGCGGAGGTTGACTCTGGCCAACTTGGAGTGTTCTGGCACACTCAGGGTTCAGGCAAGTCGTACTCAATGGTCTTTCTGACGGAGAAAATCCATCGGAAGATTTCGGCATCATGGACGTTTGTTGTTATCACCGATCGAACAGAGCTTGACGATCAGATCGCGTCTACCTACACGAACTGCGGCCGAGCTAATAGTAAGACGGATCAAGCAAAGAACGGCGCTGCGTTGCGAGACATGCTGCGAGCTCAGAATCGACGATACGTGTTTGGACTGATACAGAAGTATCGTGATCGAGTAACGGAGCCATACTCAGAACGCGAGGATATCATCGTCATCAGTGACGAAGCGCACCGCACTCAGTATGGGCGTCTGGCCCAGAACATGCGCAAAGGCCTGCCACGTGCAAAGTTTCTGGGTTTCACTGGCACGCCCCTGATTGATGCGAAAGAGAAGCAGCTGACTCGCGAAGTCTTCGGTGACTATGTCTCAATCTATGACTTCCAGCGCGCTGTCGCCGACGGTGCCACGCTGCCACTTTTCTATGAAAATGCTGGCGAAAAGCTCAAGATCATCGACCCCCTCATCAATGAACGGATCGCAGAGTATATCGAGGTAGCCAAGCAGACCGCGACGCTTGACGACCCGTGGACGGACGAGAAAGAAGAAAAGCTATACCGTCAGTTGGCGCGCGAAAACCCGATTCTGACTGCACCCACACGGTTGGATAAAGTGGCACAGAGCTTCGTCGATCATTTCCACCAGCGCTGGCAGGTTGTCGAGAACGGAGGGGGCAAGGCGTTGATGGTCTGCATGGACAAGATCACATGCGTTAAGATGCACGACCTCATCGTGGCCAAGTGGAAAGACAAGACATCCGAGCTGGAGGCAGAGGTGGCAAAGGAGGAAGCGCTGTTTGCAGCCAGCGGCAAGGCGCCAAGTGGACTTCTCAAGAAACGCCGCGAACACGTCGCGTGGATGATGGCCACCGAATGCTGCGTCGTGATTTCGCAGGAGCAAGGGGAAGTGGCTGAATTCGCCAAGTGGAAGAACTTTCGTGATGAGCCCCTTGACATAGCGCCGCACCGCGAGAAAATGGTCAAGCGTGACCTGGAGAAAGAGTTCAAGAAAGCCGACAACCCGTTTCGCATAGCCATTGTCTGCGCCATGTGGTTGACGGGCTTCGACGTGAAATGCCTTGCCACCATGTATCTCGACAAGCCGATGCAGGGGCATACTTTAATGCAGGCCATCGCCCGCGTCAACCGTGTTGGCGGTGGAAAGAAGCATGGGTTGATCATCGACTACAACGGCATGATCAATAGCCTTCGTCGCGCGCTGGCTACGTTCGCACAGGGCGACCGTGCGGGCACAGGAAAGGGGGAGGGTGAAAAGGACACGGTGCGAGACGACGCAGTGGCCTTGGCCGAATATGCCAACAGCCTCAAGATGGCGTGTGAATTCCTCACAAGCTTGGGCTACGACCTCGATGCGCTTATCGAAGCAAACGGCTTTGAAAAACAGCAACAAATCCTAGTGGCGGTGAACGTCTTATGTAAAAGCGACAATCAGCGCATAAGCTACCAAGTACTTGTGGAGGACGTGAAAGCCCGGCATCGCGGCCTGTTCCCGCATCCGGGCTTGTTCGATTACGACGCCCAGGAGAGTGCCGTCATTGCCATCTACAACAAGTTGCTGGACGCGCGAGTATCGCCCGATATCACCAGCCTTCTACAGGATTTACATGACGTGATAGACATAGCGGTCGGAATGGAGGCGCCAAGCGAAACGATCCCAACGGCGCAATACGATCTATCGGACATCGACTTTTCCCGTCTAAAAGCTGAGTTCGATAAGATTCCTTACAAGAATGTTGCCGTGATGAACATCATGGAAAAGATAGAACGGCGCATGGCCGCGATGCTGAAGCAAAACCCGACCCGCATTGACCTCTACGAACGCTATCAGGAGATCGTGCAGGAGTACAACAGAGACAAGGACGCTGCCGAGGTCCAGAAGGTGATGGATGATCTCTTAGCTTTCAATGACGCCTGTAGCGACGAGGAGAAACGATACCTGCGGGAGGAACTGAAAGGTGAAGAAGAGCTTGCACTTTTCGATCTACTTCAACGCAATTCGTTGACCCCTAGCGAGCGTACCAAACTCAAGCAAGTGGCTAGTGATCTGTATCAAAAACTCTCGGACAAGCGCTATGAAAGGCAGCGCCTTCTGACGATGAGCACTGTTCAGGCCGCAATGAAATTGGAAATTATGGGACATCTCTATGTGGAACTGCCCGTGCTCGGGTACCAAATCGAAGACATTAAAAAACGATGTGACAACATCTACACACACTTGTTCAGTATTCAAGCGAGTGCTGGCCGGTTCGGCCAGTACGTGGGCACGCGCATATAGACATCTCACTACCGTCATCACCTATCTTTGACGCATGGGACACTTCATGCGCTGGTATCTGGGGGCGTGCATTCTGTGCGCCGGAGCACTGCTTGGAACGGCACAGACGATGCCGTCGGGCTTACGTTTGTGGCTGCGTGCCGATACACTAACTACGATCTCCAATGGCTCTGTGTCGAAATGGGGATCTCTTGTTGGTGGACATGTCGCTGAGGCGCAGCCGGGTGCGGGACTGACACTAGACACCATTGGAAGGCGTGCTGCGATTCAGTTCGTCAACTCGGCGTACTTCACAGCCCCCTCCATATTCCCTGTTCAACGGGACTACACGATGTACATCGTGTTCAAATGGAACGGAGTCCATGCGGCCAACAACATGGTGTCGGGCGACAACCGGGCGTTCTTTACCAGTGCTCCGGGTGTTCCAACTGTGTTGCATGGTGGTGATTTCGCTCGATTGGGCGTGAGTTCACAAGCGGTAAGCGGACCAACGGTCATCCGCCTCAAGCACCAGGATTCCAGCGGAAAAACATCAATCGCTCTGAACAACGTTAAAACCTCCGATGACGTGCTTCCTCGGAACATTGACTCGGTGATCTACATCGGTGCGTATCAAAAGGGGAATGGACTCAATGGTTCGATAGCCGAGGTCTTGATCTTCGAAAGGCAGCTGACGGCAAGCGAGCAGCTACGTGTTGAGACGTATCTGCATGATCGTTATACGATCGCTCGGGCTACGGATCCGCCAACACCGGCAATCGAGTTTCTTGAAGCACCGCGTTCATTGGAAGTAGTCGATCCAGACAAGGGGCTCACCATCCGAGGGGTTGTTATCTCGGACAGTTTGACGAACGTTGCGATTGACGTATTGCGAAATGGCACAGCAATCAGTTCGCGTTCCTTTCCCAATCCCAAGCGTGGTGACACCATTGGGCACTTCGTGCCCGTGCAACGGGAACTTGACGCTTACACGGTAAATGTGACGAGCCGGAAATTGGGCAAGGCGCAAACCGACACAATGCTGAAGTCCACCGATATCGCCGCCGGAACAGTCTTTACGGTCACGGGGCAATCCAACTCGATTTTTGGTGATGGTAGCCTGCCCATTTCAACATGGGCTCGCACCTTTGGCGGAAATTTCAGCCAGAGCTCCGGAGATACGAACTTTTCCCGAAGCACGGCCACCGGCAACGGAGGAGGCAACAACGTTGGAGCTTGGGCACTTGGACTGCAGAATGCCATGGCCGATCAGATGCGGATACCAAGTCTCTGCATCAGTGGTGGTGTGGGTGGAACTCGTATCGAGCAACACCTGCCGGACGTGAACAACCGACTGAATCTTGCAACAATCTATGGCAGCTGGTTGTACCGCATTATCAAGAGTGGAAGTCGCGAGCGGATACGATGGTTGTTCTGGTATCAGGGCGAGTCGAATCACGATGACGACAACTACTCGACGCACTTCGACAACCTTCGCACAGCGTGGAAGAAGGATCTGCCCAACCTTCGATACATCGTGGTTATCCAGATCCGTCCCGGTTGTGCCGGCCCACGTCATGCCGTGTTGCGCGACGAGCAACGAAAACTGGAGAGCTACTATCCTGATGTCATCGTCCATGCAGCGTCGGGACTCCCGGGTCACGATGGATGCCACTACTCGGGAATCGGATATGCCACCCTGGCACAGCAGCTTTTCGATATCTATCGTCGAAATGAACTCTCGATGCAGCCGGGCGTTTATCGGTCAGCGCCTGCAGTTGTCAGCGCATCCAATAGATCCGCATCAACCATAGCCGTGAAGTTTTCGCGAGCAGATGAACTGATGATGACCAGTGACGCGATCATAGGTGGCCAGATGCGTTTTGCGCGTGAAGCGTGGTTTGCCAATAATCAGCCAAAACTTCACCCGCTGTCGGTTGTCGTCAGTGGAAGCGAGGTTGTACTTGAGTTCCCACGAGACGCACCGATTGCTGCAGTCAGTTACGTTCCTGATTATTCCTACGACGATGGTTCGACCGTCTTTCAAGGTCCATGGCTCACAACCCGAAGCGGTGTAGGTGCTCTGAGTTTTCATAATCTTTCTGTTGTGACCAGCGCCACCGATGATACCCAAAGTGATGATAGCTCCCCGGATGAAATTCGCCATATCGTCGATTTGACCGGCAGGATCGTTGGTTCGTCCGATCTAGATCTTGACCGTTTACCGAGCGGTGCCTATCTGCTCGTCACCACCAGAGGGATACGAAAAATCTACCACGTCCAATAAGCCCCATGCCGTAGCGAGCACGAGGGGGCATTTCCGTACTTTTGTGCATGGCATGGTTCCTTCGAAAGAATAGAAACATTTCCACCGAACCCCAGGCACGAGAAATGCCTGATGGGCTCTGGACCAAGTGTCCAGAGTGTTCCTCGGTGATCTATCGGAAAGAGCTCGAAGAGCACTCGTACACCTGTCCGTCCTGTAGTCATCACTTCAGGATCGGCAGCGCCAAGTACGTAGGGCTGCTGTTCGATGAGGGCACATGGCAGGAAACAGACGTTGCGGTCCGCTCTGCTGATCCTCTGGAGTTTGTTGACACACGGCCATACAAGGCACGGCTGAAAGAGGCATACAGTAAGAGCGACCTGCCTGACGCCGTAACAACCGGAATCGGGATGGTCAATGGTATGCCGATCGCCTTTGGATGCATGAACTTCGGATTCATCGGAGGGTCCATGGGCTCGGTGGTGGGGGAGAAGTTCGTGCGTGCCGGACGGCGTGCCCTGCAAGAGAGGATGCCTTTTGTGTTCATCTCTGCTTCAGGCGGTGCTCGCATGCAGGAAGCTGCATTGTCTCTGATGCAGATGGCCAAGACCAGTGCATTGCTCTCGGAGCTCTCCGAGGCTGGGCTGCCGTATATCTCGATCCTTACAGATCCGACGACAGGGGGCGTTTCGGCTTCCTACGCTATGCTCGGTGATGTCATTATCGCTGAACCCAAAGCGCTTATCGGCTTTGCCGGTCCTCGCGTCATTGAGCAGACGATTCGCAAGAAACTGCCGGAAGGATTTCAGAGATCCGAATTCCTTCTCGAGAAGGGGTTTGTTGATCTTGTTGTCTCCCGTCGAGATCTTAAGAGGACGCTCTCGACGGTTCTTTCGCACCTTATGAATACAAAGCTGTAAGTCATTGACGTTAGACACCGATGCGTAAGTCAACAACCGTTCGTGTAATGGGCTTCCCGATCGACCTTGGTGCCGATCGGCGGGGCGTGGATATGGGTCCGTCAGCGCTTCGCATCGCCGATGTGGACCGCAAGCTCGAGTCGCTCGGGTATACTGTTGTTGATGAGGGCGACATCCCGATACGCAACATCGAGGTGCAAGAGCTCCAGGATCCGCGTCTGAAGTACCTTCCTGAGGTTGCGGCGATGAGTCAGGTCCTGAGTGATCGTGTCAAAGCCATCCTTGATGACAACCACTTTCCGCTCCTCTTTGGTGGCGATCATTCCATGTCCATTGGATCGCTTGCAGGAATTGGTGCACATTGCAAGGAGCAGGGAAAGACGCTTGGAGTGATCTGGATCGATGCCCATGCAGACATGAATACGGCGGAGACTACACCGAGCGGTAATATCCATGGCATGCCCCTTGCCGTTGCAATGGGCATAGGGCACCCAAGTCTTACGCGTATCGGTGTTGACGCACCAAAGCTAGACCCACGGAACCTGGCGATCATCGGTTTGCGCAGCATCGACGCCGGTGAGCGAGAGCTCATCAAGGAGCTGGGCGTGGCAGCCTATACGATGTTTGATATCGATCGGCTTGGGATGTATGACATAGCCAGCCGGGTGCTTGAAGATATGTCCCGCAGTGTCGATCATTTGCACATATCCTTTGATGTTGACGGTGTTGACCCATCGATCGCTCCCGGAGTAGGAACGCCGGTTGCCGGCGGTCTTACCTATCGTGAGGCACACCTGTTCATGGAGCTGATCTCACAGATCGATGCCTACGCATCCCTTGAGGTGGCAGAGGTAAATCCAATCCTTGACGATCGGAACAAGACCGCTGAGTTTGCTGCCGAGATCATCGCTTCGTCAATGGGCAAACGTATCCTGTAACGCCTGCTGGCGTCATCGTGTCGCACTCACGTCGCTTCATAATACCTGAACGTGTCAGTCTGGTTCTTCTGCTGACGGTTCTCGCCGTTGTTTCCAAGGCACAGACCGACTTGAATGAATCACAGGTTCGATTTGAGGCCGGAGTTGGCTGGACTCTGGGCACACAGGCAACTGAATTTATTACGGATTATCAGGGAGTTCTCGGCGGATCGGCGTCATCCTTTGGAATCCCCGTCGGTGGCCGTGCCTCGATCCATCAGTATGTATCGGAGAATCTTTCCGTAGGTCTTTCAGGGGGCTTCTTCCGAGCCTCGATCCGAGAGTCCTATGTATATGACCCTCAGCCCCCTGCGGTAAGACTTGGCCCGAAACAGGCCGTTATCCAGAACATTGAGGTGACCGCCGCACCAGCCTACGCAGTGGTCGATTACTACGCCGGCAGACGGCAGTTTACCGGATATTTCGGTGCGGGAGTGGGACTTCTGTTTGGCAACGTCCTCTGGACAGAGGATATCCAGCCGTCTCAGCTTTTGGGTGCTCGCACCGGGGGGACACGCTACAACGCTTCAATCATCGCTCCGGCATTTATGCTTCGAACCGGTGTCTCACTGGGTTTTGACGGACCAGAGAATGCACGCTCCTTGAATGGCATCCGGGTGGATGTGTCGTATGCCATTTCTCCTCTGCGCGGCACGTATATGTCTAGCCAATTCGATTCGTTTGCGGTACCACCTCCAGAACGATTGAAGGGATCGTACGCCATAGATCCCGGAGGAGTGCGTGTGGAAATAGGATTTTTCATCCTTCTTCGTCAACGCCCTACAGCGACCAAAACCAACGGGCGGATGTGACACCGGCAATGATTATGTTCGGGTGACGCTCGGTGGGGTCGACGTGTTGTTTCACCTGTACGGGAGTTTATCGATGGACATCCATATCTCAAATCGGCACTGCACGATCACTGATGCCGAGTACGAAAATGCCGTGAGCACGGCCAAGAGATTTGAAAAGTTCAATCTCAACATTGTTCGCACTGATTTCCTCTTCGATGAAGTCCCATTGCAGAAGTTCTGTGAGATCACCGTGCGGATACACGACCACCTTCTGGTAGCAAAAGAGACGGCTTCGGACTTCACCAAAGCAGCGCACGACGCTGGTCTGAAGATGGAGCGTCAATTGGCAAAGGTTCACGATAAGTCCACAACTGTTCGACCGTGATTCACAGCTCCCAATGCGCATCCCATCTTCAACACGAAAAGATTTCATCACGGTTCGCGAGCTACTGGAGGGCCCTGTACAGCTTCGCTCGCTAACCGAGGAGATCGGACTCGACAATCACATCACCGATAAGAGTCTTCACCGACCACAGCTTGCGCTGACTGGCTTCACGGAACTCTTTACGTACTACAGAGTGCAGCTGTTCGGCAATACTGAGTTCTACTACCTGAAGAGTTGCAGTCAGCAACGCCGTCGGGAAATGTTCTCCACGATCTGTTCGTTCGCGATTCCGGTGATCGTGTGTGCGAATGACCACGTCCTAGATGACGATCTGCTGACACTGGCTCGTGATCGAGGCATTGCCGTTCTTACAACTCCGTTCGACACCACAAAGACCATCTACGTCCTGAGCGAGTTTCTTGATGATCAGTTCGGTGACCAGGTAACGATCCACGGTTCGTTTGTTGATGTGTACGGCGTGGGAATGCTCTTCGCCGGTGACAGCGGCATCGGTAAGAGCGAGATTGCCCTTGATCTGGTTGAACGTGGGCATCGTCTCGTCGCAGATGATGCGACCATGTTGACGAAGAAGCGCGAGAGCATTCTTATGGGTACGGGATCGTCTCTGGTGAAACATCTTGTCGAGATTCGAGGTCTCGGCCTGATCGATGTCCGCGAGATGTTCGGGATAAGATCGATCCGGTTTCAAAAGAGATTGGAGATCGTCGTAGAATTGGAAGTCTTTGACGAAGATGGGGCCTATGACCGCCTCGGACTCGACGAGTCATCGATCAACATTATGGGTGTTGATATTCATGCCGTGAAACTCCCGATATTTCCGGGAAAGAACGTCACCGTGATCTCCGAAACGATCGCCCTCAATTATCTGCTTCGCACCTACGGCTATCATGCATCGAAGGTGTTTTCGGACAACCTCAACAAGCACCTCAACACGCCCAATGTTCCGGGACGATCCCGAGACCTCCGCAACGTAACCTATTTTCAAAGTGACGATGAATAACATGACCCTTCGCTCGTTCTCCCGACCTTCTGTTCTTCTTTGCTTGCTGGCTGCCGCAGTGGCCGCGCTCACGTCGTCATGCGGCGGCTCTGATAATGCGAGTACGGCAGGCGATGATGCCACTCCCGTAAAGGGGGACTGGATCGTTGTCCATGAGCTGTCAGACCCGGAAGGTCTGAACCCTCTCGTTACCAACGATGCCGCATCAAGTGCAATCTTTAATCGCGTTTTCGAAAAGCTGCTCGAGCAGGATTTCGAAACCACTGATCTGTATCCGGTCATTGCCGAAGCTCGCCCAACGGTTTCCGATGATCACCTCACCTACACGTTTAAGATCAGACAGGGTGTTACGTTCAGCGATGGGAAGCCCCTTACCGCTAAAGACGTGGTCTTTACATTCAAGGCGGTGAAGAACCCTTTGATTACTGATGCCGCCGCTCTGCGCAACTACTACGAATCGCTGGCCGACATCACGGCACCCGATGACCGTACGGTAGTCATCACGATGTCGAAGCCATATTTCCTAGCCGAGTACTTCCTTGGTGGCATCTGGATATTGCCGAAGCACCGTTTCGATCCGGAGTCGTTGACAGACTCCTACACAATTGCTGAGACGAACGACATGGACAAGGCGCAAGCAAACGCCGCCATGAAGAAGTTCGCAACCTGGTACAATACGCCAGAAGTCAAGCGTGACCCGACACTGAACATTGGTAGCGGCCCGTATACGTACGATGAGTGGAAGACCGGTGAAAGCGTCTCCATTACCCGAAACGAACGCTGGTGGAATTCCGGCAAAGACAAATGGAACTCTGCGTATGCCGACAAGATCATCTACAAAGTTGTCAATGACAGAAGCGCAGCGGTTGTGGGTGTAAAGAATGGAGAGATCGACTTTATGGAGGCCGTTCCTGCGGCAAAGTACGTCGAAGAGATTGACACCGTTGCCACCCCGTTCATAGCAAAGGCAACCATCACCATGCAGGTCTATTCCTACGTCGGTCTAAACTGCCAGAATCCGATTCTGCAGGATAAGGTGGTGCGTAAGGCTCTGGCACATTGCCTCGATCGTGATGCCCTCATCAAGCAAGTTGTCAGGGGGCTTGCCACGCCCGTCAACTCGCCGATCTACAACGATCGCAAGGAGTATGACAAGAGTATTTCCGGTGTCGGGTATGATCCCGGCAAGGCGAAGGCACTACTTGCTCAAGCAGGCTGGTCTGATGTAAATGGCGATGGTGTTCTTGACAAGATGATCAACGGCCGAATGACCCCGTTCGTTCTCTCCATCCTTGTTAATGCTGGCAACGAAGCACGTGAGGCAATTGCCGTGGCTTTCTCCGATGAACTTCGCAAGGTTGGAGTGAAGCTTGATGTCCGCAAGCTTGAATGGAGTGTCTTCCTTGAAAATCTCCGTACACGCAAGTTCGATCTTTCGATAGGGGCATGGGTGAACGATCCGATTCCGAGCGACCCATATCAGATCTGGCACTCAAGTCAGATCGGTAACAAGGGAAGTAACTATGCCGGGTTCTCCTCGCCACGTGCCGACCAGCTTCTGGAGATGAATCGCGTGGAGTTTGATGAATCGAAGCGCATCGCCTACATGCAGGAGTTCCAGCGGATCGTTGCCGATGAGCAGCCTTATATCTTCCTCTGGAGTCCGCAGTATCCGGCCATCTACAACAAGAGACTCTATGGTGTTCGATTTTCACTCGTTCGCCCGGGATACAATCCAACCCAGTGGTGGGTTCCGAAGTCTCAGTGGAAGTACACTCAGGCTCAGTAACGCCCCCTCACATTTGTCTGAGCTTCGGACGGTACAACCATGAAACGACACGAGTTGCGCGAGCTCATCGCCTGCGGTGAATCATCGACGCTCGAGTTCAAGCGAAAGTTCACGACAGTCGAGAAGATCGCCAGAGAGGTTATTGCTCTTGCCAACACCACCGGCGGCTATCTGCTACTTGGAGTGGATGACAATGGCAAGGTTGTTGGTGTTGACTCTGAAAAGGAGCAGATCGACCAGCTCCAGGTGGCACTTCATACAATTGATCCGCCAATTCAATGTCAGATCGACGTCGTGGAGCTTGATTACCGTGATGTGGTTGTGGTGTGCGTTCCAGCCAGTTCAGCTCGGCCTCATCACTACGTCGGTGATATGACTTTGCGCCCTCACGATCGTCCGGTTTTCATCCGTGACGGAGAGCAGTCCGTGCAGGCAAGCAGGGAAATGACCAAGATCCTCCGGGGGATGAATCCAGATTCACCCCCGTTGACGTTGTCTATCGGAGATAGGGAACGTCGTCTCTTTTCCTACTTAGAACGCCACCAACGTGCAAGCGTTACGGACTTTGCCCGCCTGGTGAACATTTCACGGCGCCGTGCTTCACAGATCCTGGTCAAGCTTGTCCGGGCGGGTGTGTTGCATATTCGACATGATAATGGTCACGATTACTATACCCTCGTCTAACGAGGGCCCCCTGTTGTGTTGTCGATCAAGGACTGGGCAAGCATCCGGAGCGGCAGGGGGCATATCATCTGTTCTGTTGCCCTCTCATGTTCATCGGTGATCCTCGACATGAAGAGACGTACACGGCGCTCATCACTCGTAAACGCCCCGCGGTGAAAGACGACCATCCGCAACAAACTGATAAATCCTCGTAGGGCAGTTGCGCCCTGAAATCGCAGGTTGCGCGTTGAAAACACTTGGAGGTTGGACATCTTTCGCTCGGCAAGTTCGATCTTTCCTTGCAGGAGATACGTTGTCACCTCATAAATCAGGACGATCGGTGCCAGACCCATCTTGTCCTGAAGAAGCAGTTCCACGGAATTCATGATTGACGAGATACGGCTGGTTCCGACTGATATCGGCTTTGAATGATAACCAAGAGCGGCACCAAGATTGTAGTATGCTATAACGATCATTTGTCGCTGCTTGTCGAGTGAATCGATATGCTCGGAATCAATCGTCATCCACTGCATGATCGATTGGTGCGCCCTGTCCCAAGAGCCGCTTCTCATCGCAGCGATCGAACGAAGTCGTGCAATGTCGCATTGCAGATAACCACGATGGAAGTGTACAGCGTTCACATCCTCAGCTAATCTTAGTGCCGTAGCATATTCTCCAACAGCCAGGAGTGCCTTTACTTGAGCAACCATAAACCATTGTCCCAGCCATTGCGTAAGTGAGGGGAGAATCTTCAGTTTCTCCGATACAGTATCAATGACGGCTAATGCCTCTGAATTCTTCCGGTGCACGAGCAGCTGTTGAACTTCGAGGGCAGAGATATAGATGTCCATTGTAGAATCAGCGAAACCGGCAGCATTCTGGCGTAACTCCGACAACGTACTTCCAAGTTCGAGATCTTTTGACCGATCGTAAATATGACGCCGATACTCAAGACAGCGCGTCAATTGCTCTTCAGCCTTGCGTCTGCCATTGTCAACGTCACGCCAACGGCGTCGCTCCAGGTCGAAGCGTACTCGCGTCCGCTCATCGACTGGCCTCTCCTGCATTGCAATGATCAGATCCGCAGCTAGTACAGCAAATGTTGATTCACCGGCACTTGCAGCACGTAGCAATACCCTACGCACCAGTTCAGCCCCTTCCTGTTGATGACCATGTTGATGCAGCATTATTGCTGACGACAACTGCTGGAAATACAACAGGGAAATTCCAAGTGATTCATCTGTGCGGATAACACCAGTTGCAGTTGCGACGAGTTCTTCGCAAAGCCTCACCACCAGACGTGATTTACGCGTCTGTGTGCGTTGCCACCGGAGCCGGTTTTCGGTAGAATCATCAACCTCCAGTTTCGCAACGCGATGTGATCTCCACACTACGGGGTCGGCAACATCACGTGAAAGAGCTGCAATGACGCGTTCCGGAGTTCTTCCGGAGCGCTGTGCAATGACCGTTGCTAAGGCGTCGATCAGATGTGAACCATCCATATGTCTCTTATCAGAATACAACATTCATACCGTCACCTAATTTGTCAAATGATCTTCAACTCGTTTGGGCCAGAAACACACAAGGGGCGGCCCACTATGTGGATCGCCCCTTTGGGTATGTGAAACTACTTGCGGACTACTGACTACTGCTTGATAAACGGTAGTGAAATCGCCGTACCCGATGATGCCATCAAGCTAACGGTATATGCTCCCGGGGCAAGACCGTTGGTTGCGTCGAGAGAAATCCGGCTTCGACCCGCAGCAACGCTTACGGAGGTCTCTACGACTTGCTGTCCACTAAGGTTATGAACACGAATTGATACCACCTCGTCCGTGATACACGAGAACGAGATCCAGAGTTGATCTGTAACCGGCTGCGGTGTGACGAGTGCGGCAAAACCCCCATCTTCCAGTTCGTCGACGCTTGTAACGCTCATGGTAAACGCCAGCGGTGTGGACCACCCACTCATTCCACAGGCATTCTTCGGACGAACCTCCCATGTGAAGTTTCCGGAGCCGATATCAGAGGCCTTTACGTTCCGGTAGTTGTTTGCAACGGCTGTATCCTCAACAACAACACTGAACGGTGATTCAGCCTTCTTGACACGGAAATGATAGGCTGTTGCTTCGGCTGCGGCCGACCAGGTGAACGACACGTTGTCGTTCGATCCAGCTAATGTCTGTCCCTTGGGGGAAGTCCCGGCCGACGATGTCGGCATCTTTCCGCCTGTAGTGAAGGAGAACACAGATGACCACGTACCAGCGCCTACGTCGTTCTTGCCTTGGACACGCCAAAAGTACTTTGTGTTGCAGGCAGGGACCGTTATCGACGCATTGCGCACGGTGACTTCTCCTTGGGCAATGATGCCCGAAGCAGAGAATTGCTGATCCTTCGATACTTGGTAAACATAGCGGTCAGCTTGCGCCGATGTACCCCATTCGAGCAGCACCGTTGGTGTGACGTTGGTAGCGTTATTCGTCGGCTTTGATAGCGTCACCACTCCGGGACCGGCTGAGGCCGGCACAAAATCAACCTTCACGTTTTCACCCGTAAGGTCCACCGTCTTGGAGATATTGGCAGGCAAGCCACCACCCGAGGCGATGATCGTTACCGAACCAGCACCGGAATATGGGATGGCAAATCCACCGGACGTGCTTGATGTAGCGTAATAGGTGCCACGCGATGGTTTAACCATGACGCCAGAAACACCTTCGCCGATGTCGTAGAAGTTATTGCGGTTCTTGTCGATGTAGACAACGCCAACAATGTACCGCTGCGAGCGCACACCAAAATCCTGCGTCACAACGTAAGGACCAACCCAGCCCTGAGAAAGCCCCTTGCCATTAAAGGTGATGCCGATTCCGATCTCTGTGTACACCGAGTTGTTGAAATTCATGATGTTACTGCGGTGGCCGAGAACCTTCTGGTTCTCTTCACCCCAGTCCACGTTCAGACCACAGTGACCGTGCCATACAGATTCGCTGTATGCAGCTACATTCTCACCATACATGCCCATTGACGCATAACCAACCTTCGAATAGCGCTGACCAAGTTCGTCTCCATTGGAACTCGTGTGACCCTGGAAATTCTTCTCGTCCATGTCTCGTGTGTGGTTGCGAGCGGCTTCGATAAGATCGGGATGAAAGGCAAGGGGCGGGCGTTGTGGATACGTGGTAAATGCCTGCTTGGTCTTTACCTTGTCAATCTGGAAATACGAGTAGGCACCCTGAACCGCTTGGTCCTGAGTATCCATCAGGCGAGCCCCTTCCTCTGCCGGATTTGATCGAGCACGGTTGATGAACTCGAGCATCAGCTGTTCTTCTGCAGTCGGATCGCCGTGACTGTAGGCCTGAGACCGAACGAGAATCGGTAGGGTTGTCGCTATGAGAAAAGCGAGGAAGGCAATGTTCTTCATTTACAGATCTCCGAGTTGGGGACGAATTGTCAGTTCTTCGACAAGGAATGTTGGATTATCAAGGGTGAAAATTACCGATTCCACCATTTGGGCGACGTCATCCGGATTGATCATTCTTTCGCCGTGCTCGGCGAGCATAGCTTCTGACCAGATTCCTGTAGCCGTTGCGCCTAGAATCACGTCAACGACCTTGATACCATGATGGCGTACCTCTTGACGAAGGCTACGAGTTGCTGCTAAGAGTCCGGCCTTGGATGCTGCATAGCCCGTACATGAGGTAAAGCTCGTGGTGGCGGCCACGGAATTCATGGTGAGAATCATACCACGACGTCGTTCGATCATCGACGGAAGTATGGCTTTTATGCAGCGAATGGCACCGACAAGATTCACGTCGATTTGACGTTCAAATGATTCCAGCTGCGTCTCTACGAGCTCGGTGAATTCGGCAATGCCGGCATTGTTCACAAGAACATCAACAGGTCCAAATCGCGCAACAGCATCGCGGTGCAACGCAGTGATGGCGTTGATGTCTGAAACATCGCATTGGCAGACAATGGACCGATCGCGGCCGATATGCTCAGCCATTGCCTCCAATGCCGCCAGATTACGACCACTGAGGGTGATCATGCACTGCGGTGGCAATTTCCTAGCGATTGCCGCTCCGAGCCCGGAGCCCGCGCCCGTGATCCAAACATGCATCGGACTAGGCATCCTGCTCACGGATATCATCCAACAACGAGCACATGGATTGGGTAAGCTCCCGTCCCCGTCGATGCATCATCGTCCTGCAGGTGTCTAGAGCCGCTTCACGTTCGTAGGGAACGCCATTTGACCACACGAAGGAACGACAAGATGAAGCGGACATTCCTTGTGCCATAATATGGCTGCACACTCCATAGACACCACCGGTGGGTAGAAGAGTGCCGATGGCGGTTCGTGTAAAGTCGCCGATCAAGGAGCCAAGAAACATTCGTTCTGATGACTCGCGTCCCCACGGCATAGTAGGTCGGACGTCGTGATAGGTATTTTTTAGGTTTGAAGTGGTCGTGCCGGCACCAAGGTTCACCCACTCGCCAATGACAGAGTGACCGAGAAATCCATAGTGTTGCTTGTTCGAATATCCGTGCAGAATACTGCACGACACCTCACCGCCAACCTTGCAATACGGACCAACTACCGAGTGAGTAATATGGGAAAGGGGCTTTACCACGGCATGATCTCCGATGGAACACGGACCCTGCACAACGGCCATTGCGCCGATCTCAGCGTGGCGTCCAATAATCACCGGTCCCTTGGATACGTCGATAACCGCACTCTGATGAATACTTGCCGTGTGATCAACGTGATGATCAACGAGCTCTGCATCCCATTGAATGCACTCATCAACCGCGTCCAGCAGTTCCCAGAGTCTGCTGATGCTTCGCCCCTTGACATGAACAACGTCCACGTCTTCCTTGCCAACCGCATCCAGCAGTGGAGAGATCATCGATACATCGGCAGGGGCAGCCGGCATGATAGCGCCAATAGCCAGATCATCGAGCATTAACACGCAAGGACGCTTTGAATCTGATGCCTTCTTTACGAGCGATCGCATCTGACCTGGCGAGAGCAGAACGGAGGCCACGACCACCAGAAGTGGCGCGCCTTCTCGGAGATCAATCCGAGGATGACGCTCGCTGAACACGTCGAGCTGCTTACCTCTCGGCGAATGTACCGATATAAGGTCATCGCCAACTACGCGCTGCCAACGCTCATAGACGGAGAGGAAGCCCGATCGTAACTCCCACGCAGGGTGCGTCAGAGCAAATGGATACAGCTCATCAGCGTTCTCGTTTTCTATGAGAAGAACCAACGGTGACATGCGCTTAAACCTGCTCCGACGATAGCGTCCGTGCTGCCTTGATGAATGCCACAAAAAGGGGATGTCCAGTTACCGCACGGGACTTCAATTCCGGGTGGAACTGCACCCCAACAAACCAGCGGTGAGATGGTATCTCCACGATCTCCACCAGACGACCATCAGGTGAGGTCCCTGAGATCTTCAAACCCGCATCCACGAAGGCCTGCCGAAAATCATTGTTGAACTCGTAGCGATGGCGGTGACGTTCGCTGATGTGTTCTGACTTGTAGGCGTTATAGGCGCGTGACTTGCGCTCCACGTGACACGGATACGCACCAAGTCTCATCGTGCCACCCTTGTCGGTGATGGTGCGCTGCTCCGGAAGAAGGTCGATAACGCTAAAACGATTTTTCTTGAATTCCGATGAGTTGGCAAGGGGCATCTGGAGCACATTTCGGGCGTACTCGATAACGGCACACTGCATACCAAGACAGATACCAAAAAACGGTACGTTGTTAGTACGAGCCCACGTAATACAGTTGATCTTGCCTTCGATGCCACGATGTCCGAAGCCAGGTGCGACAAGAATTCCGTTGACACCGGCAAGTGCCTCGTTCACATTGTCCCCATTGATCTCCTCGGAGTCAACCCAGCGAATGTTCACTCTAGTGTCATTGATGGCACCGGCGTGAGTTAAAGCCTCCAAGATGGACTTATAGCTATCGGGATACTTATTGTACTTGCCAACAAAGGCGATCTCGACACCATGTCTGGGCGATTTGATCCGATGGACAAACTTTGCCCATGTATCGAGATCCCGCTTTGATCGTTTGAGCCGGAGCTTTTCGCAGATGATGGTGTCAAGCTCATGCCGAGCAAACAACATCGGTACTTCATAGATCGTTGAGGCATCAAGTGCTTCGATCACTGAACGTTCTTCGACATTACAGAACAGAGCGATTTTCGACCTGATGTCCTTACCCAACTTGACTTCGGCACGGCAGAGAAGGACATCCGGCATGATGCCGAATTCCATAAGAGTCTTCACCGAATGCTGCGTCGGCTTGGTCTTGAGCTCACCGGCGCTCTTGATAAACGGCACATACGTCAGGTGAATGTCCATGGCATTGCCGGCACCGACGTCATGCTTCAACTGACGACAGGCTTCAAGGAAGGGAAGGGACTCAATGTCTCCGACCGTTCCGCCGATTTCGATGATGATTATATCATACTTGCCATCGAACGCGCGCATCCGGTGCTTGATCTCATCGGTGATGTGAGGGATTACCTGAACCGTTTTGCCCAGATATGCCCCCTGACGTTCGCGCATGATGACGTCGTAGTACACCTGTCCCGCGGACGACGTATTGAGTTTGGACATGTTCTCATCAAGGAACCGTTCGTAGTGTCCAAGATCGAGGTCTGTTTCCGCACCATCATCGGTTACGTAGACCTCGCCGTGCTGATAGGGATTCATTGTCCCCGGATCAACATTTATATACGGATCCATCTTCAGCACGGTAACGGAAAAGCCACGCTGACGCAGTAGAAGGCCGATGGAGGAAGATGCAATGCCCTTTCCGAGAGAGGAAAGAACGCCGCCCGTAATGAAGATGTACTTCGACGTCTTCGGCACAGGACACCCAGAAATTGATCGGAAATCGGTTCGGTGTCAACGCCGCCGTCACGATCGTGATAGGCTGCCAGGACGGGCTCAAATCTACGCACAAAGACGGACATTCCTGTGGTCACATTACGTAGTTTCGAATCATGATCCTCATTCATCTCTACCGTTTGTTAGCATCAGCGTTCTGCTTCGGCATAATGGTACTGATTGCAGGTTGTTCAGGGGGCTCGGCTGACGAATCAACTTCCCGAACGCTGCGATTCTGGCATTTCTGGAGCGAACCAGGCCACAAGGCCGCGCTACGGGAACTGATCTCATCCTTCGAGAAGGAGAACAACTGCACAGTCGAATTGACCGAACTGAGCTGGAATGACGGAAAGGCCAAGTTGCAGGCGGCATTCAACTCCGGTGCGCCCCCTGATGTGGTTGAACTTGGATCTGATTGGGTGGCTCAGTTCTCCGGTTCTGGCGTTCTCGGTGAACTTACGACCATCGACACATCGGCGCTGATTTCCTACGCGCTTGCTCCGGGCAGAGCATCTGGCAAGTTGTTTGCCGCTCCGTGGATCGTGGACACACGCGTGGTGTATGTGAATACGGCTTTGGTGCCGGGAGGCAAAATCGACTCGACAACGACGCTGCTTGGACTTCTGGCCGCTTGCGAGATGATTCAGTCTCGCGGGGCTTTTGGCTGGGGTGCAAACGGGGCAGACGCTCATCGGCTCTACAAAAAGATCCTGCCGTTCATGTGGTCATGTGGAGGCGATATCCTTGACGCGAAGGGCCGTTGTGTGCTGAATTCTCCTGAAAACGTTCGGGCATTTGCGCTCTATGCCGAGTTTGCCCGCACCGGGATGACCGAAACTCAACGTCAGCTCGATGCAACCTTCATTCAAGGAAAGATTGGTGTCTGGAACTCCGGATCTTGGCTTATCAAAAAGATTCGCTCTGCAAAGACCCTTTCCGTCGAAGCAATACCATTCCCCGGAGTCGATGGTCGTCCGGGGGTATCCTTTGCCGGTGGCGAGTATCTGGCAAGTTCTGCTGCATCGAAACAACGCCCGTTGGCTGAGAAGCTGATCACGTATCTCGTTAGTGCGCAAACGGCCAAGAAGTTCTGTATGAGTATTCCCGAAGCCGGTTTCCCGGCCGCAGTGGCTGCCTACGATGATCCAGGGTTGATTAATGATCCTCTTAAGGCCGTTTTTGCGCGCCAGTTGCGATCGGCTCGTATGACGCCGGTGCATCCGCGTTGGCTGGACATTGAATCGGTTCTTGAGAATGCCGTTGTACGCGTTCTACTGGGTGAAGCATCACCCGCCGACGCACTGCGCGAAGCCCACGATGAGGTCGTTCAGATCCTGGGCTGATACTGCTGCCCTTGCGGTTGGGATACTTCTGCTACTTGCGGGAGCTCCTTTACTCTGGGCACAGTCGGTGATCACGCTGCGCGGAACCGTTCAAACGGCGTACACTCTCGAACCAATCCGTTTTGTCACGGTAGAAGAAGTCCATACTCGCCAGCGAGTGATGACCGATCGGTCAGGGGGCTTTCTACTGCGCATTCCCCGCACGCGGTTAGACTCTCAATACATCGTGAGGCTGCGACTTGCTCTCTCCTGCATAGGATATCGTCGCGATACGATCGAGATTCCAACAGCTGATACCACCCTTTCCATAACACTCCAAGAACAAAGCCTACTTGGACGGGAGATCGTTGTGCGTGCCGAAGATCCGGCCGTAACGATCATGAGAAAAGTGATCGAACGTAAGGCCCGCCAGAGTGAACGACTGCGCACCTATACCTACACGCTTTATACAAAGTTTATTGCCGCCACGGATACGGCCACAGCGCTTCGAAGTTCTGGCCGTGGTGATACTACGGTAAACAGCATCCTCGAATCGTTCTCCCGTGGCTACGTCAGGCTGCCGGATAAGTTTCACAACGAGATCTTTCAGAAACGACAGTCTGCCAATGTACCACCGGAGGCCAACTTTGTCTCCTTTGGTACGAATCTGAACATCTATGATGAAAGCGTGACGATCATAGGAGAGGAGATTGCTTCGCCCCTTGCCCTGGATGCCATAGATATCTACGACTACCAGCTGATGAGCAGTCAGGATGATGATACGGTTCTGATCCGTGTGAAGCCGCGCTCGGAGCTACGACGAGGTTTTGTTGGCACGATGTATGTGGATCAGCGTAATAATGTGCCACTTGAGGTTCAGCTAGTCCCGAATGAGGCGGTGAACCTTCCCTTTGGTGCTCAGCTTACGTATCGGCAGAATTTAATGGTCGTTGATTCGATGGTTGTTCCTGAAGCTCTGTCGATCACAAGCACATTAGAGGCCAATATTCTCTACGTCGTCGCACCAAGACTCGACATCGACATTGAGACCATCTGCTATGACTACGAGATCAACCCCGAAATCGACGATGATGTTTTTGACCGTCGGCGCGTTGAGACAACCACCACCGCGGCCGAGTTCGATTCAACATTCTGGCAGACCAATCTTAAGCTCCCGCTTCGTCCGGAAGAGCAACGAGCCTACCAGGAGATCCAGATGATCCTGGAGAATCCCGATAGTCTGCAGAACTCCATGATCGAGCAGTTTCTGGGTCCGGTGACACGCCTTCTCCAACGACTTGGCCGACGTCCTTTTACCGGCTTCGAAGATATCTTTCGGTATAATCTCATTCACGGTGCTTATGTAGGAATCGGCCTTCGAGACAGACCTGACACATCGATCCTAATCTCTGCGCAGCTTGGCTATGGGCTATCGGATCGCCGTTCCTATGGAGCGCTAGCCGCGTCATGGTTCCCCGATAAGGCGCAGCGATGGGGAATTGAAGCATCGTATGGACATCTTCTTGCCCGACGGGACGATCCTGCGGTTGTGCGCCAGCCCCTTATCACGTTCACCTCGCTTCTATCGGGTGTGGACTACGGCGACTACTATCTGAGCACGAACCTAAGTATCGGGGCCTCGTACTCATGGGGTCAGCTTCAATTTGTTCGCAACGATCTGTGGACGCGCCCCAACATGTTCCGGATCGGGTATGTAAACTCCGCAGACAAGTCCGTCGAGCAGTCAACGCAATGGTCTGTCTTTGGTCCACCCGCAAACCAGCGCAGTAATCCGATGATCGCCAACGGACGCATGAGTTCGGCAAGTATGGACCTTTTTCTCTCGTACTCGCCCCTGCGTAGAGTGTCACGAACTGGAATGGCGCTCTCCATAGAGGGGGCTGACAGATCAATTCTTGGCGGCGACTTCTCTTTTGTGCGTGCCGCGTGGATGGCTATGGCCCGCATGCGCACGATGCCATTATGGACGCTCGACATCAGCGCAAATGTCCGCTGGGGATGGGGAAGTGTTCCACCTCAGCGCTTTTCATCCTCTGAGTCCGGTATTGGATCACTGGTGGTTGGTTCGGCATTTCGTGGCATGCGGATCAAAGAATTCTATGGAGACCGACTGGCGTCGGTTCAGTTCAGTCACAACTTCGGTGAAGTTGTCCCGGGACTTCTACGCATTCCGAACATTGCCTCGTTTGGTATAGAGTTTCTACTCTTTGGTGGTGTTCAGTGGACGTCGTTCTCTGAGGCAACGCTATCGGCCTATCCGACCACGTTGCCAACAACGGCTTCGACCGCCGACAAGACATACTTTGAGGTAGGCATGGGGATCAACCGCATACTGCTCTTCTTCCGAATCGACGTTAACGCTCGACTGTCGCAGCGTGATGTACCGGAACTTCGGTTCACACTGACAAACGCAACATTCTGATGTAGCCGATTATCACTGCGTTGACGTTACACGAATGCAGTCGGCCGCCGTGCGGGCATGTGCCCGAAGTGCGTCCACATCTGCCGATGGAACGCCGTAGGCAAGGGCAACGCCCATGCGTCGATATTGTCGCGTAGAGGGCTTACCGAATATTCGCACCTCAATCTCCGGCATCGCCAAAGCCACCTCAACGCCAGAAATGACGGGTGGCAGGGGGCTTGCGGAATCCGCCAGAACCACCGCTGAAGCACCTGCACGCTCGAGTGATATGAAGGGAATAGGATAGCCAAGAACTGCTCGGGCATGCAGCTCAAATTCCGATAGGTTCGTGGTACCAGCCAGAGTCACCATACCCGTATCGTGCGGACGCGGGGATAGTTCGCTGAAATACACGTCGGTTTCGGTGAGAAAGAACTCCACCCCCCAAATTCCAGCCCCCGTCAGTGACTCCGTTACCTGACGTGCCATCTGCTGAGCCTTCTCCAGTAAATCAGGGCGCACCGAGTGGGGCATCCACGATTCCTGGTAGTCTCCACGTTCCTGGCGATGTCCGATGGGTGGACAAAACAAGGTGGGGCCATGCTGCTGCGTAACGGTCAGAAGTGTGATCTCGCTATCGAAGCTGATGAACTCTTCGATGATCACTTCGCGCAGATCTCCGCGGCTACCGTCAATGGCATACGTCCATGCCCGATCGATATCCGACTCAGAGCGGACGGTGCTTTGCCCCTTTCCGCTTGATGACATCAATGGCTTGACCACGCACGGAAGACCTATCTCCCTTACCGCGGTACGGAACTCTTCGAGGGTTGTCGCATAGCGATAACTGGCCGTGCGCAATCCTAACTCCTTGGAAGCAAGATCGCGGATTGCCTTCCGATTCATCGTCATGTTGGCTGCTCGAGCACTTGGCACAACGTGCATACCACGGTTCTCATAACTGAAGAACCGCTCGGTTCGAATTGCTTCAACTTCGGGCACGATGATGTCAGGTTTGATCTCGGCGACGACGGCATCAAGCTGATCGCCATCCAGCATAGAAATCACGCGCCGATCATCGGCCATCTGCATTGCCGGAGCATCAGGATAGGAATCCACGGCAATAACACGATGCCCGTAACGCTTTACGGCAATGACGAACTCTTTGCCGAGTTCTCCGGATCCAAGGAGTAAGATGGTCTTCATGGCAAGTCGATGATGAGTTGATTGCGAAGGTAGCACAAACACATTTACAGCAGACCGCTGGCGTCGATATCAACGCTGACTCGTACATCTCGAGAGGCATACTTCTGGAAGTATGAATCCAATGCCGAGCGCAGTAGTGCTCTGCAGCGCTGACCTGATGGATCGGCGGCCTTGTTGTTCCGAACAATGATCAGTCTACGGTGGTGGTTCCGTACCCATGCAACGGTCGGCACCACCACTTCGGATCTGGTGTGATACTCCGAGGTGCTGGGAATCAATGCATACAGTATCTGCGCATGCTCTTCAGACTGACGCTGTTCCATTGCCGTGATCTCTACAACGATAAAACGCGTAAACGGTGGATAGCCAACTTCCCGACGTTGGAGCATTTCATCATCAATCCATGCATTTACCGTGGCGTCGATCTTCTCACCATTGGAGACCAGTTGTAGGACGGGATGCTCGGGGGTTGAAGTCTGGATGATCACCTCTCCGGGACGCCCCTGGGCACGTCCGGAACGTCCGGCCACCTGTGTAAGCAGCTGGAAGGTCCGTTCACTCGCACGGAAGTCGCTCATGTGAAGAGTACGATCGGCATTCACCACAACGACCAGTGTTACCCGCGAAATGTCCAGCCCTTTGGCGATCATCTGTGTGCCGACGATCACATCTAGGTCGCCCCCTGAAAATGAATTCAGAAGATGACGCAGAGCGCCTTTGCGGGTTGTGGTGTCGGCATCAACCCGTCCGATTCGACCGTCGATTCCGTGACGTTCTCGCAGCGCGGTCTTGAGTTCATCTTCAATGCGTTGTGTGCCGGTTCCCAACTCGTGAACGTCAACAGATCCGCACATGGTGCAGGCTGCAACGTGGTTATCGGAGTGACCGCAGTAGTGGCACCGCATTGTTGCGGGCATACGATGATAGGTCAGCGAAACGTCGCAGTTCGGGCATGTCGGTGTGTGCCCACAGTCTCGGCACTGAAGTTCCGGGGCATAGCCACGTCGGTTGAGAAAAACGATAGCACCTTCTCCGCGACGAATACGCTCAGCCACGGCGTCAATGGCATCGTGACTCAGGGAGCCTGAAAGACTGGCTGACTTACGGCGCTGTCGCATATCAACCAGTCGGATGATAGGGGGCACCGCATTATCTGCACGGTCGCGAATTGTAAGGTAGTCATATCGCTTCTGCTGCACATTGTGCAGAGTTTCCATTGATGGAGTTGCCGATCCGAGAATCACCGGACAACCGATGATATGTCCGCGGATGATCGCCACATCACGTCCGTGATATCGTGGTGCCGGATCATCCTGTTTGTAGGATGCTTCGTGTTCTTCGTCCACGACAATCAGGCCCAGCTTGGGAACGGAACAAAAGATCGCCGATCGGGGACCGATGACAATATCGACCTCGCCACGGGCGATCCGATTGATCTGATGCAGACGTTCCACGTCGGAGAGTCGAGAGTGGAGGATCGCAACCCGTTCACCGAAGACGGCCGAAAAGCGATCGCCAAGCTGAGGTGTGAGGGATATCTCCGGCACCAATACGATGGATGAATACCCAAGCTGCTGAGCACACTGAATCGCATGCTGATAGACGAGAGTCTTTCCCGAACCAGTGACGCCATGCAGAAGAATCGGGTTGAACCTCTGAGATTTGATACCGTCACCAATTCGATCAACTGCCGTCTTCTGGTCAGCTGTTAAAACAACCGGTGATTCCTTATGTGCCTGCACGAATGCACCATGAATGTCTGGGCGCTTAACTATCTGAGTGACGTCCAAAACGCCACGCTCGATAAGTGCATCGATAACCGATACGGAAACGTCGGCCTGCCGCGCGATCTCTGCCACCGGCATAGGTTCGCCACCACTTTTGTGGGCCATCCATGCTACGGCCAGAGCCAGTGACTGCTTCGGAGCACGTTTGTCGAGAAGATCAAAAAGCTCTCGCAGATCATGGTCGTTCGTTGAATATTTTTCGGCAACAGACACTGCACGAATCATCCGAGCCGATGGGGCGGAGCTCAGAGTGCTGCTCATGCTGATATACCCATCGCGAACAAGTGCTTGGAGCTGGTCGGCAACGCTCGTGTGCTTCAGCCGCTTCTGCAGATAAGCCAGAGTGACGTCACCTCGGATCTCATCAATGATCTCCAGCAAGGCGGCACGTTTCGGAGCTCTGCGCCTGATCAATGTCATCTCCTGCGCCGAAACCGGTCGTTCACGATGGATATGGACCACGGATGTCGGTTTCATTCCACTCGGAAGAGCCGCAGCAATCACCTCGCCCCATGAGCAGAGGTAATACTCACTCACACGCTTGGTCAGCTCAAGTAGCTCTCGTGAAAAGGTGGGGGTTTCCTCGAGTACTTCGAGGACGCTTCTCATTTCAGCTACTGGCTCCGAATCGACCTCAACGACGGTACCCGTGAGAACACGAGCTCCAAGGGGTACCAACACGCGCATGCCGATGGACACATGTTCACCGTCATTCACCTCGTAGGTAAGGGGCTCAAGACGAGGTATGGGGAGTGCAACACGAATCGGCATGGGACGCAATTTACCCAGCCTGATCCGCAATAAATTGCCCCCGATTTCGACCTACGCCGATATGAAACGTCTTGCCCGTCACCCCCTCGTTGCGGCACTGCTTTTGACTCTTGCCGCACACCCTTTGGCTCTCGTTGTTGGAGTCGACAATACTTCATCACTGACCTTGCCGGCCATGGCCCACTCTGCCGATGATGTCGGTCAGAGTCGTCGCAATGCAATTACGAAGGCCGTGGCAATCTGCTCGCCGGCTATTGTTGGCATCAATGTGACTGAGACGCGGACGCAGGTGTATCAGGATCCATTCTCCGATCTTTTCGTTGATCCGTTCTTCGAGCAGCTCTTCGGTAACCGCCGACGCAATTACCGTCGAAGTTATGAGGTCCGCTCACTCGGCTCAGGTTTTCTCATCAGTCAAGACGGATATATCGTTACGAATGATCACGTTGCCGGAGGGGCAACAAAGATCGTTGTTACGCTCACCGACGGTACGAAGCATGACGCTAAGATCATCGGTACAGATATGGTATCCGACGTTACGGTGCTAAAGATCGATGGCAGCGGGTTTCCGTACCTAAAGCTTGCCAACAGCGACGATCTGGCCGTTGGTGAATGGTCAATTGCTTTTGGCAATCCGTTCGGACTCTTTGATAACAACGCCAAACCAACCGTCACCGTTGGTGTGGTTTCCAACGTTGGCGTAAGCTTCACGCAACCATCAGACAATGGTGAGATGCGCGTTTATCGCAACATGATCCAGACCGATGCTGCCATTTCCTCCGGTAATTCCGGTGGTCCGCTGGTGAATGCCAACGGCGAGGTGATCGGCGTGAACACCGTCATATACTCCACAGCAAACAGCAGCCGTGGGTCGGGCAGTATCGGCATAGGATTTGCAATCCCAATCAACCGAGTTCGCAAGATTGTTGATCGGCTGAAAACCGGCGGGGCCATCGATCGAGATTTCTGGACGGGTATGAAGCTGGAGAGCATCACTGAACAGGTCCGTAAATATTTTCGGCTTAAGACCACGGAAGGCGTCCTTGTGAGCGAGATCGCCTCTGGTGGACCAGCAGAGAAGGCAGGAGTTGAGCCCGGAGACGTTATCATTGCCGTTGATGGCAAGCCGACTCTTCGTGATGAAGATGTTGATATTGCTATCCTTGACGGTGAGGTTAATCAACGTATCGAGCTGTCTGTACGGCGTGGCGAGGAAACTCTGAATCTCGCGCTGGTTCTCAAGAAACGTCCACGGAGTGGTGGTGTCCGAAATTGAATCTCGAAGTGTCCTTTCATCGACCAATTTGCGCAAGGCCTACAAAGGACGGGTGGTTGTGCAGGCAAGTACGCTCGACGTCCATCAGGGAGAATGTGTCGGTTTGCTAGGCCCGAATGGTGCCGGCAAGACGACAACATTTTACATGATCACCGGAATGGTACCGCCGGACAGCGGTTCAGTGCTCTTTGATGGAAAAGACATTACGTCTACACCAATGTATAAGCGTGCTCGGATGGGGCTTGCCTATCTCCCGCAGGAGCCGTCGATTTTCCGCAAGCTCTCAGTTGAGCAGAACATCATGGCGATCCTTGAGACTCGCAAGCTTAGCAGTAAGCAGCGCAGGGAGCAACTCGAGAAACTCCTCGATGAGTTCGGCATCTCTCACATTCGCAAGAGCAAAGGGTACATGCTCAGCGGCGGCGAACGTCGTCGATGCGAGATCGCTCGGGCTCTGGCGACAGATCCAAAGTTCATTCTTCTCGACGAGCCATTTGCCGGGATAGATCCGATTGCTGTGGAGGAGATCATGCACATCGTACGTCAGCTCAAACATCGCGGAATCGGTGTGCTGATAACCGATCACAATGTGCACGAAACGTTGAGCATTACCGACCGTGCCTACATCCTCATTGATGGAGCGATGTTCGTCAGCGGCACAGCTCAAGAGATTGCAGCCAACGAAGAAGTACGACGGCGCTACCTTGGCGAGTCTTTCTCGTTAGAACGCTACTGAAGCAGCTACCGCATCTCCACTTGCAGCAGCACAGTCCTTAGCGGACCAAGATTTCCAATGGATTCTGTGTAGGCGTAGTTCAAGGCGTTCCGAACGATCACGCCACAGCGAAGATGATCTGACGCATCAGCAAAGAGTCGAAGATCCACAAGGTGTAGAGGTACCCTGACATCTGCATCGGTGACAAACAACGATAGTCGGTCATCAATGGCCTGCACCCTGTCCTGATACCGGTACTCCGCCTGAAGGCTAACTCCGGCAAGGGGCGACCACATAGCTCGGGAGTACCAGAGGACCCTGTTGCGATACTTCAGAATGCTTCCAAGTGTAAGATCGGTTGGATCCATAAGGGTTAGCCCCGTCTCAGCCATGAGATCCTTGGTGATAGCAAATCGCAACGTTCCCTCCATACCAAGGATCCGTGCACGCGTCAGGTTGGTGAACACAATCGGAATACCGGGTGTCGTCAGATCGAAACTGGGCTCGATCAGACTGTATAGTTCGTTATCGAAGATGGCAATATCAAGCTCGAACGGCAGAAAGGTAGTATTGCGCCATGCTATGCCAATCTCGGAGGATACGGAGCTCTCTGCCATAACGCTCGGGTTAGGACGCACCCGAAAAGGACCATACTGCGTATTGGCATACCGTTCGGCAACGGTAGGAGCACGAAAGCCCCTTCCGACCGATGCTCGAAGGGATAGGTCTTCGCTCACAGGAATGGACAGGCCGAGTTTCGGTGAGAGCTCAAGATGGGGCTTCAGTGTGAGCGTCTCCTCACGGTCAAGTCGAAGACCAGCCGTAAGAAGCGCACCGGCTCCAACATTCAACTCTGCCTGAGAGAAGACACTCACCAGATGCTGAAGTGTCTGCTCATAGATCGGGCTGGTGACGGAATTGACTCTTGCCGAAAGACCAGATGTAAGTGTTACTGTACTCAGAACTGACGCCGTATGCTGCAGGTCTGCCGAATGCGCCAGTGCGATTGATACACCGGCCGGTGTTTCGGCAGCCGGATTCAAGGTCTCGAACATGGTCCGGAACACACCGTAACGGGCAATGAAGGATTGCTCGTCGGAGATCACGGTAGAGTACTCTAAACCTGCAGCTGTTTTGGAGGTAACAATACGCTCGTTGATGTCCTGTACGGCGGGTGGACGTGTTGCATTATCTAGGCCCTTCCAGTAAAGGAAGTTCTGACGCTGATCGGCTGCATGGAACAGATTGAATCGCAGGTTCGATGCTTCGCTGAGAGCATACGTGACCTTGGCGAAGCCGAAGCCCCGTACGGTCTCATCGAACTGGCGATACCCCTGATCACGTCGGTAGCCGCCACTTACGCTGTAAGACCAGTTTCCAACGCGCTGCCCAGCTCGCACATCAGCACCGCCGAGAAGGGGATAGCCGCTCATGTACTCCCACTTCTCATAGGGCTGATCGGTGTAGAGTCCAGCATAAACCCGACCTGACACGGAAAACACATCTGTGGGTTGCTTCGTGATGATGCTGACCACGCCTCCAAGGGCTCCCGTTCCATAGAGCGCTGAGCCAGCCCCCTTGATGACTTCGATTCGCTCGATATCCGCAACTGGCATCACGTCGAACTTGATGTCACCGTTGTCACCCGATATCAGCGGAAAGCCGTCCATCATCACCATTGTCCGGCTGCCAACACCAAGAGCAAAGCCCGAGGCACCGCGGATACTAACCTGATCGCGCGCAATACTGATCCCGCTGACGTAGCGCAAGGCTTCGTCGAGCCGAACAATACCGCGCTGCGCAAGGTCTTCTGTCTTGACGATCGAGACGCTGATGGGGACGTCCTGTACGGCCTGCACGCGCTTGTTTGCCGTCACGATCACTTCCTGCTGACGACGCGATGAAACTTCAAGGCGGATCGGACCAACATCAACGCTTGATGAATCTCCCGCAACTGACAGTTGTGCCTGAGCGTAGCCGACGAATGATACACGAAGGAGGATAGAGTCTTGCTTGATACAGCGCAATGAGAAGCCCCCTGACGAGGATGTGTATGCTCCGCGGCTGGTGCCTACCTGTTGAACCGTTGCTCCACGTAGGGGTTTATCGGACTGACCATCGAGAACAGTGCCGACGATAGTGACCAAGCGTTGTGATGCGTCCTGTGAACTCTGAGCACTCGCGTTGAGCGATACTCCAAGCACGGTTACCAGCAGTAGCAGTACCGACATCAAAGTATGTACCATAGGCCGCGTCACGGGAATGGCTGCGGAGGTAGGTTGTTGAAGTCCACTTGGAAGTTGAGATCAATCGTTGCGCCGGATGGCACAACGATGCGTCCCGGCTGCGACGGATCCCCAGACGGAGCATACACATCAAGCATTAGCCAGTCCGTAAGAAAGCTCGGGCCGTTTTGCATGGCAACCACCACGTATTCAAAGGTCCGGGGGGTTCCAAGTACCTCGAGAACATAGAGTGTGGAATCCTCGAATGTCGGGAGCATCAATGGACTGAATGCCGCAGTTTGCTGCACGACGGCGGAGACAACATCTTCGCGGACCTTCGGTTTCCTTTCAAAGGCCACAACGCGCAAATCATAAATACTGTCCTTTGGCCAGGCGTTCTTCCCACCAACGTATCGGATTGTACCTCGCAGACCGGTAAAGGGGCGAACAGCATCTGGATCGATGCCACCACAACCAGTGATGAGCATCAAGACCAACCAGGACAGCGCGATGGTGGTCAACCATGGTACGGGATAACTACGCATGCGGCGAACATACAGCGATGACTTGCACCGTGCAACAAGGCCGGCCGTGCCGGGCTATATTGTGCCGTAATGATCAAGATGTATTCGCCTTCGGCATCGCGCGATCTTGATGTCCGCTGCATTCAGGCGGGGATCACTGAATCGGCACTTATTACCATGGCATCCAGTGCCGCAGTGAAGGTGATACGTCAGATTCTCGCACAAGAGCGTTTTGATTCGTCTGGTCAAGCGAACATTCTCGTGGTCTGCGGTCCAGGAAACAATGGGGCCGATGGACTGATGATCGCCGGCATGCTCTGTGATGCCGGTACCGTTACCGTGCTGATTCCCAGTGCGTCATCAGCAGTATCCGCCGGATACGTCTTTGCCTTGGAGGGCCTTGCGGATGGTGTTCGGCGCATAGAACACCACCATGTGAACAAACTCGATGGTAAGAGGTTCGATGTCGTGATCGATGCGCTTCTGGGCACTGGTGCTCGCCGGCCGCTTTCCGACGACTACCGACGTCTGGCAGACATGATGAACTCCAGCAGTGAATGTCGCATAGCCATTGATATTCCTACCGGCCTCGACGGCCTGACGGGGGAGATTGATCGCGGTGTTGTGCGGTGTCAGCACACAGTAACTATGGAAGGAATCAAGCCCGGTATGCTGCGAGAGAGCGGACCTGACATCTGCGGCCGGATCCATGTCGTCTCCATAGGCGCACCAAAAGAGCTTTCGGAGTCTTCCTCAGATGGTGTCGTGCTGGAATCTGACGACGTTGCCCAATTGATCCCTGTCCGACATAGGGTTTCGTCAAAGTTTGACTATGGGCACGTCCTCGTCATCGGTGGTTCTCTGGGAATGCGTGGAGCCCCTTCCATGACGGCGCATGCAGCGTTATCGATCGGTGCGGGGATGGTTGAACTCGTCACGCCGTCGGTGCACCCACTGACTCCACGCGAGATCATGACCCATACAGTGGGATATCACGACGACGGCACGATGAGCGCCGATTCTCTTAATGCTATCCTTCGCCGCTGCGCTCGTGCCACAGTTGTTGCCATTGGACCGGGTATGGGGTCGAATCCGGGGACGGTTGCCATGATGGCCGAAGTGATCAATGCCATCCCACAGAATGTGACAATAGTCCTTGATGCTGATGGACTGCGATGCCTTCCGTTGATCTCATCGCGAAAGGGCAATCTCATTTTGACGCCTCACCTCGGTGAGCTTTCGCGCATTCTGAACACCACTCGCGATAAAATCTCCACCAGCTATGTAGAGTATGCCGCGTCCATTGCAACAACTCACAACGCCGTTGTCCACATCAAGCACGTGCCAGCGGCTACGTGCACCAGTGAGCATGTCAGCTATCTTCAAAGAGGGAATCCCGCACTGGCAACAGCCGGGGCAGGCGACATACTTACCGGAATCATCGCAGGACTTGCCGCTCAGGGAATGCAGGCCTATGATGCCGCACGTTGCGGTGCATGGTTGCACGCTTCGGCAGCAGATGAGATTGTCAGGTTAACACACAAGGTCAACATAATGGCCGCCGAACTGATTGATGTATCGGCGCGTCTTCGCGGAGAGCTTACGGCTTCTCGGTTGTGACCTTGTCCTTCATGCTGTCGATTTTCAATGGCTGTGGTTGCATCATTCGCACTGCCGCGGGATTCCATGAGAACCCGGCAAGAGCAACGGCGGCAGCGTCCTCCACAAACTTGTAGGACGAAACCGCTGCACCATTGCTGATAAAACTGAAGACAAGGGGCTCACCATCCAAGGTGGAGACATAACCAGCGAGTGAGCTCACATTGCGCAATGTTCCGGTCTTTGCCCGTACATTCTGCATGGCAGGTGTGCTGATCATTCGCCGACGTATCGATCCGTCAACACCGGCAATTGCCAGAGAATTTCGGAACTCCTCGCCCCATACCTGCTGGCTACACGCACGGAGCAGATCAACCTGTGTAGAGGCCGATACCACGTTCCTGCGGGAGAGTCCACTCCCATCATTGAGCAGCAAGCCGGAGCGCTGCACGCCCAGCGAGTCAAGTGCCTTGAGCACAGCCGCACGTGAGGCGGCGGCTGTGGAAGGATTCACCCCTGATCGGTAACCGCACATCTTGAAGGCGTGTTCAGCAAGGTGGTTATCACTTCGCTTATTCACAACGCTTGTAAAGTCAAGCAGGGGGCGCCCCGTTTGCGCGATAAGCGTTGAACCCTGGGGACATCGCCTTTCCGCAATGAGTGTTCCGACCTCTACTCCACCGCTGCGCAGCCGCTGACTAAGCACGCCAGCAGCAAACAGAGCCGGACGCTTGATCTGCGCGTACACCGTTGTGCTGCTTCCTGAACTGATCGAACCGGTAACAATGTAGTGCATCTTCCCATTCGGCTGCACAATTGCTTGAGCATGAATCCGTGCGACGGAATGCCGTCGGTATCGAGGTGCCATTGGGGCATCACCTCGTCGGTTAACAGACCGAGACGGACGCCTGCGAGTGGGAGCGGCCTGACGAGCGCGTCCAGCGGAACCGCGCTTCGGGCTAATCACCGGGCGACGACGCGGTGCGATAACACGGACACGAGACTCAACACTGATGGCATCTGATGCCGGAATCGGCTGAACGTTGGCCACACCGGATCGACTGGCACTGACAAGAAACCCGACCGTACCTCGATTGATATTCAAGGCCGTTATCTCTCCGGTTGCCTCCACTTCTTCATTGTCGCCGGAGTACACGGACCGACTCGTCATGGCATCAAACCGCGAGCCATCACCGATTATCTGGCCCGTGATCTTCTGCACCCCGGCTGCGCGAACGCGATCTGCAAGATCCTCAACGTCGGCAACCGTCAGGAGCGCGTCACCGCATCCTACCAGATAGAGATCGCCACGAAGCGTTCCATCGGGTTCCAGCGTTCCATTGCTGCGTGCCTCTGTGTGAAGGCGAGCTTCCGGACCGCACATCAGATGCAATGAAGCCGTCGTGAAGAGCTTTGTCGTCGATGCCGGCGTTAGGGGTAGGTCTGCGTTGCGCTCATAGAGCACACGCCCGGTCTTAAGTGACACGACCTTTGCGGATACGCCCATGGGACGGTAACCCGATGAGGTAAAGAGCCGGTCGAGCCGCTGCTGCAGCTCAAGAAGTGACGCACTACTGTCGGTTGGAACCGTTGAACGTTTCGGACTGAACATCGATCCAGCGGCCGGAACTGTACTCAATCGCGCTCCTACTATCGGCACCAATGTCCCGAAAACGGTTAATACAGCCAGAATCTTACGCTTCAATCCTCTTCCTCTCCGAGATCATGTCAAGAATGGCGGCGGCGTTCAGCTCCGGTCCGTTGCTCAGCCACTGGTATCGCGAATCTCGCATAAACCATGTTAACTGCCGTTTGGCGTAGTGCCATGTTGATATCTTCAGCTGCGCTTGTGCATGTTCAAGCGAGCTCGTTCCCTGTAGAACACTGATCGCCTCACGATATCCAACAGTCTGCAGTGCCTGACATTCGGGGTCGACATCGGCATCAAGAAGTCGCTGCGTTTCTTCCAGCAGCCCGTTCTCCCACATCCAGTCACACCGCAGATCGATTCGGGAACGCAATACACTTCGCTCGTGATTGGTCGCGAAATACATGACGTCATATTTGGAGACTGTGGGAGCGGCATTCCAGAACGATGAAAGGGGCTTCCCTGTTGCACGATAGACTTCAAGAGCCCGAGTGATACGCCGAGGATTCCTATCCACATACAATTCAGCCGCTACGGGGTCAACCCGCTGCAGTTCATCATACAGCGCGTCTCGTCCGCGCTCCTCAAGTTCCACCACCAGAGCCTCACGGATCGATTCATCAATCTCACCGATCGGTGACGAAAGACCATCCAACGCGGCCTTGATATAGAGACCCGAGCCACCAACGATGACAGGAAGCGATGATCGAGGAATGTTCTCGATCGCAGAATGCACATCCTGGGCATACTGAGCAGCGTTGTAAGCTTCACCTGGCTGACGTATATCAAGTAGGTGGTGGGGAACACGTCGGCGTTCATCTAGCGTCGGCTTAGCCGTCCCAATATCCATTCCACAGTATATCTGACGGGCATCGGCAGAGATGATCTCGCATGCCGTCGCCTCAGCCAATGCGAGCGACGTTGCAGTCTTACCAGATGCTGTTGGACCACCAATAACTACGACTCGGCGCATGCTGCTATCCGGCAAGGTCTTCCCACCCAGAACGACCGATCAGAGGAACGAATTTTGCATGGCCGAGTTCTTCGCCCTTCCACGACTCTTCGCCTGTGCGAACAACTCGGTAAAGTCGCTGCTCTTGGAGTGTGCCAACCGGAATCACCATCCGCCCGCCGATCGTCAGCTGTCGTGCAAGCGTCTGCGGCACGTCTGGCGCGCCCGCCGTAACGATGATGCCGTCGTAAGGGCCCCCTTCACGATACCCGATTGTTCCATCACCAACGCGGCACTGCACATCATAACCAAGAAGCTTGAGCGTTGTCCGGGCCTTCTGCGAAAGAAGCGAATGACGTTCGATAGAAACGACGTGGTGTCCCATACAGCAAAGAATAGCTGCCTGATAGCCACTACCTGTGCCGATCTCAAGAATCCTGCTCGGACGGTCAAGCTGAAGCTCTTGGGTCATGAAGGCCACGGTAAACGGTTGCGAGATAGTCTGCCGATTATCAATGGGAAGAGCAGAGTCTTCATAGGAACGCATTGATAAAGCAGCCGGTACAAATGCCTCTCGTGGCACAGCGCCCATTGCAGCCAGAACCGCTGCGCTGGTGATACCACGTTGTTGAAGCGTTGCAACGAGTGCTCGGCGCTGAAGTTCAAATGGGGAAGACTGTCGTTCTGGAAGAGCGGGCATGATAACGTGAGAATTTCGTTAGGAGGCAAGAACGGAGGTAAGGCGCTGCTGCAATGTAGCGCCAAGAAGGGAAAGCGGTATGTCCATTTCGAGCTCACCGCTATAGGCAAGGCTCACGGTACCTCGTTCTTCAGAAACGATCAGCACCACAGCCTCGGCCTGTTCGGAAAGTCCAAGTCCTGCACGGTGCCGAGTGCCGAGAACCCTCGAGCCAACCCGCTGCGTCATACTCAAGGGCAATACACAACGAGCAGCAACAACCTGCTGACCATCAATCACAACGGCTCCGTCGTGAAGGGGCGAGCGCGGATGAAAGATCGACTCAAGAAGTTCAGCTGATGCTGTGGCATTGAGCTTTACGCCGGTATCGACGGTTACTTTGACGTGATCGGCGCGGGAAAAGACAATAAGAGCGCCGATATGCAGCGTCGACATCTGCTCAACAGCATCGACGACAATGTCAATGACCTCAGTGGAGCGCGAGCGGAGAAATAACCGAAACACCCGCCAGCGGGTAAAGAGCAGCAGAAGTCGCCGCAGCTCCGGCTGAAACAGCACAACAAAGGCGATAAGTCCCACGTCGCCCAAGCGTCGCAATATCCAACTCACCGTCTGCAGCCCAAGAGCATCGGTCACGAAATTCAGAAGCAACAGAACTGACAACAGAAATAGCACCTGTAAAGCCAGCGTGTCGCGCAGACTCCGATAGACGAACCAGAAAGCCGCTGCAACAATGGCTACGTCAAGCAAGTCTAGCCAGGAGATCGACAGAAAGCCAAGCTGGAACAGATCGTTCATTGCCGATCAGCAACCTTCTCGCGCGAGGCGTTCTTTTGCTCATCACGCTCGTAGGCCGAGACGATCTCGGCCACAAGTCGATGGCGAACAACATCAGCGGTATCGAAATGCACAAAATCGATACCACGAATGCCTCTGAAAAGTCGTTCGGCATCCGGCAGCCCAGACTCATGTCGCTTCGGAAGATCTGTCTGAGTTACATCGCCCGTGACGATGGCCTTGGAGTTGCGCCCAAGACGCGTCAGAAACATCTTCATCTGCGTGCGTGTGGCGTTCTGTGCCTCGTCGAGAATGATGAACGAGTTGTTCAGTGTTCGGCCCCGCATGTAGGCCAGCGGAACGATCTCCACAACACGCTTTTCGAGCATGCCTTTGAGTTTGTCAGGACTGATCATGTCACTCAAGGCATCAAGGAGGGGGCGAAGATATGGGTCGACCTTTTCGGAAATATCTCCGGGTAGGAAACCCAGAGATTCTCCCGCTTCCACAGCGGGACGAGAGAGAATGATGCGAGTGACCTCGTTGGCACGCAGTGCGGCAAGAGCCATGGCAACGGCGAGGAACGTTTTGCCCGTTCCTGCCGGACCGATACAGAACACAAGGTCATTTGAGCGGACCTTCGTGTAATAATCCATCTGGCGCGGAGTGCGAGCCCGGATCATTTCCTTCTTACCCCAGAGAATCACCGAGTCGAGCTCTTCCTTACTCATGCTGCTGGGTATGGCGGCAGTACGGCCCCCTTCAACCAGATCAGTTATCATCGATACGTCATTCAGTTGCAGACGTCCGGTGCGGCGCAGGGTATGAACAAGTTCTGAGAAGATCTGTTCGATCTTCTTCACCTCGATTGGCTCACCGCGCAGAATGACCGTGTCACCGCGCACAGTGATTGACGTGTCAAACTTGTTTTCGATGAGTTGAAGATGCTGCTCGTTGGGACCGAGCAATTCAACCGGATCGACGTCCGAGATTTTAACCTTCTTTTCGACGATATGCATGTGGCTGAAAATACAACGCGGGCCGATCAAACAAAGATCGGCCCGCGCTCTGTGATCAAATTTTCATGACGCCCGTCTTACTTCGAGGTGCCAGTAGTAGAAGGTGCCGTAGTCCCGCTTGCAGGAGGGGCTTCCATGGCACGCTTCTTGCGCCAGTAGGATCTTTCGGCTTTCATTTCCTCAGATGTCTTAGGTCCGGCAGGGGGCACGGTAAGCACCCATCCCGGCTGGATAAGATCAGGGTTCTTGATCATGCCGGTGTTGGCCTGCCAGATCTTTGGCCATTGGAACGGGTCTGCATAGATCTCCGTGCGACCGGCAATATTCCAGAGACAGTCGCGATTTTCTGCCCACGTTCCAACGGTGTATCCCTTGACGCGCTTTTCACGGTAAAGCCCCTTGATATTGCGGCGAAGGCTCGTAATCCGATCGTAAAACTCAGGGATCATGGCCATCTGCTGACGGGCAAGCTCATTGAGAGAGCGCTGAAGCTGTTTTACGTCATCCTGACGGTCAGCAAGAGCATCGTCGCTCAATCGCTGCATTTCACGAACGGAACCCTCAAGGCGTCCGATCTTTTCGCGGAAGGCGGCAATGTCTGCATCTGTGGCACCAACAAGGGCGTTGATCTCGTCGCCGCACTTCTTCAGTGCAGAAACTGCATTTGAGAGGTCAGATTCGCCTTTCTTCACATCGTCATTGAGCTTTGACAACTTCGACTTCAGCGCATCGAGGTCGGTTTGCAATTGTTTGATGCGCGCATCAGCCTCTTCACAGGTGAGAAGCTCATCAGCCTTACTCACCGGAGGGGGTGGTACCTCTTGTGCCAAGGAAGGCACGAAGCAGGCACAGGCAAACAGCAGAACGAGTGTCTTCTTCATGATAGGGTTTCCTTTCTTGGCTTACTTCTTTGGTTGCGTTGATGGTGCCGCGGCCGGAACTTCGGGGGCATTCGGATCCCAGTCACCCCAGATGTTTGGCCATTGCGCCTTCTTCTGCTGCACGAACGAAAGGCGATCGTTGCAGTTTCGGACTTCTGACTGACGTGAAGCCAACTCCTTCGTTACGCGGGACTTTTCTGACTCGGCCTTGGTAATGTCGGCAGCCGCTTCCTTGTCCTGTGTTCGAATTTGACGGATCTGTGACAGCTGCTCTTCCTTGATCTTGCAGGTGCAGGAGACGAGGAAGAGTGCAATACCGCAGACCGCGAGTGGAATTGCTCCTTTGAACCGTGTCAACATGACGGACTCCTAAGGTGTTCTCTGTTGTTCGTTTACTTCGATTCGCACGACGTGCAGCCGGCAGACGAATTGCCGGTGAGCATCGACCGGCAAATATATTAGCATCGGGCACAAATCTCACCATTGCCATCAATTACGGTGTTACCTGCACGGAAACGATATGGGTTATCTTTGAGGGATTCACACTCTCAAATAAACATCCTGTCTGACATGTCATCACCGCTCGAAAAAACCTATTCCCCCGCTCATTCCGAACGTCGATGGTATGCACAATGGCAGCAGGACGGCATCTATCACTCCGCACCGTCCGCGCTGGAGCCGTACTCGGTTCTGATGCCCCCTCCCAATGTCACGGGTATTCTCCACTTCGGTCATGTCCTGAACAACACCATTCAGGACATTTATATCCGTTGGGCACGGCTCAATGGAAAAGAGTCGTGCTGGTTTCCGGGTTTGGACCACGCCGGCATTGCTACGCAGACAAAAGTTGAGAAGGAACTCAAATCTGAAGGACTGACGCGCTACGATCTCGGACGCGAGGCATTTGTCGACCGTGTGTGGGAATGGAAGAACACGTATGGCGGCATTATCCTTGACCAGCTGCGTACCCTGGGTGCATCTGCCGACTGGGACCGGACGCTGTTCACGATGGACGAGTCGGCTAGTACGGCTGTCAAAGAGGTATTCATTAAGCTTTTCGATGAGGGCCTGATATACCGCGGCAAGCGCGTCATCAATTGGTCCCCGGTTGCTCAAAGCGCTCTGTCTGATGAAGAAGTGATCTTTCGCGAGGTCCGTGAGTACATCTATACCCTGCGGTATCATCTGGCGGATGGCTCAGGAACGCTTCTCGTTGCCACCGTCAGGCCCGAAACGATCTTTGCCGACGTTGCGGTGGCAGTGAATCCGAACGATGAACGCTACAAACATCTTATCGGATCCCACGTCATTGTCCCTCTGACTGACCGCACGGTACCAATCATCGCCGACGACTATGCTGACCCGGAGTTTGGTACCGGATGCGTGAAGATCACACCGGCACATGACCCGAACGACTTTGAGATCGGTCTTCGTCACAACCTTGAGATGCCGCAATGCATAATGGCCGACGCAACCTTGGGCGAGCTTGCCGGCGAATTTGCTGGCCTCGACCGTTTCGTTGCTCGGAAAAAGATCGTAGCTCGACTCGAAGAGACAGAGCTTCTCGAACGCAAAGAAGACTACACCCACAACGTCGGCTTCAGTGAACGGGGAGAAGAACCAGTTGAGCCATACCTGAGTGACCAGTGGTTTGTGCGCATGGAGCCCCTTGCCAAACCCGCCATGGAGGCGGTGCGCAACGGCGATATCCGCTTTTATCCCAATCACTGGGTTCGGACCTACGAACACTGGATGACGAACGTCCGCGACTGGTGTATTTCGCGCCAGCTGTGGTGGGGTCATCGCATTCCGGTGTATTTCGCTGAGGACGGCCAATACACGGCAGCGCAGAATGAAGCCGAGGCCCGGACGAAGCTTGGACTTTCTGCCGACGCTTCGTTGCGCCAAGATCCGGACGTGCTTGATACCTGGTTCTCGTCGTGGCTGTGGCCAATGACGACCATGGGATGGAAGGGGCCGATCACTCACGAGAAGAGTCCTTCTGAGAACGTCAACGCCCTAATGGGGTATTATCTACCGACGAATCTCTTGGTTACCGGGCCGGATATCATTTTCTTCTGGGTTGCGCGGATGATCATGGCGACTCTGAAGTTCAATGGGAAGGTGCCGTTCCGGGACGTGTATTTTACGTCGATCATTCGTGATGCAAAGGGCCGTAAGCTTTCTAAGTCGCTCGGCAACTCGCCTGACCCTCTCGGTATCATTGATTCGTACGGTGCAGATGCCGTGCGCTTTGCAATGATCTATCTGGCACCGCTGGGTACGGATGTGCGTCTGGATATCAACGACAAGACGCAGGACATTCCATCGATGGAACTCGGTCGCAACTTTGCGAACAAGGTATGGAACGCGTGCCGATTCCTGCAGATGAAGCAACGCGAAGTAGCGGAGTCCGAGCAAGGGGGCGAGCACAGTGACTATGCACTTTCAACGGCCGACCATTGGATTCAGTCACGATATATGTCTACGGTGAAGGCAGCGTCGACAGCACTTGCAGACTACCGCATAACAGAGTATGCCAAACTCCTTTACGACTTCATCTGGCGGGATTTTTGCGATTGGTATGTAGAGGTGGTGAAGGTTCAGCTCCAGCATGCTTCGCATCATAGCCATAAGGTTGCGGTGTTGAATCACGCGTTTGAAATCATCAATGGCACGCTTCATCTTCTGCATCCGGTGATGCCGTTTCTTACGGAAGAACTCTGGCATGGTCTGTTTGGTCACCCGGAGAACTCTTCGATCTCGAAATCCACGGCACCGATTGCTGATGCATCGTCGATCGACTCAGTAACGGAAGAACGTTTCGAAACCCTGCAACTTGTTGTGGAAGCTCTTCGACGCCAGCGTGCCGAAATGGGCATACCACCGGGAGAACGCCTTGACGTGCACCTAAATGTTCGCGCGGCCGATCTCGAATTTTTCCATTCTCAGTCGTCCATCATTTCAACATTCGCACGCTGTGCAGATCTGCGCATTGGGGAGGCTGTGACCAAGCCAGATGGTTCGGTTGCTGATATCGTGCGTGGCATTGAAATCTATCTCGTCGTTGCCGGAAAGATCGACTTCGACAAAGAACGAATGCGGCTTACGAAAGAGATCGAACGTCTCTCAGGTGCTCTTGCTGGCGTGGAGAAGAAACTCTCGAATCCCAACTTCGTTGCAAATGCTAAGCCCGAGGTCATTGACGTTGAGCGTCAAAAGCAAGCGGATTGGACGGATACGCTGGCTAAGCTCGAACGCAATCTCGCATCCATGTAAACCAATAGATCAGTTCGTCCTCAACAACGACCTTTACCAATGACACCAGTCTATATCCTCGAACCACTTCGCACACCTGTCGGAAAGTATGGCGGCGCTTTGTCCTCGGTCCGACCCGATGACCTTGCCGGCGATCTTCTTAGAACGCTTGTAGAGCGCCTTTCGATCGATCCTTCGAATATTGACGACGTGATTATCGGCTGCGCGAATCAGGCAGGGGAAGACAACCGTAACATCGCTCGAATGGCAACGCTGCTTGCCGGACTTCCGGAAACTGTACCGGCAGTGACTGTCAATCGGCTTTGTGCCTCATCACTCGAGGCCGTGATCCAGGGTATGCGCGCCATTGCCAGCGGAGAAGTACACATGGTTGTTGCCGGCGGCGTTGAGAGCATGTCGAGAGCCCCCTACAGTCTTCCAAAAAATGTGTCGGGTGGAGCCCAGTTTGGCAACATCACGGCCTACGACACCGCCTTGGGATGGCGCTATCCGAATCCGCGCATGGAAAAGCTCTTTCCTCTGGAATCAATGGGGGAGACGGCTGAGAACATTGCCGAGCGATGGGGTATATCCCGTCAGGATCAGGATGCCTTCGCGCTGGCGAGTCACGCGCGCGCCTGCGCAGCCCAACAGTCGGGTGCGCACAACGAGGAGATCGTTCCGGTGGTGATCCCACAGAGAAAGGGCGATCCCAAGATCGTAGATCGCGATGAGCAGCCCCGTGAAGACACCTCTATCGAAAGACTCTCATCGCTGAACGCGGCCTTTCGAAAAGGGGGCTCTGTAACGGCCGGCAACTCATCATCACTCAACGACGGTGCCTCGGCAATGGTGCTTGTGAGCGAAGTGATGCTTGAGCGTCAACCACATCTGCGCTCCCACGTTTACGCTCGTATCCTGAGCTCCGGCGCCGTGGGTGTCGATCCACGAATTATGGGCATCGGTCCTGTTGGTGCGATTCAGCAGGCCTGTTCGCGCGCCGGGATCGGGGTTGAGGATCTCGAGCTTGTGGAGATCAACGAGGCCTTTGCTGCGCAGGCCTTGGCGTGCATTCGCGAACTGGGTCTTGAATCCGACCGCGTTAACGTTAACGGCGGTGCAATCGCGTTAGGTCACCCGCTTGGAATGAGCGGTGGGCGAATACTCGGTAGCCTTGTGCGCGAGATGCGACGTCGAAACGTGCGCTTCGGTGCGGCCGCTCTCTGCATCGGTGTCGGTCAGGGGCTGGCCGTCGTCGTCGAATCAACCCGGATGTCCTGATGCCGCCACTGGCGGCCACTCGCTATATTTGCGATCATTTTGAGGAAGCTCATGTATACGGCACCACACCTTGTTCTCCCGAAGATTGCCGACCTGCATAAGGCAGATGTGTATCTGGCCAACGGCGGGTACAATGCGTATCGTAAAGCACTGGCCATGACGCCGGATGCGGTGATTGATGAGGTTAAGCGCTCTGGCCTGCGAGGCCGCGGCGGCGCGTGCTTCCCAACGGGACTGAAGTGGTCGTTCATGCCAAAGGGCAACGACAAGCCGAAATACCTGGCCATCAATGGCGATGAGTCTGAACCCGGATCGTTCAAGGACCGTCAGATCTTCGAATACAATCCGCATCAGCTTATCGAAGGTATTCTGATAGCTGGCTATGCCATGGACATAAAAATGGCATTCATCTACATCCGTGGCGAATACCACGCATGGGTAGACATGATGCAGGCCGCCGTTGACGAGGCCTATGCTAAGGGGCTTGTCGGCGAGAAGATGAAGCAGACCTTCGGTGGAGACTACAGCATTGACATCGTGGTACACAAGGGTGCTGGAGCCTACATCTGCGGTGAAGAAACCTCGCTGATGAACTCCCTCGAAGGTGATCGCGCCTACCCACGCTACAAGCCCCCTTTCCCAGCGAATAAGGGGCTCTGGGGTATGCCAACAACGATCAACAACGTCGAAACGATCGCTACCGTGCCGCCAATCATGTCCATGGGTGCCGAGGCATTCTCGGCCATCGGAGCTCCAGGGCATTCCGGTACCATCCTGTATGGTGTTAGCGGTCACGTCAACAAGCCAGGTGTGTATGAGTTGCCAACGGGTACTCTCCTTACCGACATCATATACAACGTCTGTGGTGGCGTTCCAGGCAACAAAAAGGTCAAGGCCATCATCCCCGGTGGTTCCTCTATGCCACCAATGCGCGGAGACGAGATAGAAGGTGTGCGCATGGATGAAGAGTCTCTCAAAAAGCTCGGCACGCACATCGGTACAGCCGGCATCATGGTGATGGATGAGGATACGGACATCGTGGCCGTTACACTTCGCATCGCGCGGTTTTACCATCACGAATCCTGCGGTCAGTGCACCCCATGTCGTGAAGGTTGTGGCTGGATGGAAAAGGTTCTACACCGTCTTGATCACGGTCAAGCAACCTCAGCCGATATCGATCTTCTGTATAACGTGGCATCGAATATCGAGGGCAATACGATCTGCGCTCTGGGAGACGCAGCTGCATGGCCAGTGAAGGGATTCATTGAGAAGTTCCGCGACGAGTTCGAAGCTCGCTGCAAGCCAAGCCGGTCACTGGTTTCGCTGAATGTTGTCCATGGACGCCGCGCCACGGCTTCGAGCCTCGTCAAGACCCTGGCATGACGGACATGCACGCCGTTGGCTACGCTTTTGCACTCACGCTGCTGGCGGGGCTTGCAACAGGCGTCGGCTCGGCGATGGCGTTCTTTACCAAGCGCACAAGTACGAAGGCCCTCTCGGTCTCGCTCGGTTTCTCTGCCGGAGTGATGATTTACGTGTCGTTCGTGGAGATCCTCAACAAATCCGTTATGGCCCTCACCCAGGTTTACGGTCCGGCTCAAGGACGATGGTGGGCTGTTGGTTCGTTCTTTGCTGGCATTGGCCTTATCGCCATCATCGACAAGCTAGTGCCTACGTACGAAAACCCACACGAGAACATGAGTGTGGAGTACATGGATGATGAGCATCGCAGTGCTGAGTTTCGCAAGCGCAATCAGCTGATGCGGGTCGGGATCATGACGGCATTGGCAATTGGTATTCACAACTTTCCCGAAGGCCTTGCCACGTTCGTCAGCGCTCTGAATGATCCGAGCCTGGGACTGGCCATTGCCATTGCGATTGCCATTCACAACATACCGGAAGGTATCGCCGTCAGCGTGCCGGTGTTCTATGCCACCAATGACCGCAAGCGGGCATTTTTCTGGTCATTTCTCTCCGGGCTGGCAGAGCCCGTCGGCGCAGTCATCGGTTATCTGATACTGCTGCCGATAATGAGTCCGGTGGTGATGGGGGTTCTTTTTGGTTTGGTTGCGGGCATCATGGTGTTCATCTCTATCGATGAGCTCCTACCGGCAGCGCGTGATTACGGTGAGCATCACCTGAGTGTGTACGGACTCGTTGCCGGCATGGCCGTCATGGCTACGTCGTTGCTTCTGCTGTTGTAGGACAATCGAAAAGCATCATGCGTCTTGGCATTATCGGGGGATCCTTCAATCCCATTCACATCGCCCATCTGATCATTGCCGATCGCTTTGTTGATCAGCTCAATCTTGACGCGTGCTACTTTGTTCCAACGGCGAGATCTCCGTTCAAAGTTGATGATCCGATGCTTGCCAGCGCGCAGGATAGGTTGTCAATGGTTCGTCTGGCTACCGAACAGCATCCACTATTTCACGTCAGCGACCTTGAAGTCGTCCGCGGCGGAATCTCTTATACCATTGACACCGTTGGTGCCATGCAGGAGAAGTTTCCCGGAGCGGCGATCTACATTCTGATCGGTAGCGATCAAGCGGTAGAGTTTGTCCGCTGGCATCAGTGGCAGCAGCTGCTTCGCACATCACACCTGTGCATTGTGCGTCGCCCCTTTCTGCTGACTCCGGAAATGGAAGATCGCCTCACGGAAACACTTACCGTTGATGGTCGCAAACCCACGTGGATTAACGCGCCATTGCTCGAGATATCCTCGACGGACATCCGTGCTCGCGTGCGTGATGGCAAGAGCATCAACTACCTAACGACCAAGGCCGTGCGCGACTTTATCAACGACCATGGGCTCTACCGATAATGGCGCCTCTGGGCATTCAACTGCGTCGGTGGACGCTACAGCTGGTGCTTGTACTGGTTGCGTGCGGTATGATCGCTCCCATGGCGTGGATGATCCTTGTCTCTCTGCGCGAATCTCCAGAGCAATACGGATCACTCAGCCAGATCGTAGCTGCGC
>VEQR01000013.1 GCA_018883125.1 Candidatus Kapaibacterium sp.
TAATGGGAATCGAGACCATGGATCTTAATGATGACAATGCCATTGATATGATCATCGTGGGCAATATGTACGGTGCAGAGGGCGATATCATTCGCTACGATGCGGGTAAGGGGCTTGTGTTGTTCGGCAATGGAGACGGGAAATTCATCCCGGTCAGTCCGGTTGTGAGCGGTTTCGTGTCGCAATACGACACACGAGGACTTGTCTCGGTAAAGCGTAGCGGAAGCAAGGAAGAACCGACGGTGACGTTCATTACTGCCGTAAATCAAGGCAAGGCAACAACCTACACCCTCGGAAAGAACATTGCCGAACACCTCAAAGTTGTGCCTGTGGACCCCTCCGTAGCATCGTCATTCATGGTAAAACTTGGCGACAAAGTGCGAAAAGTTGAGCCGTACTGTGGCAGCTCGTACAGGAGCCAAACCAGCTGCAATCTCGTGCTGCCGAAAAATGCCGTGGTTCTGACCGGCAAGCAGAACTCGAAAACAGGAGCCCAGAAACAGCGGAAATCAAAATCATGAAGCATGGAGAAAACTTTTTCACACGAACCATTTGACAATGTTGCCATGGTGTCGTATGTTACTCGAACGTGCATAGAGGCTCCTCTTTTGTTGGCCAAGTAAGGCCACTTTGAGGGGGCTCTGCCGCCGTCGATGAGTCTGAATCTGAGAACAATCAAAACTTTCATCTTTTTGGGGTGACCCATGTTCCGATTTTACTCTGTTGCCGTTAAGGCAATGATTCTTTTGGTGCTGCTGGCATCGGGCGGAGAGCTCTATGCCCAGTACTGCAGGCCCACGCAGCCAGCCCAGGCGTGGACAGGAACGACGTTCATCAGCGGCGTTACGATCGGGAGTAACTATTCCCGCACATCGGGCGTAGGTGCGGGCGGGTATGAGTACCTCACCAGTACGGGTGCTCCAATCCCGCGTGGTGCCAACGTCAACGTCACGATTCAGATGGGAACGGCCTTCTTCGGCGTCAGCTATTCCGTATGGTTGGACGTCAATCAGGACGGTCTGTTCGCGCCGACGGAGCGCTTAGTGTGTATTCTCAACGGTGGAGCGACTGCTACGTTCACGATGAACCTCCCGTGCGATACCAGGATTGGCCGAACACGCATGCGCATAATGACCGCAAGTTATTATGGCGGTATGCCGTGCCCGACCGACCCGTGTCAGTTATTGGATTTCAACTATCCAGATTGCGAAGACCACGATGTTGATATCCTCGGATCATTTTCCGGTACGTCATTCCCGAATGACACTCCGGACAGCTCTGCTATCCTCGTGAAGGGTAACATCTACGACGGACTTTCGGCAAACCGCCCAGCCCCAATGATCGCTGTGCGGGCTTCGCAAGCGGGTCAGTCAACGCAGCTGCAGTATCGGATCTTCGGTCCATTGCCAAGCACCGATACGGTGTACTCTGCAAGTTGGACCTTCGTTGCTCCTTCTGCTGGCATTTTCAACATCAACCCTCCAACCGCAACAGGCCGCCTTGCTGGGCCGGGCAATGCCCTCAATACGACCAATGCCATTGGTGGTGAGTATGCCCTGCTTGTTCGCGCACCAGCTGCGCCTGGTTCGGCTTGTCCTGACGAATACTCAAGGGCGTTTACGATCGCTGTACAGCGTGACATATCCACTCGTCAGATCCGTTCGCCACAGAACAACGACGCTCCGCGTCGTTTCAAGTACCCAAACACAACTCAAATCCCTGTTGAAGCGGTGTTCCAGAATTCGGGCCTTGATACCGTAAAGAATTTCCGAGCTCGCGTCATGCTGTATGCACCGTCGGGTGCTATTGAGTATGCAGACACCGTCAATGTGGTAGATCCACTGGCATCAACAGTGCGTTTGACGCAAACGTTCGCCAACTTTATTCCAAGTCCTGGCGGCCACCCTGTTGGTATTCACCGTGCGGTTGGTTGTGCGGATCTGGTTGATCCATTCCCGGATGAGAACTCGTTCAACGATTGCTTCCCACGTCCGGGGTCGCCAAACCTCAATTTCGAGATTGGCTACAACGAAGAACCAGCGGTCAGTTCTGTCAACGTTCCGGTACCAAATCCGACCAACCTGACTCAGGTCCTGATTCAAGGACGTTCGTTCCGTCCGGAAGGCATTTTTGAGAACAATGGTATTCAGGATCTCTCGAACGTTCCAGTTCGTCTGATCATCACCAAGCTTCCTCAGAATACGGTCGTCTATAACCAGACTGGTATTGTCCCGGACATCGCCGCTGGCCAGTTCAACAAGGCGATCTTTACGTTCCCAACATTCACACCGGTTGAAGGCGGCGACTACCGCTTCTGCTTCCGTGTTGAGTATCCTGGTGACCCGGTTACGACGAACAACGAGATCTGCATCACGCGAAATGTTGAGGCAAATTTCAATGGTACATACACGATCGGTAGCACGGTAACCGGCCCACGGAACTTCCCAACGATCGACTCGGCTCTCAACGCCTTGTACTTCCGCGGTGTTAGCGGTCCGGTTGTGTTCGAATTCACGGACAACACCTACACTGTAACAAAGGTTGGTGTTGCAACACCCGCGATCGACCTCTCGTCGCGCATTATTGGTGTAAGTGCAACGAACACCATCACATTCCGTCCGTCAACAGAGCGCTCTATCTCCAAGGGTGCTGTAACGATCAACATGGAAACGCAGTCCGGCCTTGGTGTTCTGTTTGGTCAGAATACGTCACCTTCGAACTTGTACGCGATCCAGCGTGCACAGTACTTCGCCAACGCCCAGAATGCCAATTCTGCGGGTAACATCACATTTGATGGTGGAATCCAGAAGGCACTGCGCTTTACGATGCGGAAGACGACAACGACGTCACCGTTTGTGTCCGTCTTCTATCTCTCCTCTGGTTCGTCGAACATTTCGATCCAGAACGTCTTGGTTGAGAACGCAACCGGCGTAACGCCAACGTATGCCACGTCGCTTCCTCAGGTACAGTTCAACTCCGGTTCGAACCAGTACCGCTTCGAGACGAACACGCGTAACAACACGGTGTCGTTCACGGCCGGTATCGTCAACCGCGACACGATCAATCCTGACAACCTTGGTAACCTCGATACGCTGATCAACACCAACAACAAGTTCATTGGTAACGAAATCAATGGCTTCGGCTATGGTATCGTATCGATCGGTATCGGCTCGCTCATCAAGAGCGGTATCAATGAGTTCCGTCCGTACTACAATGCCGGCACGGAAATCCGCGACAACCTGATCTTCAACGTTCGTCGTGCGGGTATCTTCGCTGCTTACGAAGACGGTGCCCAGATCACGGGCAACCGCATCTACAATGTTGGTGCAGTAACCGGTGGAACGCCAACGGATGCCTCCGGTATCCTCGCCGGTGGTGAGCTTCGCTACAACAACATGAACCTGTTCATCGCACGTAATGAGATCAGCGGTGTATCAGCTTCGGCATGGGTTCGTGGTATTACCGTTGAGCAGGCTCGCAATGATTATCAGTCGGTTGCCGGCGGTAGCGGCAGCGCACGCGTACTCTTCCCGAACAAGGCCGAGCGTACATACGTCACCAGCAACATGGTTTGGGGTCTGACCCGTACGGGAGCAGCAGCAAACGTTGCCGGTATTCACCTGTACACGCGCCGCGTCACGTCGTCCGTACCAACTACAGCACTTCTGACACCAAACACTGTCGAGTACTTCACGGCTCAAGACTCCGTTGTGAACAACACGGTTGTGATCACAGCTGATGGTCTTAGCGGTACAGGCGCCCTGGTTGGCGTAGGTCTTCAGAATGCCAATGCACCTGTTGTGATGAACAACGCGCTGGCGATGCTGACGGACTCCAACACGGCAGCCATCACGAACTCGGCAATCTTCTATCAGGGTACGATCTTCCGCAATGGCCGCGTTAACACCTGGTACCTGCCAACAACGGCACCTGGTGCTCTGATCTCGAACAAGAATGCCTTCTGGACGCCAAACGCCGGTATCGGACGTGTTGTGGAAGTGTCGCACGTGAGCGAACTGGTATCGGCCGGTTCACAGACAGAGTTTGCAACACTTGCACAGTGGCGCAACTGGACGGGACAGGACATCAACTCACCGTACGGAAACTTCGTCGCTGATCATGCCTTTGTCGGTACAGCTCCGAATCAGAGTCTGCGTGTTGTCGTGACGCCACAAGTGCCAATCGGCTCGATTCTGAACAACAATGGTGAGCGACTCAGCGGTACAAAGCTGGACGTCGAAAACAACATCCGTGGCGAAGCCGGTCTTGGCTACGACATCGGCGCTGATGAATTCAATGGTCGTCTCTATGTGAGCGATCTTGAAGTGATCGACGTTCTGAGTCCAGCCGCGTATCGTGATGCGGTAGGCCCGACGAGCGATGCCGAGTATATCATGACCACAGCACCAGTTGATGTGCGTGCACGTGTCCGTAACAACGGAGCACTTGCCACGACGCGTTCACGGGTCCGCGTTCGCGTCTTCATCGAAACACCGGCTTCGAACAATGCGGTGATGAATCCTGCACAGTACAGCAGCTTCCCGCTGGTGGACCGCGTGATCACGACGAGCCTGACGTCAGGTCAGTCAAAGGACATTCAGTTTGCTATCCCATCATGGTCACCACAGCCATACCTTGGTATGACCGGGTATAACGTGCCTGCGCAATTCGCTTCGATGAGCGCCAACGTTACCCCACGGTACCGTGTTGAAGTATCGGTTGATGCTGACGAGTTCAACAACAACAATGTGTTTGCCAAGGATGTTCGATTCTTCATCCGCAAGTCAACACTTCGTCTTCTGCTGAGCGTTGAAGGCACGAACCTTGACATTCTTTCCGGTACGCCAACTCAGAACCAAATTGCTGCTCGTCTGAATGCTGACAGTGTTCAGAAGGCCTTTGGTGATCTTGGCTACATCAATGATCCATCGAATGGTCGTTTTGATTTCGACGTACTTGACCGCTACAGCTGGGCAACTCGCTCGGTGGACTACACGATGTATCAAACGATCTTCTGGGGTCAGGACCTGAACCCACTTACGCGCAGTGAGCGTGATGATATCCGCAACTACATCGCCGCTGGTCAGCCGGGCATGAAGAAGAACTTCGCGATGTCGGCTTCAACGGTTCCATCGCAGCACAACGGTGCGTCGATCGTGTCTGACCTCAACTTTGTTCAGACAACTCTTCGTTGCCAGCTTCGTGCACCGGGAACTCCATTCTCGCCAACGTACAGCGGACGGAATATCGATGGACGCGCGATCGCACGTGGCAATGGCGAAACAGTTGTTCGCACCGGTTTTGCCGGTGACGCCGAACCGACACCGGCTCTGGTTTCGATGTATTCGGATGGTACAACTTCAGGTGTTGTGAACGCTGCATATACCTACCGCCGTGCTGATCGCTCTACACCGAACGACTCGATCATGGGTACGGCAACGGCCGGCATCACGGCCAACTCCGTGTACCTTGGAGTTGACTGGCGTCACTTCGCACGTTCAACATCTGCTACGGTTCTTCGCACAGGTATCGAGCGTGTTGTCCGCGGTATCCTTGACTTCTTCGAAACAAACGGTGGCGGCCTTGTTCCAGTACAGCTGACGTCGTTTGATGCTAAGGCTCGTGGTAAGAATGTTGACGTCTTCTGGTCAACAGCCTCTGAAGAAGGCCTTCGTCAGTACGAAGTTGAGCGCGCTTCCGTCAACAACGTCAAGGCTGGTGACATCACTGGTGATGCATTCAGCGTTGTCCGCACAGTCGAAGCCAACGGATCGTCAACGACACCGAAGGATTACTCGATCACAGACGAGAAGCTTGTACCTGGCACATACACCTACCGTTTGACGACTGTTGACAAGGATGGCGCGCGCTCGACATCAGAAAATGTTAACGTCACGATCGATGGTGAAGGCTCGGGTCTGTGGATCAACACCATTGCTCCGAACCCGGTTGTCGATGGTGCAGTTGTCTCCTTTGGAATGGAAACAGCAGGTCTGGTCGAAGTGATCGTCGTGAACAGCGCCGGTCAGGAAGTTGGCACGCTGCTGAGCGAAACCCTCACAGCAGGTGAGCACACTGTCCGCATGTCGGCAGCACAACTTGCTTCAGGATCATACACGCTGATCGTCCGCAGCAATGGCTTCTCGGTCTCGTCTTCGGTGACGGTAACCAAGTAAGCTTCGACGATCTAAATCAGCCGATAATCAGACGGCTCCTGTGCGCAAGCGCAGGAGCCGTTTGTAGTTTTGTGCCAATTCGGTGAAACGATACCAAACTGTCACTCGGGATTTCATACGGGAAATGAGCTCGTTGTGTTTGGTGTTGACGGGAACTTCCATTCAGTCAACCCGGTTGATTGTCATGCAACTTTGCCACCCCGTACAGGAGTAAAAAAAGAAGCAATCTGGTGTTTCCCAGAAATGCAATGTTCTGATGGGCAAGCAGAGAGAATAATCAGCCAATAAGTGACAAAGGGGAAAAATTCATCAATAATGAGGATACTTTTTCACATGCACCCTTTGACTATCTAGCCACGGTGCCGTATGTTTCAAGCACGTGCATAGGTGTAATTCCGTAGCAGGCCTATTGTGGATTTGAATAGGGACTTAACCACCGAACGCGACTCTACTTCTGACAACTATCAAAACTCTCATCTTTTTTGGGGTGACCCATGTTCCGATTTTACTCTGTTGCCGTTAAGGCAATGATTCTTTTGGTGCTGCTGGCATCGGGCGGAGAGCTCTATGCCCAGTACTGCAGGCCCACGCTACCAGCCCAGGCGTGGTCCGGAACGACGTTCATCAGCGGCGTTACGATCGGGAATAATTACTCCCGCTCCTCGGGCGTTGGCGCCGGTGGATACGAGTACCTTACTAGCTCGGGTGCTCCGATCCCGCGTGGGTCCAACGTCAATGTCACCATTCAGCTTGGAACAGCGTTCTTTGGTGTGAGCTATTCGGTGTGGTTGGACCTCAACCAAGACGGTCTGTTCGGGCCAACGGAGCGGTTACTGTGTCTCGCCAACGGCGGGTCGAGTGCGTCGTTCACTCTCAATCTCCCGTGTGATACCAGGATCGGCCGTACACGGATGCGCATTATGACCGCCAGCTATGTCGGTGCCTTGCCATGCCCGCCCGATCCATGTCAGTTGCTCGAGTTCAGTTACCCGGACTGCGAAGACCACGACATTGACATCCTTGGATCATTTTCCGGTACGTCGTTCCCGAACGACACACCAGACAGCTCTGCTATCCTCGTGAAGGGTAACATCTATGACGGACTTTCGGCAAACCGCCCAGCCCCAATGATCGCTGTGCGTGCTTCACAGGCAGGTCAGTCGACGCAGTTGCAGTACCGAATTTTCGGTCCATTGCCGAGCACAGATACTGTGTACTCAGCAAATTGGACGTTCGTTGCTCCATCAGCCGGCATATTCAATGTCAACCCTCCAACCGCAACTGGCCGCCTTGCTGGGCCGGGCAATGCTCTCAATACGACCAATGCCATTGGTGGTGAGTATGCCCTGCTTGTTCGCGCACCAGCTGCGCCGGGTTCAGCGTGTCCTGATGAATACTCGAGGGCATTTACGATAGCTGTACAGCGTGACATTTCCACTCGTCAGATCCGTTCGCCACAGAACAACGACGCTCCGCGCCGCTTCAAGTACCCAAACACGACGGCGATCCCTGTTGAAGCGGTGTTCCAGAATTCGGGTCTTGATACCGTAAAGAATTTCCGAGCTCGCGTCATGCTGTATGCACCGTCGGGTGCTATTGAGTATGCAGACACCGTCAATGTGGTAGATCCACTGGCATCGACAGTGCGTTTGACGCAAACGTTCGCCAACTTTATTCCAAGTCCTGGCGGCCACCCTGTTGGTATTCACCGCGCAGTTGGCTGTGCGGATCTGGTCGATCCATTCCCGGATGAAAACTCGTTCAACGATTGCTTCCCACGTCCGGGGTCGCCAAACCTCAATTTCGAGGTTGGCTACAACGAAGAACCAGCTGTCAACTCTGTCTCTGTGCCGGTTCCGAATCCGACCACGCTTACTCAGGTTCTGATTCAGGGCCGTTCGTTCCGTCCAGAAGGCATTTTTGAGAACAATGGTATTCAGGATCTCTCGAACGTTCCAGTTCGTCTGATCATCACCAAGCTTCCTCAGAATACGGTCGTCTATAACCAGACTGGTATTGTCCCGGACATCGCCGCTGGCCAGTTCAACAAGGCGATCTTTACGTTCCCAACATTCACACCGGTTGAAGGCGGCGACTACCGCTTCTGCTTCCGTGTTGAGTATCCTGGTGACCCGGTTACGACGAACAACGAGATCTGCATCACGCGAAATGTTGAGGCAAATTTCAATGGTACATACACGATCGGTAGCACGGTAACCGGCCCACGGAACTTCCCAACGATCGACTCGGCTCTCAACGCCTTGTACTTCCGCGGTGTTAGCGGTCCGGTTGTGTTCGAATTCACGGACAACACCTACACTGTAACAAAGGTTGGTGTTGCAACACCCGCGATCGACCTCTCGTCGCGCATTATTGGTGTAAGTGCAACGAACACCATCACATTCCGTCCGTCAACAGAGCGCTCTATCTCCAAGGGTGCTGTAACGATCAACATGGAAACGCAGTCCGGCCTTGGTGTTCTGTTTGGTCAGAATACGTCACCTTCGAACTTGTACGCGATCCAGCGTGCACAGTACTTCGCCAACGCCCAGAATGCCAATTCTGCGGGTAACATCACATTTGATGGTGGAATCCAGAAGGCACTGCGCTTTACGATGCGGAAGACGACAACGACGTCACCGTTTGTGTCCGTCTTCTATCTCTCCTCTGGTTCGTCGAACATTTCGATCCAGAACGTCTTGGTTGAGAACGCAACCGGCGTAACGCCAACGTATGCCACGTCGCTTCCTCAGGTACAGTTCAACTCCGGTTCGAACCAGTACCGCTTCGAGACGAACACGCGTAACAACACGGTGTCGTTCACGGCCGGTATCGTCAACCGCGACACGATCAATCCTGACAACCTTGGTAACCTCGATACGCTGATCAACACCAACAACAAGTTCATTGGTAACGAAATCAATGGCTTCGGCTATGGTATCGTATCGATCGGTATCGGCTCGCTCATCAAGAGCGGTATCAATGAGTTCCGTCCGTACTACAATGCCGGCACGGAAATCCGCGACAACCTGATCTTCAACGTTCGTCGTGCGGGTATCTTCGCTGCTTACGAAGACGGTGCCCAGATCACGGGCAACCGCATCTACAATGTTGGTGCAGTAACCGGTGGAACGCCAACGGATGCCTCCGGTATCCTCGCCGGTGGTGAGCTTCGCTACAACAACATGAACCTGTTCATCGCACGTAATGAGATCAGCGGTGTATCAGCTTCGGCATGGGTTCGTGGTATTACCGTTGAGCAGGCTCGCAATGATTATCAGTCGGTTGCCGGCGGTAGCGGCAGCGCACGCGTACTCTTCCCGAACAAGGCCGAGCGTACATACGTCACCAGCAACATGGTTTGGGGTCTGACCCGTACGGGAGCAGCAGCAAACGTTGCCGGTATTCACCTGTACACGCGCCGCGTCACGTCGTCCGTACCAACTACAGCACTTCTGACACCAAACACTGTCGAGTACTTCACGGCTCAAGACTCCGTTGTGAACAACACGGTTGTGATCACAGCTGATGGTCTTAGCGGTACAGGCGCCCTGGTTGGCGTAGGTCTTCAGAATGCCAATGCACCTGTTGTGATGAACAACGCGCTGGCGATGCTGACGGACTCCAACACGGCAGCCATCACGAACTCGGCAATCTTCTATCAGGGTACGATCTTCCGCAATGGCCGCGTTAACACCTGGTACCTGCCAACAACGGCACCTGGTGCTCTGATCTCGAACAAGAATGCCTTCTGGACGCCAAACGCCGGTATCGGACGTGTTGTGGAAGTGTCGCACGTGAGCGAACTGGTATCGGCCGGTTCACAGACAGAGTTTGCAACACTTGCACAGTGGCGCAACTGGACGGGACAGGACATCAACTCACCGTACGGAAACTTCGTCGCTGATCATGCCTTTGTCGGTACAGCTCCGAATCAGAGTCTGCGTGTTGTCGTGACGCCACAAGTGCCAATCGGCTCGATTCTGAACAACAATGGTGAGCGACTCAGCGGTACAAAGCTGGACGTCGAAAACAACATCCGTGGCGAAGCCGGTCTTGGCTACGACATCGGCGCTGATGAATTCAATGGTCGTCTCTATGTGAGCGATCTTGAAGTGATCGACGTTCTGAGTCCAGCCGCGTATCGTGATGCGGTAGGCCCGACGAGCGATGCCGAGTATATCATGACCACAGCACCAGTTGATGTGCGTGCACGTGTCCGTAACAACGGAGCACTTGCCACGACGCGTTCACGGGTCCGCGTTCGCGTCTTCATCGAAACACCGGCTTCGAACAATGCGGTGATGAATCCTGCACAGTACAGCAGCTTCCCGCTGGTGGACCGCGTGATCACGACGAGCCTGACGTCAGGTCAGTCAAAGGACATTCAGTTTGCTATCCCATCATGGTCACCACAGCCATACCTTGGTATGACCGGGTATAACGTGCCTGCGCAATTCGCTTCGATGAGCGCCAACGTTACCCCACGGTACCGTGTTGAAGTATCGGTTGATGCTGACGAGTTCAACAACAACAATGTGTTTGCCAAGGATGTTCGATTCTTCATCCGCAAGTCAACACTTCGTCTTCTGCTGAGCGTTGAAGGCACGAACCTTGACATTCTTTCCGGTACGCCAACTCAGAACCAAATTGCTGCTCGTCTGAATGCTGACAGTGTTCAGAAGGCCTTTGGTGATCTTGGCTACATCAATGATCCATCGAATGGTCGTTTTGATTTCGACGTACTTGACCGCTACAGCTGGGCAACTCGCTCGGTGGACTACACGATGTATCAAACGATCTTCTGGGGTCAGGACCTGAACCCACTTACGCGCAGTGAGCGTGATGATATCCGCAACTACATCGCCGCTGGTCAGCCGGGCATGAAGAAGAACTTCGCGATGTCGGCTTCAACGGTTCCATCGCAGCACAACGGTGCGTCGATCGTGTCTGACCTCAACTTTGTTCAGACAACTCTTCGTTGCCAGCTTCGTGCACCGGGAACTCCATTCTCGCCAACGTACAGCGGACGGAATATCGATGGACGCGCGATCGCACGTGGCAATGGCGAAACAGTTGTTCGCACCGGTTTTGCCGGTGACGCCGAACCGACACCGGCTCTGGTTTCGATGTATTCGGATGGTACAACTTCAGGTGTTGTGAACGCTGCATATACCTACCGCCGTGCTGATCGCTCTACACCGAACGACTCGATCATGGGTACGGCAACGGCCGGCATCACGGCCAACTCCGTGTACCTTGGAGTTGACTGGCGTCACTTCGCACGTTCAACATCTGCTACGGTTCTTCGCACAGGTATCGAGCGTGTTGTCCGCGGTATCCTTGACTTCTTCGAAACAAACGGTGGCGGCCTTGTTCCAGTACAGCTGACGTCGTTTGATGCTAAGGCTCGTGGTAAGAATGTTGACGTCTTCTGGTCAACAGCCTCTGAAGAAGGCCTTCGTCAGTACGAAGTTGAGCGCGCTTCCGTCAACAACGTCAAGGCTGGTGACATCACTGGTGATGCATTCAGCGTTGTCCGCACAGTCGAAGCCAACGGATCGTCAACGACACCGAAGGATTACTCGATCACAGACGAGAAGCTTGTACCTGGCACATACACCTACCGTTTGACGACTGTTGACAAGGATGGCGCGCGCTCGACATCAGAAAATGTTAACGTCACGATCGATGGTGAAGGCTCGGGTCTGTGGATCAACACCATTGCTCCGAACCCGGTTGTCGATGGTGCAGTTGTCTCCTTTGGAATGGAAACAGCAGGTCTGGTCGAAGTGATCGTCGTGAACAGCGCCGGTCAGGAAGTTGGCACGCTGCTGAGCGAAACCCTCACAGCAGGTGAGCACACTGTCCGCATGTCGGCAGCACAACTTGCTTCAGGATCATACACGCTGATCGTCCGCAGCAATGGCTTCTCGGTCTCGTCTTCGGTGACGGTAACCAAGTAAGCTTCGACGATCTAAATCAGCCGATATTCAGACGGCTCCTGTGCGCAAGCGCAGGAGCCGTTTGTAGTTTTGTGCCCATTCGATGAAACGATACGCCGATATCCTGCTGCCAGCGGTGAGTGGACTACTTGCCGGGGCAGCGTATTGCCATGAGAGCCTGCCTGTTCCGGCGGAACTCATGCTGATCGGATGGGTACCATTGCTGTGGACGCTGTTCGGCCCAACCGTGGATACTCGTGCTGGCAGCGGTGTGTTGCTGCCGCTGTACGTTGCATTCTTTGTGTTTCACGGCGTATCTAACTGGTGGATTAGCAGCTGGCAGGAGCAGACGGATCCGTATCTCATGGCTAGTGGCATAGCCGTCTGGCTTGGACATCCGTTCTTTCTCATGCTTCCGTGGCTTGTTCTTCGGTGGATCGACAAAAAACTATCGCGCAGGATTGTGCTCGTACTTGTTCCGTTGGTGACAACAGCATTTGAATGGTTGCATGGTCAGACGGATCTCTCGTATCCGTGGCTGAGCCTTGGTTACTCGCTCGTCGATCGGCCTCTTGCTCAAGTCGCTGATGTGGTAGGAGTCTATGGGCTAACATTCTTGATCATGATCATAAATGTGCTCGCATATTCTGCTCTGCAGCGACGTAGTGACGGTCGCGGAACACTGTTGCCCGTGTCACTTGCCCTCGTTGGTTGCGCTGTGTGGACGGTTTGGGGCTTTGCACGGCAAAGAGAATGGACGGATTCACGCCCAGCGGTCAAGATGACGGTGGCCGTTGTCCAGCCAAACATCAATCCATGGGATAAGTGGTCAGCCCCTTCCGAACAACTTGTGATCCATCGACAGATCACGGACTCGCTTGTTCGTGCGGGGGAGTCGTTCGATCTGGTCGTATGGAGCGAAACGGCCATTCCGTATGTGATCCGCAATTACCGATATATGGGCGACTGGGTGAATCTTCGAACATGGATCGACACATCGGGCTGTAGTCTGCTGACCGGATTTGCCGACATGATGGTGTACGAAAATGGATCAGCACCGGCATCAGCCAGATCACTTGTCGTTGATCCATCAGTGAAGTACGATCACTTCAATGCCGCAATGCTCCTCAACCCCGGCGAGACTGGTCCTGTTGTTCACCGGAAAACCATGCTGACGCCGTTCGCTGAGCGACTGCCGTTTGCTGATCAGCTGTCCTTTGCCATGCAATGGTTTGAGTGGGGTGTTGGCATCTCGTCATGGGGTAAGGGGCGAGAACGAGTACCGATGCAGGTGCGCAGCGGCTGTGTGATCAATGGAAATGTCGGACCGATCATCTGCATTGAATCGATCTATCCGGATGTTGCCCGAGACATGGTGAATAATGGTGCCGATGTTCTCGCCATCATCACCAACGACGCGTGGTACAACGGTACATGGGGTCCACGGCAGCATTATGACATTGCCCGCATGCGGGCCATCGAAATGCGCCGCTACGTCATCCGATGTGCCAACTCGGGAGTTTCCGGAATCATTGGTCCGACGGGACACTCTACACTTGAGCTGCCCGAAATGCGCCGAACGGCCGCCGTCGGAACGGTGACCTGTTCCACGAACAAGACATTCTACGCTCTCAATGGCGACTGGCTCCCGATCATCTGCGCTGCAATAACGCTTTTGGCAGCATTGCTTGCACGATTTCAGCTGTTCCTTCGTATTCTACCCGCCTCATTCGTACGGCAATCTTCTCACATCTCACACGGCACATGAAACGAACTCTTGCCTGCGGCTTTGCCGCGGTAGCACTCTTCTGCAGCATGCAGACGAGCCTGCTGGCGCAGTACAAGCCCCTTGCCTTTACTGAATATGATCTGCCCAATGGGCTACACGTAATCCTCCACGAGGATCATTCTGCACCTGTCGTGGCAACGGTGCTGCATTACAAGGTCGGCTCGCGCGATGAAGACCCGGCACGTACAGGCTTTGCCCACTTCTTTGAGCACCTGATGTTCGAATCGACCGATAAGATCGAACGTTCGACGATCGACAAAATGGTCAACGGGGCAGGGGGCGAGCTGAACGCTTTTACGAGCAATGATCAGACGGTGTACCACTTTGTGCTGCCGTCAAATCAAGTTCGGCTTGGACTCTGGATCGAAGCGCAGCGCATGCGCAAGCTCCAGGTAAACAGCATCGGCGTCGAAACGCAGCGCGGCGTGGTCAAGGAAGAGCGCAAGAATCGCTACGATAATGCCCCGTATGGCGGATGGCTGGAAAAGGCGCAGAAGGCGCTCTTTACAGGTACGCCGTATGAGTGGGCACCGATCGGATCGGCGCAGCACATCGATAGTGCCACCATTGCCGAGTTCAAGGCGTTTTACGATCAGTTCTATCAGCCGAACAATGCGATTCTGGTTGTCAGCGGTGACTTCGATGACAAGCTGGTCCGCGAGACGATCGAGGCATACTTCGGCGGATACCCAATGGCACCGGAACCGAAGCGTCCGGTGATTGGTGCATTGCCGCCCCTTGCCGGGGAGATTCGCGAGACCGTCAACGATCCAAAGGCGCAGCTACCGGCCATCTTCATGGCCTATCGTTCAATGCCGCAAACTGATGAGGACGTTTACGCCGCTGATCTGATCACGACCATCATGTCCAACGGAGAATCGTCACGCATGTACCAGTCACTTGTGGACAGCACGCAGCTTGCCGTGCAGGCGAGTATGTCGTTGTTTCCGCGGGAGTACATCGGCATGGCGTTTTGCATCGGCATAGTAGCGCCCGGCAAGGACGCAGGAGCGGTTGAGAAGGGGATCGATGCCGAGATCGATCGTTTGATGGCCGGTGGAGTAACAGAGGCCGAGCTGACAAAGGCAAAGAATATCACCGAGATGAACTTTGTGCAGGGTCGCATGGGCGTCTATCAGAAAGCTCTGGCACTTTCCGACTCCTATCGTTTTGATGGGAAGACCGAAGCCATCAATGAGGAAATGACGAAGTACATGAAGGTCACAACAGACGACATCAAGCGGGTCGCACAGAAGATGTTCGGATCAAAGCAGCGTGTTGTTCTCACCTATCTGCCATCGAAAGGATAAGAACCATGCGCACACCACTGAATATCATTATCGCTCTTCTCTTGCTTTCGTGCGTAGCTGTTGAGCCGCTATTGGCGCAGACATCGAAGAAGAAGCCAACGAAGCCGAAGAAGGGAACGCCAGCGGCCGTTACGCCGACTAAGGCTCAGGATCCACAGCCTGTGCAGGATGTGAAGCCAAATCTTGACGTGCGTCCTCAGCCCCTTGCCGCAACATCCTTTGAGTTTCCAAAGTACCAGGAGTTCAATCTCCCGAACGGCCTGCACGTGTACGTGATCGAGAATCATGAGCAGCCGATGGTCACCATGTCAATGGTGATGCGAGGCGGCGAGGCCTATGATCCCGCTGGCAAAGAAGGTACGGCCGCCATTGCCGGAGATATGCTTGGGAAAGGCACCAAGAAGCGCACAGCATTGCAGATTGCTCAGGCACTTGATGGCGTTGGCGCAGGCATCAGCGTCAGCACAGCCGGTGAGTCCATGACGATCTCGGCATCGTGCATCAAGAAGCACGCAAATCTGGTAATGGACATCTTCGGTGAGCAGCTTCGTGAACCGATCTTCGATGAGAAAGAGTTGGAGAAGCTCAAGCAGCAGTATGTCGCCTCTGTTGCGTCGCGCCGTTCACGGCCGATGGAAATTGCCGGTGCGCTTTCTCGGAAGGTCATTTACGGAATGGACAACCCCCTTGCTCGGCGGACGCTCGAGTCGACAATCAAGGCCGTCACTCGTCAGGATGTGATGAATTTTCACGCCAACTACATCCGTCCGAACTCCGCCTCGCTTGCCATTGTGGGTGATGTCACCCTGGACGAAGCGCGTCAGCTTATCACGAAGTATCTCGGCAATTGGGAGAAGGGGGCTCGCCCTGAGGTAGAGATCCCGGATATCAAGACCGAGCCTGCAGGCGTGTACTTTGTTCCGCGGAAGGGCTCTGTGCAGAGTACGATCATCGTCTGCGCCGCCGGTCCGCCGGTGCGCGCTGCCGACTTTGATGCAACATCGACAATGGCCAGTTACGTTGGTTCCGGCTTCGGAAGTCTTCTCTTCAACACCCTGCGCGAGACGTACTCGTACACATACTCGCCGTTTTCCGTACTCACGCGTGGCCGCCGGTACAATCGCATTGCCTGTGGTGCGGAAGTGCGCTCGTCGGTAACGGACTCTGCGCTGACGGTGATCATTCGCGAGCTGCGCAAGCTTGCCGATGAGGGTCCGGAAGAAGATGCCCTTGCACGCCGCATTGCGCTGGAGGTTGGACAGTACCGCATTGCCTTTGAACGCCCGTCAACCGTGGCGGCAGTTCTCCAGAACTCCTGGCTGAACGAAGTGCCGATCGATGACGTCGTCAATTACACCCGTCGCGTCGAAGCACTCACATCGGGCGATATTCAGCAGGCAGCCGCGAAGTACCTCGGCATGTTTGACCTGCGTGTTGTTGTTGTTGGCAGTCCGGACGTGCGCTCGAAGCTCGAGTCATTCGGCACGATCCGTGAATACACTCTTGACCTTGAGCCCCTCAAGGAGTCAGCCCTTGAGAACGCCGGTATGACGGTGGACGAACTCGTTGCCAAGCACCGTGCGGCCATCGGTAATGTCGATGCCGTGCGTACCATCAAGACGGTTGGCAAGGGCAAGATGGTCTTCCAAGGCAAGGAATACCCGGGTTCGATGACGCGTTTTCGCATGGCTCCTGACAAGGACTACATCGAGCTCGACTTCGGCGTGATGAAGCAGCAGCAGTGGGTGAATGCTCCAAACGCGTGGACGGCGCTCATGGGCGGCCCCGCTGGCGAAGTACCGGTAGAAGAGCGTCCTCTCCTGTTCCACGAATCGAAGCTCTTTCCGCTGCTTTCAGCCGTCAGCGATGGGTACAAGGTTGATATCAAAGGCAAGCGCGATGGACAGATCGAACTGGAGCTCACCAAGGAAGGGGGCTCTGCAGGCCGATATTATCTCGATGCAACCACGATGCTGGTATCCCGACGCGAGAAGGACGAGACAACGCCGCGCGGCACCGTCACCACAACTGAGAGATTCAACGGCTATGCCGACAACGGTGGTGTGAAGCTGCCGTCGAAGTATCTGATACAGAGCATCATCTACTCGCTGGATTTCGATCAGACGCACGAGGTGAATGCCCCCATCGAGGAGTCAACTTTCCGTCCGGCCGGACAGTAATCGGAGCTCCTGCGTGCGCGTTATTGCAGCCATTCGAGCAATGTGGTTCGGCCTGGTCGATCCCACACGTATCAGCGAAATATCTCGAGAAGCGGCCGCGGCGGTTTTCGCCGTGGCCGTTCTGCTTGTATCCATGACCAATACCCTGTGTGCCCTCTGGGAGCAAGGAGACCTGGCGCTGGCCACAGAATCACGGATTCTTCTGCAGCATTCGGCCACAAGCCCCGTAAAGACTTCTCAGCTTGATCTTTCAACGCCGCAACGCCAGTTTACCGCGGCCCTTGGCGGCGCCCTGATCGTTACGATCGTCTCAACGGTTGTTATTGCCGGACTTTTCATGATCCTGGTCAGGTTCATGACCGATCGTTCCGTCACATTCTCGCAATGCATCATCGCAGCATCGGCAGCATCGTCCGTGATGATCGTCGATACCTTTTTGGGTAGCGGGTTGCATCTCTGGTTCGGAACCGCACGGGCTGGCCTGCACGCCGGCGTGTTTCTGAGTCCGATCGATGCACCAATGCTCTTTACCTGGTTGCAGCGGATCAGCCTTTTGTCGTGCTGGCAGTATCTGGTCATCGCCATTGCCTTGGTCCGCTGGGAGGGACTGAACTGGCGATTCGGAATTGTTACCGGATCCGTTGTGTGGATCATTACGCGCCTGCTCTTCGGTCTTCTGACCCTTGTCAGTTGGATCGTAAGCCTTCAGGGGGCTGGCACCTCCGGCCATTGACCTGTGGAACCGTGGGATTACCAAAGATGTTACCATTGATGTTACCCGTGGGTAACTCGTCACAATATCAGGTCTTGAATCCGTTGTATATTGTACGGCTAACCCCATCCCCATTCACGAATGAATGACCTTGAGGACATCATGAACATTTCTCGACTTCGTACAACTGTTCTCGTCTGTTTTCTGGCGCTGGCCGTCGGTGAGCTGTCAGCACAACGGACGCGGTCAATGATTGCCGTTTCGCCATCTGCGGCGACTCTGCTGCCATCCAATGTTCAGGTTGCTGAGCCCCGTCTCAATGCCCTTGGTGAGCTCGAAGCCCGTCCGGTGGGCTCCAGCGCCGTCTTGCGCACCCGCATGCCGAAGCTCCTTGACGCCGTTCAAGCTGAGCTGCCGGGCGTTCAGGTGGGTTTCACCTACTACGATTTCCAGACGAACGGTGGAATGGCCAATCGCCTTGTCTACACCCAGGACGGTGCCGACAAGTACGTTCAGATGGTCTGGATGGTATCGAAGGACTCCACTCGCGATGTGACAACGCGGATTCCGGGCTTTGCCGGCAACTTCCGCGGAACGCACTATACGTTCCTCGACGTGAGCAATCCTGACCAACCGCAGCTTGGTATCGAAAACTGGGAAAAGGTCGAAGATACACGTTCAGGTTGGCCTTCGATCGTTCAGTACAAGGACGGTGTGATTGGTACCCCGTCGCACCCGCCAATTCGATTCTTCACCAACGGTGGCGTTGGTGATCAGCCGGTGATGACGACAGAAGTGACCGATGCGTCTCAGCTCTGCCTGTGGCCACGTGCCGCGGCTGATGGTGACGGAAACACCCACCTGATCTACAATCACAACCTTGGTAGCGATCAGCAGCCTCAGAATCAGGTTGGCTATCGTCGCTCCACCGATGGTGGCTTCTCATGGTCAGAGGAAACTCTCTTCACTGGTGCCAACGCTCCGGAGGGTAATCTTCCTGTAGGTCTTGGTGGTGATACCTATGCAGTGACGGCCCGTGACAAGAAGGTTGTTGTTGCCTATACAGACAACTCGCTGCGTCTTCTTACGCGGACATCAACGGACGGTGGCGCTACGTGGCCATCAGAACTTGCCCGTGTTGTATTTGCCCCGAATTACCAGGACGTTGACTCTTCCGACAACGAGTGGGGCACATTCGAAGTCCGCTCCGACACTGTCCCAACGCCGAACGGACATATCGACGTGATCATCGACAGTGAAGGAACAACTCACGTGGTTGTAGGCGTGGTTCCATCGTACGTTGTCCGCAAGGACACCAACGGCACTCGCCAGGGCACCATCTTCGTCATGAACGATCGCGCAACACAGCGCACTGCTGGCATGGGGTATATCAAGGAGGGTGTTAACAACATCTTCTTTATGGCACCTCCGGCAGGGGGCGAGTGGGACGGTAAGGGATATCCGATGAACCTGCGGTTCTTCGACAATGCCAGCCGTTGGCCACAGCTCGGACTTGACGCAGCGAACACTCTCTACTGCGTGTATGGCTCGTGGAAGAACGGCGACGTGAAGAACATTCTTGCCGACACGACCGGCGGCAATCAGCAACAAGAGCCAGACACCACAGCCGCAGTTGACGCTCTCAACGGACACATCTGGGTGACATCGCTCAAGGCCGGCACAACTCAGTGGTCAGCCCCGTACAACATGACTCCGGATGGAGTTAACTGTCAGTACCCATCGCTGTGCGATGACGTTGTGAACGACCGTCTGTATATCGGTTACAGTGCCAGCGCAACCCCTGGTGACCGCGTGACGAATCTTGAACTGCCAGCAGAGCCAACCAAGGTGATGATGGTGGCATTGGACAAGAAGCTTCTTCCGGTGAGTGTGGACGAAGAACTCCCGCTCGACGCAGATGTTGTTATCGCTCCGAATCCTGCACAAGGGGCATCAACGGTTCGCATTATTTCGAACACTGATGGTGTGATAACCGTAACACTGATGTCGACGCTCGGCGAGCGCGTTGCTGTCTCCACGAGCCCAACGAACCTTGGTTCTTGGGATGTCACGATTCCAACGGACGGTCTGGCTGCCGGCATGTACCACGTTGTCGTGGAACAGGCTGGCCGTCGCACGGTTCGCCCGCTTTCGGTGGTTCGGTAATACTCAGAAAATTTACGTTCTCTAGCGATCCTCAAGGAGTATCTCATGGTGCGTCAGTACCTCCTCTTTTTGATCATTCTCTGCGCGACTGCCTCCGTGTCGATTGCCGGTATTACCGGTATTCTTGCCGGTAAGGTCACAGACAAGGAAGGCAATCCGGTTGCGGGAGCCACCGTGCGCGTTGTTGGAACAACACGCGGTGCAATGACAAAGCTTGACGGTAAGTACACCGTCATCAACATCAACGCCGGTTCCTATGATGTGCGTGTGACAGCGGTTGGTTTTGACACGGTCACGAAACGGATTACCATTGTTTCTGATCAGACGTTAACGATCGACTTTACACTCAACGCTGGCGGCATTACGATGAAGACTGTAGATGTCTCCGCTGAACGCGAGATGGTTCGACCGACTGACGTGGGCACGAATCGTGTGACGAAGGGGTCCGACATTACCAAGATCGCACGAGACAATGTGGCATCCGCGCTATCATTATCTGCGGGCATTCGTGCCAGTGGTCAGGGGTTCACCGTCCGCGGCGGGCGGCAAAACGAAACTCAGATTCTTGTTGACGGGCTACCTGTTAATGATCAGTTTGTGGGTGCACTTGGGAACGTCGGATCTACAATCTCCGCTGCACTCCCGAGTACCTTTGCAACTGAAGAGGTGCAGGCGCAAACCGGAGGATACAGCGCGGAATATGGCAATGCAGTATCTGGTATTGTGAACACCGTTGTTAAGACGGGTCGCACGGACAGGTATGAGGGCTTGATGCGCTGGAGTAAGGACATCCCAGCTTTGTTTGGTAAAGCTGGCAACGGGCTTCAACTAGGTGGGTTTTATCAGGATGTCGTAGATGCCAACGTCAGTGGACCACTTGGACTCGGAAGGTCAACTTTCTTCATTCACGTGAACAATGAGTTCAAACTGTTTCGGAATCCGGGCCTGCAGGTCATAGACCCGATTGGGAATAACTGGGGACAACTGCCGAACAATCGAACTTGGAAGCGCACCATCAACGGTCGTCTGCGATTTGCGCTCTCAGATGAGTCCGCTATACTGGTCGGAACAAACTGGGGCATGGGAGTTTTCGAAGTTAGTTCGCTCGCTTGGCTTTACGCCACCGATGAAGGCGTTCGGGTGGGCTTACGTGGTGAACCCATCAAAGATGCCAACGGGAACTATATTACAAACGGAGTCCCGGAGCGCATGGCGAAGCAACAAATTATTCAAGACATTCAATCGCAAAATTTTGTGCAATTGAATCAGACGCTTGGCGAAAATACATTTTTTGACATCAAGGTGTCTTATAACACGAAGATTAATGAGGTTGGAAAGAGGAGTTCCTTCACTGGGCCTGGCTTGTTCAGTGGTATCGACCTTTACAAATCAACGGATTCTTTGAATGTTAATGATGTTAGCTATGTCGGGTCCAGTTCTAATCAGATCCTTGATGAGTATGATGTACTGCGCGCTCCAGCAAACACTGTCGACGCTCAGTATGATGTCTTAAGGCGCACGCAGTCTTTCCGAAATCCTATTACAGGATATATTGAAGGAACAGTCGACAACCAGTCTACGAAGAATCCATTTGGACTTGAGGGCCTCTTTTTCAATTCGCATGGAAATACCGCAGGGGTTGAACTGAGACGCTCTCCTTCGATACAGGTAGATGGCAACATCACACATACTATGGAGTTGGGCAATGCCAGACACGTGCTCAAGGGTGGTTTCGAATTCCGCACAAATGATCTGTCGCTGTACCAAAACAACGCTCCGTGGACCGGTGAGTTGTATGCCCAATCATACGGATATAAGAACATAACAAGCCCTGCCAACACCAAACCGGCACGAACACCTACGACAGCGGCAGCCTTCGTTCAAGACCAGATTATCTTAAAGGGTCTGGTTTTGACAGCTGGTATGCGAATGGACTACCTGTCACCAAATGCACAGACGTTTGATATTGGGGGGCAAGACTCGTTAGCTGTCGATGCATCTGCCAAGGTCAACTTCGGTCCGCGAGTTTCGATCACGTATCCTGCAAGTGATGACGGGCGGCAAAATTTTCAGTTGTCTTACGGCGTGTATTATCAGAATCCGCCGTTTACCAATTTGTTCGATGGAATCTATTCCAATCGTGTCTTTGAGAACTTTTTCGGCAATCCGGATCTGCAGCCTCAACGTACCAACCAGTTCCAGGCATCATACAACCACCAGCTAACAGATGAGCTCGCGATTTCGGTCACTGGCTACTTCAATGACATTCGTAATCAGCCGTCGATTCGTATCGACACCTTTCAGAACGAACCGAAATACCAGTATGCTCTGACCTCATATGGCAACTCTAGAGGACTGGAATTCACGTTTATGAAGCGCTTGGCAGATAATTGGTCGTTCAATGTGAACTATACCGCGTCAACGGTTCGCGGCAACGTTCAGAGTGCAGTAAGTCTACCCCCTGTTGATCCTGCGACAGGAGCTCTGCAATTCCCAATAGTCGACTTCCTTCTTGGAAACGACGTTCCTCATCGATTGAATGTGATCTTTGGTTTTCAGTGGGGCAAAGACGAGGGGCCAACGATTGCGGGAATCCCGATTTTTGAAAACCTTTCTATCAATGCCTCAGGTTTTTGGCAGTCAGGTACTCCCTACACACCAGTGAATATCCGTGGTCTTCAAGCAGGGCAAATAAACTCGGCGCGCTTCCCTTCGTTTTGGCAATCAGAGCTCCGAATTGTCCGAACGATTCCACTTGACGGTGTTTTTGGTGGAAGGACAGCCCTTGATCTTACGCTCGATATGACGAACATATTTAATTACACAGAAGCCATTTCTTTCTATACGACAACAAGAAACCCTGATTTTGACGGGAATAATCTGAACCTTCAGACTGGAAATTTCACAAGTCAGACTTACTACCGTGAAGCCGATATCACCAATAAGGCATCCCTAGCTGTAGACCAATATGACCGGTATGGAATGAGGAAGTATCAGCCTTTGGCCGACCGCAATCGCGATGGCCGTGTGACGGCAGAAGAACGCTATCAGTCATACCTTGACTACGTGAGTTTGTTCGTTGCTCGACGAGTCAACTACCAAGCGCCACGCACCGTATTCTTTGCCGTAGCGTTCAGGTTCTAATTCAAGGAAGATGATCATGAATCTACAACTCCCTCCCCGAGGCACGACAATGATCAACACGATGAGAATCTTCATCAGTCTCGCGACTTTGTTTGCTATGATGTCGACGACGGCATTTGCAGACATAAACCGTGATGTGAAGAACCGGAAAGACAAAGACGTTGACGATATTCAACGCACTCCGACGGGTGTCTTTGATCAGCAGAAGAATTCTAAATCAAAGGTAGACTTTATCACGACCAACTACGGGATCTTCGGATTCGACGTTGTTAATGGTCAGGGCGGAACATTTTGGCCACGTGGTAAAGGAAACCAGTATCTCTTTGCCGGTGGTGCTTGGTTTGCCGCCCGGAAGCGACCTACTGGTTCCGATACTCTGCGTCAGCGGGTGGTGATCACGTATAACCCCAACTCAGGTAAGTCGTGGATGGTACCGGGAGCTCTAGAAGACGGGCTCCTACTTGACCAATCAGACGCAGCCAAGAGCAAGAATCGCATTTATTTTTCGACCGACTTTTCCGACGAAACAGGAATCGAAAAGATCAATCCCGAATTGCCTAACTGGCCAATCTGGGATAACGATCCAACTAAAATTCTACGACAGAACAACTATTTTGGCAACTATATAAACAATGTCAATGAGCGTAGAAAAGTAACTCCCCGTGATCTGCCGGCCTTTGTATCTGGAGAAGACATTTTTTCCATATACAAGGACACCGATCTTTCACGTTACGAGGGAGGGGCTTCACGTAGAAAGAATGAGGGCTATCCGTTAGGCCTTCAGATTGAGCAGATCGTTTACACGTGGGGTTTCGGAGACTACGGAGACCTAGTTTTTATGAAGTACCTGTTCATCCATCCATGCTCGTATCCAGACACATTGTTTGACTGTTGGATGGGGGCGGTTCAGGACGTTGATATTGCGCCGCGGACCAATCCGGCCGGCGGTGCACAAAATGATCGTGCTCGCTATTTCTCAGAAGCTCCTGAGTTGAATCTGGCCGTGCAATGGACAAACGGAGATCGCGGAGAAGCAGGTCAAGGATTCGGTTATTTGGGCTTCAACTTCCTCGAATCCCCCGCCATTGATGCTGACAAGTTCCTCCGGAAGGATAAGCTCAAGTATGATGTTTCTGAGCAACTCGGCATGCGTACCATGCGAAACTGGCCCATAACCGAAGATCCTCTTGAGAGTGAAGACCGATATCAGTTCATGTCCGCGCAACGACGCGATGGAGATTTGGGACCTGGTGATCGACGTCTCATGATGGCGACGGGCCCATTTCACATGAAACCGTGCGACTCAGCCCGAATTGTGGTCGGTATTGTTTTGGCTACAACAACGAAGGGTGGAGATGCCGACGGTACACTGGAGGACATGGCCGAACTGGTTCGAAAGGTTCGTTTCGCACAAAGTGTGTATGACAACAACTTCATCGCGCCAAAGGCGCCTCGTGAGGCGAACTTCCGTTTTAATCGCGGTGATGGGAACACCCTGTTAGACATCGGCAACGATGGATGGATGCCGCTCAACAATGGTGTCGCTATACAGTGGGATTCCACATCTGAGCTTTCCGTCGATACACTTGAGCAAGGTCTTGACTTTATGGGTTATAGGCTATACAGGGCTAGGCGTAAAGATCTTGACACCTTTGATACCGACTTCCGTTCCAATGCCCGTAAGGGCCCACTTGGTTGGAAGCAAATCGCCCAATACGCTGTGCCCTCGCCTTTCGTGAAGTTTGGCGAAAACGTTCCCACGGTTGAGGGAGTCAAGATCGATCAGTTTAAAGTTATTGACGTCGTTAAGCCAGGTAGCCGTCGGGCCCTGGTTCTGCGTACGCTTAGTTTCGCCGAACCATGGGGCTCCTACTTTGCACAGTTGCAACGTCAACGTGATTCTCGACATAGGTACCTCATTAGCGCAGACGGTACGATCCAAACGCGGGGCTCAACAAATGGCATCCCCAATTTCTATAAAATAGATTCGATACAATTCTGTTACATGCGGAGTAAGCTCGATACGATACCGGTCGTAACACGAGGTGCAAATCAGCAACTAGATGCCATTCAAGCTGCTCGAGCGACTGATACGCTCGTACGATTTATTCTCAAGCGACAGGTGGTTCTGGAGCCGTTTCTTTTTCCTGACATTGATGAGTCAACCCAGCAAACCCGATTTCGCCCATTTGAAGAGTTGAATGAAGTACGTCGTGGGCTAATTGCGAAGCATATCAATAGAATCACACGACGACGCACATTTGTTGATTTGGGTGACGACGATCGCAATGGTGATGTTTCGTACAGCTCTAATCCAGAAAAGTCTGAAAAGCTTATTAATAACGTCGATTACTATTACGCCATTCGTGCATACGATGAAGGAGACTATTCCTCAGCTACGGAGTCGAAGCTCAATGATAGGTCGTCATCGAACATGATTACGACATCACCAAGAGCAGCCCGACCGGGTTTGAACGCCTCGTTCACGCTTGTCACAGACGAAGAAAACCTAAAGAAGATCGGGGGCGTTTACAACATCCGCCTCCTTGTGCCAGACGAACAGAAGTTCAATCAGATGTTCGCTGGAAAGACACTAGATCTAACCTTTAATAGGATATGGGCTGGTTGGCCACTTCAGCGTGACCAAAATGACATTATAGGCCTTTACGGCTTACAGATGACTCTCTCCGATTCTGCCACAGGAGACGTGATATCCCAGTGGTCTTCCTTCTTGCCTCCAGTAGAGTGTCCCAATTCGGATACGTTGGAAGGGTTCCCGTATGGAGTGTTTACTGAGCAAGCTAGATCATACGTTAACTCCAAGACAGGAATTGAAGTAGTAATTGGAGAAAGCGGAGATACGATACGAATTGATGATCTGACAGGGTTCGTTGGAGACTTCTCTAAAACGCGAATCAAACGAGGTGGGAGCTTTGTGAGCAATGCGCGGTGTTTGCCGAATAAATATGCTCTGGGTACTGTCGGAATAGGCATGGATTACACGATTCAGCAGTTTGGTGGAATCTATAGGGCGGACACGGCATACAGTCTAAGCGACCAATCCACCGGTCAGCCCCGAGTATCGGTTGGTAATTCCACGGCTGGCCTGTTTAATCAGACCAGCGAGCTAAATCTGCCTCCGTCTGATGTAGAACTACCATTCCCCGGTTTCGTGCCGCGAGTTCCCTGGCCTAATTCCTACAATAACGGTCCCGGAACGTACGAGGTTACTTTCAAGGCAGGGGGTCGAGAGACAATTACGACGAAATTCGCGCTAAATACGACGGATGATGTTGGCAAAGATTCAACCATGACTTTCCCGGATGTCGAGTACCTAGAATACGAGATCAGAAATGTTCACTCATTCAAGAGACCGGAGTTGAAACCTGATGGGTCTGTTGACTCGATAGCCGTTTCCTACGACTTCAATCTTGCCCCGCAGGAAATCAGTTTTTCGAGCGTTCCTGTTGCTGAGCAACGCAATTTCCCAAACATCGAATTGATCAAGCCAGGTCATTACGGAGCGGCCTCCTATGGTTGGCGCAACTCGCGCAATGGAGAATGGAGCCCGGCACGACTGCGGTTCTACTCCGCAGAGACAAATGGAGCTCGTCCGCTTGGCAAACAGCTACGCTATTATAAATCGAGGAACCTGTCTTCCACGATGAAGGACACACTGGATTTCGTCAATATCGTTACTATCGGCGGTGCCCAATTTGTACTTGACGCATCACTGCGTGGTCGCCGTTCTTCGTCAATTGTTGCGGCACTCAATGCCCCAACGACATCGAATCCACCAACTTCCTATCCTTCGAAGGATTTCGAGCCAGGAGACAAAGTCGTATTTGTCACTTCAGGCGGAGCATTTGGATTTCCATTTGATGGCACAAAAGCGCGCATCAAGGTGCTTCCTTACGACAAGTATGACTCGAAAACCGATCGAGAAAGCTTTACTGACGATGATTTGGAGCAAGTTCAAGTAGTGCCCAACCCGTACTACGTCTCGCACGAAGGTATGCGATCACCATTCGAGGGCAAGATATTCTTTACTCGATTGCCGCGCGTATGCACGATCAGTATATACACGGTGAATGGTGAGCTGGTATCAACACTTGAACACAATGAGTTGGACGTCAAGACTGTATCAACCTTGAACTCGCGGCAAGATGACTACGAACGGTCGCAACTGGGAGCAGAAGTTTGGGACCTTCTCACCAGAAGTCAGACGAGCAAGCGTCGCGTTAACAGCCAAATGTTCGTGGCCAAGATTGAGACGCCAGCTGGTGCCAGCGTAATTAGAAAGTTTTCGGTTGTCGTAGGACCGGCACGCTTTCCCGGCGAAGGGGAATAAGGATTTTAGCCATGAAACATCTCAATACAGCTCAACTCACAGCTACAATGCTGGCTGTAGTAGCAATAACGTCAGTTGGCCTATACGGGCAGGCTGTGGTTGCTTCGTCGGATTTTACGAAGGTTGGCCTTTCAGGAGGTCAGTTCCTCAAGATTGGTGTTGGTGCGAGGGCGACGGCCATGGCCGGGGCGCATTCCGCTGTTGCCGATGACCTATCGTCGATTTTCTGGAACCCTTCTGGTTTAACCGCTATGAAGCGCTATGCGGTTGACTTCAGTCAGACCTTCTGGTTTGCCGGAATGACGCATAATTTCGCTGCGGCTGTTATCCCAATTGGCCAGAAGTACCGAGTAGCAGCCAGCTTCGCGAACTTTACCAGTGGTGATATTAAGATCACAACCATGGATCAGCAGGAAGGCACTGGGGGGCTGTATCAAGTCAGTGACGTTGCAATCGGCCTCACCTTGGCAGGGCAACTGACGGACCAGTTTTCATTTGGCATTACAGCTAAGTACATCTCAATGGGCTTTACCAACATGAATGCGAGTTCAGTCGCCATTGACGTAGGAACCCGCTATGCGACGAATTTTGAGGGTATCGTTCTCGGTTTCAGTATGAATTCCCTTGGTTCTCAAACCGAATACAACGGGGCCGACGCTGCGCGTTCTCGTGACCCGATATCAGGTATAAATACCCTACCAGTTGAAATGCGGATGCTGACGTCGCCTTTTGATCTCCCTCTATCTTTCCGATTGGGAGCTTCTACCGATCTTTGTAAGAACGTACTGTTCGACTCGGAGGTGAATGAGAGGGGAATTCTGAAGCATTCTCTTGTTGCAGCTGTTGACTTCGAAACCTTCTCTGATGTTGGTGAGCAATATTCGTTTGGCGCAGAGTACACGTGGGAGGAGTTTGTGAGCGTTCGCGCCGGGTATCGTATGGGTTCAGATCAGTTCGGTTTTGCCGGCGGCGTTGGTATCCGATACGTAAGCGAGGAGTTCTCAGGCCGTATCGATTACTCACTCAATCCTACGACAAATCTTGGCCTCATTAATCGGGTCAGCATTGCGATGCGATTCGACTGATTAAGGTACGATGTGCAAGACGTTTTCATGCCGTCGATCGTCCTGATCGGCGGCATTGTCATTTCTGACTAACTCTTGGTTGACATGAAGGTTCTCGCAATTATCGTATCTCTTGTCTTTCTGGGCCTTGGTTTGCTCCACGCCCAGGATTTATCCGACATAACGGTGGATGAGATCCAGTTTCGAAACATCAATGGGTCTGTAAAGTGGGAGTTCCACTATTCATTCCCCGATACGTGTTTGCGATACATAAAAGCTCCATCGGGGTTCGTCGGTGAAATGTACTGCCGAGTAGAACTGTCAACAGATACTGGAATCGTCTACAGCGACGAGTGGATCGCTGCGGCGGCAAGTATCACACCCACTCCGTCCCATCGGCAGTTTTACTCCGGTATTCGTTCGCTTGTCGTCAGCCCCGGAATGTACTCGGTTCTTTTTGTTACCCTCGATGTCAACGACACAATGAAGACCACGCGCAGGGTATTCAAGACCGTCGTGCCGGTCTCCGGGATGCGCCCAGCCTTGTCTGATGTGATGTTCGTTATGCCTTCTGCTGCATCTACGAAGTTCCAGCGCAACGGAGTCGCTGCGGAGCCCAATCCGCGGCACGAGGTCATCGGAAGTGATCCGCTTCTGTGTTTATACTTCGAAGTCTACAACGCGAAGAGTGCCGGACTCGGCGATTTTTACATCGGCGTCTCAGTTTTGAATAATGTGATGGAGGAACAGTTCACGACGTTCATTCCAATGTCCAGTCAAAGTGATGGTCTGATCGTCCGCGAAGAACTCGCTATGCTGGGCATTCCCACCGGTGTCTACACTTTGCGTGTGCAGATTCTCTCAAAGGATCGCCAGACGGTGCTTGACACGAGGGAGGAACGATTCTTTCTCCTGAACCCCGATGCTCCGGCAGTCTCCGGTCGTATGCTGTCGGAAGATGAGCAATTCCAGGTCTCAGAGTGGCCAGTTACAACGGGAAGCAAATTAGAGCTCGAGCTTGAGCTCTCCGATCTACTCGCATCGAAGACAGAGATTGACGTTCGCAATGGCTGTTCTGATGAGCGGGCCAAGCAACGGTATCTGTTCCGTTTTTGGAAGATTAGAGATCCGGATCAGACGACGCAGGCTAATGAGAGGCTGGATCGGTTTCGCTCCGACTTCAAACGGGCGCAGACATTTTATCGTAGTCCGACATACAAGGACGGCTGGCGCTCGGACCGTGGTGTTACCCTTCTGAAATACGGACCGCCTACGCAGATCCAACGTGTTGATCATGCAACAGATGCAAAGCCCCATGAGATATGGTTCTATCAGGATATACAGGGTGGCGTGTACTTTTACTTCGTCGATATGATGCTTCAGCAGAATTATAAGCTGGTGCATTCGACAATGATCGGGCAGGTCCGTGAGCCCAACTGGTTTAATCTGTACGCCAGGGCCTTTAATCCTAATCCGAATCCGGTGAATCAACAACCTGGAATTTCCCGGTAATGTCTTTTATTGGTCGACTGACGGCGGGTCTGCTCCGAGCACTTGGTGGAGCGTCTCGTTGTCTTTCCTGGTCCGGCCGAGGGTATTTCGGCTCACTTATCGGCGCTGTTCTGCGTGGTGCATCAGCAAAGCGAGCTGGCATCACGGCGAAGAACATTAGAATGTCTTTTCCTGAGCTCAGCGAGTCGGGTAAAAGGGCTATTCTTAAGGAGTCCTATCAAAACTTGGGCATCGTTCTCGCCGAGCTCGTTGCTGTGCCTTCGGTGACAACGGAAGATCTGCTTGATCGTGTTGTTCTCATTGGTTTTGAGGCAATCATTGAGCGCCAGCGCAGTGGTCTTCCAACAATACTCCTAACAGCGCATTATGGGAACTGGGAGTATGGTGCAATGGCTGCTGGCGCCGCACTTGGTGCGCCGATTTCGATCGTTTACCACCCACAGTCCAACGCGATAGCCGATCGCATTCTGAACTCCTACAGGACCAAGTTTGGTAACGAGCTGATCCCTATGGGTAATGCGGCACGGACAATGGTGAAGCTCCTTGCCAATGGCGGCACCATCGGCATTATCGTTGATCAGCATGGCGTTGCGGAAAAGGATCCGTGGATCACCTTCATGGGTAGGCCCACGCCCACCTACGAAGCTCCGGCAGCTCTGGCATTGCGGTTCAATGCGCCGATCTATTACACGGTCTGCGATCGTCGTGATGATGGTCGATACGTTGTTGAATTCACATCTGTACCGATGAGCGATCTGCAGAACGACAGGCATGGTGTTGTCGAGCTCACTAAGCGTCACGTGCGGATGCTCGAAGACTCGATCCGCAAGCGGCCTGGCTTGTGGTCATGGCAGCATCGCCGCTGGCGACACGATCCACCGCCGGGTGTGGTTGTTGAATGAGCACGCCCGACCGTGTCATCATCGTCCAGACGGCATTCCTCGGTGATGTTGTACTCACATTGCCGCTCTGCGCAGCCGTGCGTGAACGTCTGCCCAATGCCGAAGTTGTGCTCGTGACCACTCCTGCTGCCGCAGAGTTTGTAAGGGGGCTGGATGTTGTGCATTCGGTTGTGGCCTTTGACAAGCGAGGCCACCACCGATCGCTTGCCGGGCAGGGGGCACTTGCCCGTTCGCTCTCAAGCGGTGGGACTACCGTTGTTCTGGTGCCGCATAAGAGCTTGCGCACGGCGCTCTTCGTTCGATCGATCAAGGCAGCACGAGTTGTAACCTTCAAGGATGCTGCAAGCCGCTGGATCGCAACGGATGTTATCCCGTATCCGAGTCATCTGCACGACACGCAGCGTCACATGGCCCTGCTTGCCCCCTTGCTGAGCAAGGATGAGGCACTTCCGACGGTAGAGAGTCTTCTTCCACTTCGATTTTCCGAGGACCTGCCGCACGACCTGCAGCCATGGAGTGATCTGGATGGGGCACCTCGTGTAGTTCTCGCGCCATCCACCGTGTGGCCTACGAAGCAGTGGCCCGTTGAGAAGATGCGCGAGATGGCCATGCGTCTTGTACACGAGGGGATGCAGGTGGCCGTCATCGGTGACGCCAGCGTTCGGGGGTGTATGGATGGCATTGTGGGTGTGCGTGATCTCATCGGACGCACCACACTGCGTCAGGCAGCCGCGGTGATCGCCTCTGCGGATTGTCTTGTTGCAAACGACAGTGCTCCCGTGCATCTTGCCTCTCTTCAGAACTCTGGTGTTGTTGCCATCTTCGGTCCAACGGTTCCGGAGTTTGGTTTTGGTCCGCTCGGAACCCGAGCTCGCGTTGTGCAGCAATGCGACCTTGAGTGCCGCCCGTGCAGCGCTCACGGTGGCAGGCGGTGTCCACTGGGCACTCATGCCTGCATGATGGGGATCGACGTTGAAACCGTTCGAAATTCTGTACAATCCATTCTTGCTCACGATGTGAATCGCCATGCCAAGCCCCAAGAACCGATCATCTGATCGACGAGGAAAGACTTCGTCGACATCACGCACCACCTCCGAGCGGTCTTCTTCAACACGAAGCCGACGTTCAGATGGCCCTGCACCTGCGGCACGTTCTGCGTCACCACGAAGCCGACGCTCAGATGGCCCTGCACCTGCATCACGTTCCTCTTCGACAAGAACCCGACGCTCAGACGGCCCAGCACCTGCATCACGTTCCTCTTCGACAAGAACCCGACGTTCCGACGATCCGGCTCCAGCCGCCAAGCAGCGACAGTCCCGTCCGAAGCGCAGCGACATTGTCGAACCATCGCAACCGGTGCGCCTTAACAAGGCCATTGCTGATGCTGGTGTTGCATCGAGGCGGCGTGCCGATGAACTCATCAGCAGCGGATGCGTCCGTATCAACGGTGCTATAGTTGTCGACCTTGGCACAAGGGTCGAGATCGACGATGTGGTAACCGTGAACGGTGAGCCGATTACCCGTCAGAAGCACCTGACGTATATCCTGCTGAACAAGCCCAAAGATCTTATCACCACGTCGCGCGATGAGAAGGGGCGAGCCACAGTGTTTGATATTGTGCGTCTGAAGACCCGCCTCTTCAGTGTGGGGCGGCTTGATCGCAACACTACGGGCGTGCTGCTGCTGACCAATGACGGTGACCTTGCCAACCGACTGATGCATCCACGATACGGCGTTACGCGCGTGTACCGTGCATCACTTGACCACCCGCTTCGCACGGACCACATGAGGCGCATTGCCTCGGGTGTGGAGTTGGAGGATGGCCCGACGCAACCTTGCGATGTGATCATCGATCCCGAGGATAAAACGGTGGTTGTTCTTGCTATTCGCGAAGGACGCAACCGAGAGGTCCGGCGCATCTTTGAACACGTCGGTTACGAAGTGAAGCGTCTCGATCGGAAGGAGTATGCCGGACTCTCGACGCGTGGATTGAAGCGTGGTGAATACCGTCACCTGACGCGTGACGAAGTGGATCAACTCTACCGTTTGGTGAATCTGACGCAATGAACCTGCTGAATCCACTGGCCCTGTTCGGACTTGCGGCGGCGGGTATTCCGCTGCTGCTGCACCTGCTGAATCTTCGGAAACTCCGCGTTGTCGACTTCGGCAGTATCCGATTCTTGCTTGAACTGCAGCAGAAGCAGGTCCGGCGTTTGAAACTTCAGCAGATCCTTCTGCTGATCCTGCGCACACTCATTGTTGTCTTTGCTGTGCTGGCTCTTGCCCGCCCCACCATCGAAACGTCTTTGCCGGTTCTCTCCTCTGCTGCGCGTGCGAGTGTAGTGATTCTCGTTGACAACTCCGCAAGCATGGAAGGTGCCGATGGACGCGGTCCCCGGCTCGATCAGGCAAAAAAGGCTGCCCGCCAGATCATTGACGGACTGCGCGATGGCGACGAAGTTGTTGTCCTGCCGATGGTAGGGGGCGATGCAGACCGCAGACGCGATTTGACCCGCACCTTTGACGCCGCGCGCCAGCAAGTGGAACGACTTTCGGTTTCCGATGGAACGGCCAACATCATTGATGCATTGCGATCGGTGCGTTCTCTGCTCGATAATGCGCTGCACGCTCACCGTGAAGTCTACGTTATCAGCGATGCTCAACAATCTCAGACGATCCGTCGGCAGAACGACACCGGACGTGTACTCGAGAAAGATGTCACGGTCTTTCTGGTGCGCATCGGCGAGGGCGAGAGCGGACTTGAGCAGAACATGAGCGTGGATTCAGTTGCCGTGATGACCAAGCTCCTTCAGGCTGACAAGCCCGTCGAGTTCGAGGCCGTGATTCGCAACGGCAGTTCCCGTGATGTTTCTGGGGCACTGGTGTCCTTGTCCTTCAACGGCACGCGGGTTGCACAGAAGGCCATCGACGTACCTGCCAATGGTACGCGTACGGTCGTGCTGGCCGCCATTCCAAATCGTCAGGGCGCGTTTGCCGCAGCCATTGAACTTGAGTCTGACGCGATCGATCGCGACAATGTGCGTTGGGCCGGAGTAACGATCCCGCGTCGCTCAAGGCTCTGTCTGGTGGGCCCAGGTGATCGCGTACAACTGGCGCGCACCGTGCTTTCACTACCGGGCGTTGGCGCCACAGTTGGCACAATTGCTTCGTACGAGAGTATTACGTCCGCGTCGTCGGCACTCTCCGACGTGGATGTGGTGATCGTCTGTGGCGGCGCCGTATCCTCATCGGACGCATCGGTGCTCCGGCAGTTTGTTGAGGCCGGCGGAGGTGCCGTGGTCTTCGCATCGCCAACAGCGCAGGCGCTGCTCTCGTCCTGCGGTCTTCAGCCCCTTGACGAAAATCAGACGTCTTCTGATGCTCCATTCGTGATCACCTCCGTTGAGCGATCGCATCCGCTGTATCAGGGTGTGTTCCGAACAAGCGCCGATGAGCGTGCCGGAACCGAAGGAGTGCGGATCACGCGTCAGACCCCCGCCGCAGGTGGTTTTGATATTGTCCGCACAGGAGCGGGTGGACTTGTCACGGAGGCATCTCTTGGTCAGGGTCGGGTGGTGTACATCGCCGTGGCGCCGGACATGAGCTCTGGCACGTTCCCGCTGAGCGGTCTGTTTGCGGCCACGCTCGTACGAAGCACGCTCTACGTTGTTGCGCCACGCGATCAGGGCGTGAATGTTGCTCTTGGCGAATCGGTGAGTATTCCCATACCGCCGCGACTTGCCGGACGTGAGGCATTTGTGGTGAAAGATCAGAACGGTATCACCTCGGTCGTTAAGCCCATCCGCATGAGCACCGCAACACTTCTTGCTGTGCCCCCGCAGTATTCGTCTGGTGTAACCATTGTGACAACAACGGACTCAGTGCCCGTGATGACCATTGCCGCGAATGCTTCCACGCGGGAATCGCGTCTCGAGTTCTTTGCCGATGCGCAATGGAAGGGGGCTGTGGATCCGCTTGTGCTACGTCCGGATCACGTTGCCGAGATATCCGCCGGTTCATCTGTTGCCAATGCGATACGTCAGGCCCGCACTGGTTCGGAGTTGTGGCCACTGGCGACGCTCCTTGCCATCGTCTGCGCGTTGGCGGAAATGTTCGTGGCACGGTACTTCGTGCAGGATGCCGCACCGGAGGCATCGTAACTTTGTTGCCAATGTCCATTACGGTGCATCCTGATATCGCCCACTTGCGAGAGCACGTGCGCGAGCTGCGACGTGAGCTTCGGAGCGTGATCGATGACTGGCATCGACTTTCTACTGAGGTGCGGCCCAGGCTTCACGCTATCTACCATGCGCATTTTGGTGAGCTGGAGCGCGAGCTTCAACAGTCGGCATTGTCTGCTGCCGAGATGTTCCGTCGGGTGGAGCTCCTGAGCATCAAGCATGAACGGGGCGAGCAGCTCACGCAACAGATCGTTGATCTGATCAACGAGGTTGTTGATAAGGAGTATGCGCGCTTTGCCATGCGTGTGAAGGAGGCATTTGAAATGGATCAGCGTCAGCGCGACGATGCCGAACGCACCCGAACGGGTCAGACGTCGGATCATGAACTTGTGTCGATGTATCGCACGCTCGTCAAGCAGCTGCATCCCGATGTGGCGGATACTTCCAAGAACGATGCCGAGGACGGTGGCGTCTGGCATCAGGTCCAGACGGCCTATGCAAGCCGCAATGCCGGACAGCTGCGCTCTCTACTGGCGGTGTTGGGGGCTGATGAGGCGCTCACGCGGGAAGCCGATGACTGGGGCATCGATCGCTGGCGTCATGAGGCGGAGGAGATGGAACGCCGGCTCGGTCTTGAACAGCGCAAGCTGCGACGTCTGCGCGCAGAAGAACCATTCACGATGGAGCGTGATCTTGAGGACGAGGGATGGCGCAATCGACATCGTGATGAGCTTGTGCGCGTCATTGCCCGGAAGAAGGATGAATTGCGGGAGTCGGAGAGGCGTTATGCCGAGCTGACGGAGGGTCTTGTGCCCCGTGGACAGAATCCCACCAAGAGCAAGGAAGAACGATCGTTCGACGAGGATTTCATGACGAATACCTACTTTGGACAGCGCTGATGTACTCTATTGAACAACGCGACGAACAGCTCGCCAACACAACGGCAGATATCGTCTACGAACTCGGGTTTGACCGCGCTCCACAGCATCTGGTCTCAGTCCGCATGCGCATCAGTCGCGTTGCCGGATCCGAGCTCACGCTGGTGATGCCATCCTGGTCGCCCGGCAGTTACAAGATTCGTGACTATGCCGGCTGGCAGGGGAACGTCCGATGCTATTCCGTGAATGGATCGCAGCGTGCCGAGCGCCAATATTCCTGGCGCGACAAGGCATCAATGGTGATCGACACCGGCGGTGCCGACACCATCGAGGTGGAGTACCTTGTGTACGCTCACGAGCGAACCGTGCGCACCAGTCACGTGAATCGATTTCACGCCTTTCTTATGCTCACCTCGATCTGCATGTACGTCGAGGGACGCACGCAGGAGATCCACCACGTGGTGCTTACGCACGATCAGCAGCGGTGGACGTCAACATCAACGGCGCTATCGGCTGTGCAAGCCCCCTCTCAGGGACGCATGATCCTGGGGGCACTGAATTACGACATTCTGGCTGACTCGCCGATCGAGATCGGTGATCATCGCGTAACGACATTTTCGGCTGCCGGTGCCCTTCACGAAGTAGCCCTGCCAACGAACTATGACCTCGATATCGACTGGCTTACCGAGCGGGTGAAGCGTATCGTGGAAGTGGAGACCACCCTCTTTGGTGGCAAGGCTCCCTATGACCGATATGTCTTCATCATTCAGGCATATCCCGGTGCAGGAGGAGGCCTGGAGCATGCCCGCTCAAGCGTGAACGCTGTTGACCCATCGGCGTTGCTGGACAAGTCCAAGGCCATCGGATTGCTGTCGCTCCTATGCCATGAGTACTTCCACCTGTGGAACGTCAAGCGCATTCGCCCTGTGGAGCTCGGCCCGTTCGACTACACCCGTGAAACCTATACGCCGATGCTCTGGTTGGCTGAGGGCCTTACGTCGTACTACGACAACCTGCTGGCGTATCGGTGCGGATTCACAACGCAGAAAGAGTATGTCGAGTCGATCTCCCGTGACGACATTGCTAAACTTGATGATGTTAAGGGGCGGTTCGCGATGTCCACCCGCGACAGCTCAACGCTTGCTTGGTTGAAGTTGTATTTGCAGAGTCCGGATGGATCAAATCGCTTCCCATCATACTACCTGAAAGGGGGCATCATCATGATGCTCCTGGACGTTTACATCATCGACCATACCGACGGGAAGTACTCACTTGATGATGCCATGAAGGCAATGTGGAGGCGCTATTTGGAAGACCCGGCCAAGGGTATGACGGAAAGTGAGTGCATTGCGATCATCGAACAGGCAACAAAGGTGCAGGTCCGCGAGCGTCTTATGAGTTGGCTCGGCGGCACGACTGAACTTCCGTATGACGAGATCTTCCAGGCGGTTGGTTACTCGGTCAAGCGATCTCCCAAGAAGATCGAAGCCGGCACGTTCGGTGAAAAGGTTCCGGCTGCTGCCGTTGCGCCGACGCCATACATCGGTTGGTCTTTGGCCGATGTGAGCGGGAAGATCATCGTTCGTTCGGTCGACGACGGATCGCCGGCGCAGCTTGCCGGGGTGGGGATCGATGACGAGATCGTTGCCATCAATGGCATCCGAATTCTGACTCCTGCCCAGGCAGACCACGTTCTTGGTGGACGCATCGGCAAGGAGGCCACGCTCACCGGCCATTGTGATGGTCGCGTGTACACAACGTCTATAACGGCAGCCGAGCGGATCGTTCCGGCCCTCGTTGAAATAGACAAGCCTTCGGCGCGTCAAGTCGAAATGCGTAACCGATGGTTGCAACGGACCCTGTGATACGACCACGCCTCATATCGATCCTCGTAATCATTACCGGCATTGCCGGGTTTTCGGGGTGCGCGTGGTACGACAATAAGATCACGTACTTCAACACGTACTACAACATGCAGCGCATTCGTGGTGAAGTTCTCGATGAGTTCGACTACCAGGAAGAGCTCAAGCGGAACCGTCCACGTGTGTTGATCCCCGGCATGGACAGTCTCAAGCTCACCTCCGGTCCGCCGAAGAATGCCACCTACCAGTTTCTCAAGGCGTTACAGATCGACCGAACCAAGCTGCAGCCGGTGGCTCAGAAGGTGGACTCGATGCTGATCAAAGGCTCGAAGGTTGTTGGCCTGCATCCCAAATCCGAATACGTTGAAGGCGCACTGTTCCTCATGGCTGAGGCATACTTCTTCCGTTCGGAATGGGTGCCGTCGCAGCAAAAGTGCATTGAGCTCATTGAGCGCTATCCTGATGGTGAATATTCACCTGATGCGCACATTCTTCTGGCCAAGGTCTACCTGATGCAACGGAAGGTGTCGCAGGGAACGCAGATGCTCTCGCGGGCCATCGATGTGGCGTGGTATCGGGATAGGTATGACGTGGCCAGCGAGGCATATCGCATCCAAGCCGAAATGGCCATAGAGGATGGCGATATCGAAAAGGCCGTAATGCCGTACAAGCAGGCTCTGGTTATGTGCGACGATCCGCTGCAGCGATCCAAGTGGCAGATCGAGATCGCCTCGATCTATTACCGGATCGGTAAGTTCGAGCTTGCTCAGGCGGCATTTCAGAAGGTCCTCGACGATGAAGAGCCCGATGCACTCGGCCAGTTCGAATCACTGCTCTACATTGCTTCGTGCCGTGCGCGTTTAGGTCATTACGACGAGGCCAGTGGACTCTATGCGAAGTTGGAAGATCGCAAGGCCTTTACTGAATGGGCCTCATTCATCCAGGCGGAGCGTTTGTCACTGGATCGACTGCGTCAGGAAAACAACAAAGACAAGACCTTGCTGGCACGCGAGCGTTTTGCCGATACGTCGTTTGTCGGGAAACCCGAGTTAATGGCCCAGTCGTTCCAAAAGGGAATGTCCCTGTATAAGATCGGCGACTATCCCGAGGCCATAAAGTATTTCGCGAAGGCCAAGATCATCCGCACGCCGGTCTATGATGTGGCTGGAAAGTACTACACAGCCCTGCGGACCTGGGATGAGTCGAAGCGGAAGGTGCTCATTCTGGAGCAACATCTGAACGTTGATACCTCGCGTCGAGATTCGATCATGCGTGTGAAGGCCAACGAACTCTACACGATCGGCAGGGTACATGAACAGCTCGATGTGCAGGACAGTGCTCTTGCATACTATCGACTGGCGTGGCAGGCAAGTGACCCCAAGTCCGAGGATGCCGGACGCTACCTGTTTGCCCAAGCACGACTGCTGCGCGATAAGGATCCGGATGTTTCCGACTCACTGTTTGAGTACGTCTCGATCACTTGGCCCAGAAGCCCCTTTGCCAAAGAAGCGGCAGCCAGCCTTGGTTACACGGCAGATGCGAGTATCGACGATGCTGCTGAGCTGTATGCCTCGGGAACAAAGTTCCGTTTGATCAAGGATTACGCCTTTGCGGCGCGTCAGTATAAGTCTGTTGCCAGCCGGTTCCCGGAAAGCGATATGGCCCCGAAGGCATTGTATGCACTCGGGTGGATGTTTGAGCGTGACGTACACAAGAATGACAGTGCGCTGTTCTACTACGGACAGTTGATTGAACGGTATCCGCGCTCTGAGTATGCAAGGGAGGTGCGGGCAAGCGTGGAGTTCGCGCTGGCGAAGATCAATGGTGTAGAGGTGTCGGACTCTACACTATTGAAGGATCTTGACAAGGACCTTCTCCGCCGCGGTACCGAGCAGGACAAGAACGTCATGCAGCAGCTCATCGACCGCAACGCCAACGCTTTGCAGGTTTCAGGTCCCAACGCAACAGTTCCTCAGATCCCGGGACTGACCAATGGTGGCTCAATAAATACCATGCTGCAGGATCAACTGCGTGATGCTCAGGGCAACGTACTTGGCAAGCGGGACTCGACCAACATTGTGCCCCCGCCGCTGCCGAAGCCGTAGGAAGGGGGCGTGCCATTCCCAGCTGCGACGCACCTTAGCAGAGGATCTGTGTGTGCAGCTCGATCTCTTCGAGAATACCGGACACGCGCAGGCAATCATTGAAGTCGCCATCGAACACAATGGCCTTGCCGAAGTGATGCACCTCTAGCGTCAGGGCCTCGGCTCGATCCGGCGAACAGCCGGTTGCCTCGATGATCTGGTCGATCACCTCGTCGAACGTGTGAACCTCGTCGTTGAAGAGCAACACCCTGGCCGAGAGTTCCGTCTCGACCGACTCAAAAAGGTCGTGCTGATGGCTGGGGTCATGCTGCCCCAGAAAAACCGCGCTGATAATGTCCATGTGTACGGCGCGAAATTACGAAATGACCTATCTTTGCCCTCTGAACACTTGTCTATTCACGCCAACCGAGGACCGTTAACATGACCACGGAAGAATTCCTCCTGAAGCTCGACGAGATCGTCTCCGAGCGCCACATGCTTCAGCACCCGTTCTACCTCATGTGGAACGAAGGAACACTCACGGTTGATATGCTCCGCGAGTATGCCAAGGAGTACTATCACCAAGTACACCTGTTCCCGACGTACGTCAGCGCCACGCATGCAAACTGCGAGGACATGGAAGTGCGTCAGATGCTTCTCGAGAATCTTATCGAAGAAGAGCACGGTCCGGATAACCACCCGGAGCTATGGCTCCGCTTTGGTGGTGCACTCGGCGTGAGCCGTGAGGAAATGAAGGAGCGTCGCTACCTTCCTCATACACGTGAGTCTGTGCGCATCCTGAAGGAGCTGGCCGGACGCAAGAATGCTTATGAAGGTCTTGCTGCTCTGTATGCCTACGAGTCACAGATCCCAGAGATCTCAACCACGAAGATTGCGGGACTGAAGAAGTGGTATAACCTCGACACCAAGGATGCTCTGGAGTTCTTTGCCGTTCACGAGCATGCTGATGAGATCCATCGCATCGTAACACGAGAAGCGCTTGTGCGCATGTGCGAAACGGACGAGCAGAAGCAGGCAGCCCTTGATTCAGCTCGCGAAGCAGCTGATGCCTTCAATCTGTTGCTTGATGGCGTCTACAACACGTGGTGTGCGGAAAAGGCAGCGCTGAACTGATCACCAAGCGTCATGTGTCGCTTTATCGCTTACATAGGTCCGTCGATCCTTGCCGATGATCTGCTCTACAAGCCGAAGTTTTCGCTTGTAACAGCGCAGACCATGAATGCTGGTGAGATGTCCGTGTCTGTCAATGGTGACGGGTTCGGTGTGGGTTTCTATGCACCGGAGCTTGACAACGAGCCCTGCGTGTTCCGAAGTATCAAGCCGGCTTGGAGCGATAACAACCTGAAGAACCTGGCGAAGAAAATTCACTCTCCCTGCATGTTCGCCCACGTTCGGGCGGCGTCGCCGGGATTGGCCGTCGAAGAGCTGAATTCGCATCCGTTCGCCTGTGGCAAGCTGATGTTCATGCACAACGGCGTGGTAGGGGGCTTCAAGTCCATCCGCCGTAAGCTTCTTCGAATGCTCAACGATACGGCCTACGACGCGATCCAGGGAAGCACTGATTCGGAACACCTCTTTGGTCTGCTGCTGAATCATATTGCCGATCCGTACGGCCATGTTACGTGTGAAGAGCTCGTGCAGGCCATGTATGGAATGTTTGCTGATCTGAATACGCTTCTCATGGATTCAGACGTCAGACAGCATTCGTATTTGAACCTTGCTGTTACCAACGGAACGTGTCTTATCACTGTCCGCTACACAACGAATCCGAACGTTCAACCGGCTTCGCTGTACTACATGCACGGACGCGAGTATCGATGCGTGGGAGATAACTGCATGATGGAGCAGGCGTATGGAAAGCCAAGTGCCATCGTGGTAGCATCGGAGCCGTTTACGGCCCGTCGCGCTGACTGGATGAAGGTTGAACGGAACGCGATGATGGTTGTTGATGAGACAATGACCATTGCGTTTCACCATGTTGAGATGGACGTCGAAAAATTAGATTTCGAGACAATAGCCCCGGAAATCGGATGAACTACGCAGCCCTGATACCGCTTTTTCCCCTAGTGGGATTTGTGATCGTTGCTCTCTTCGGGCGACGCATCAATAATGAGAAGCTCGTTGGCACGATAGCCAGCGGGGCCATCCTGGCAAGCTTCATCACGGCGGTATCCGTGTTCATGGGGCTTTCGGCCCATGCACCGGAGGAGCGCTCATTCGTGCACGAGGTGTACACGTGGATTGCCACAGGCGATTTCAAGGTGAATATCGCTTATCAGTTCGATCAGCTCTCGATTCTCTTCACGCTGATCATCACCGGAATTGGCTTCCTTATCCACGTGTACTCGATAGGGTATATGCATGGCGACAAGAGCTTTCCGCGCTTCTTTGCCTACTTGAACCTGTTTGTGTTCATGATGCTCAACCTTGTGCTTGCCAATAACATGCTTCTTACCTTCTTGGGTTGGGAAGGTGTGGGCCTGGCCTCGTACCTGCTGATCGGATTCTGGTACGATCGCAAGTTTGAGGGGACCAATATCACGTGGACCGGTGACGCAGCCATGAAGGCTTTTGTGGTGAATCGGATTGGTGACTTCGGCGTACTTCTGGCAATGTTCTTGTTGTTCACCAACTTCGGCACGCTCGACTACGCCGCCATCAACAGCAACGCCCAATCTGTCCTGTCCACGGAAAAAGCAACGCTGATCACCCTGTTGCTGTTCCTCGGCTGCACGGGTAAGAGCGCGCAGATTCCGCTTGGCGTTTGGCTGCCTGATGCTATGGCGGGTCCGACGCCGGTATCAGCTCTGATCCACGCCGCAACAATGGTTACATCGGGTATCTTCCTCATCGCCCGTACCAACGTCCTCTTTGCAATGTCGCCAACTACCATGGCTGTGGTGACGGGTATCGGTATTACCACGGCACTTCTTGCCGGACTCGTGGGCCTTGTACAGAACGACATCAAGAAGGTGCTTGCCTATTCGACGGTATCGCAACTCGGATTCATGTTCGTTGCGCTCGGCGTTGGTGCCTTTACTGCCGGCGTGTTCCACGTGATGACACACGCCTTCTTTAAGGCCCTGTTGTTCCTCGGCTCCGGAAGCGTTATCCATGGTATGCATGAAGAGCAGGACATCCGCAAGATGGGTGGTCTGAAGAAGTATATGCCGATCACCTATCGGACGTTCCTCATCGGCACACTAGCGATTGCCGGTATCCCATTCTTCTCGGGCTTCTTCTCGAAGGACGAGATCCTGTGGTTTGCCTGGCTGAACGGAAGTCCGGTGTTGTGGGGCGTTGGGGCACTTGCTGCTCTCACAACAGCGTTTTACATGTGGCGATTGACCACGCTAACCTTCAGCGGTGAGGAGCGTTTTGATCATCATCACGTTCATCCGCATGAGTCGCCGGCAACGATGACCATTCCGCTGATCGTTCTTGCCGTGCTCTCAGCCGTTGGTGGCCTTCTTGGAATCCCGCACGTAATCGGTCATGCTCTGCACTTGCCAAATCTTCTCGAAGGCTGGCTTGAGCCGATCTTCGCCAACGGCCATGCTCTGTTGCCAAAGCACGAAGGAGATCATGCTTCGTTGGAGATCACCCTGATGGCCGTGTCATCCGTTATTGCTGTTATCGGCATTCTTGCTGCCCGCTCGGTGTATAGCAAGGGTATGGGCACGGCAAATTCCATCGCCGGCAAACTCTCCGCCGGATACAAGCTTCTGCTGAACAAGTATTTTGTCGACGAAGTGTATAACCTGCTTGTAGCTGGTCCGATCATGGCTGCATCACGCGATTTTCTCTGGAAGATCGTCGATGTGCTCGCAATCGACGGACTAGTCAATGGATCTGCACGTTCGATGGGTGCATTGTCGGGTACACTCCGAAAAATCCAAAGTGGTGTGGCGCAGAACTATGCGCTGATCATGATGATCGGCATTGTTGTACTGCTTGGAATGGTACTCGGACCATGGTAGGCGGACTGTTCAGCCCCCTATCTCGAGATGGGTTCTGAACAATGTGTTATACGGTTTCCATTTTTGCGCAGACACATGTTATCGAGACTGACCTCGGTCGGTTGTTTGAGGACGCGTCAGAGTTTGTACCGTACGTACACGTCTCCGGCTTTGCCCACCCCATTCTGCCGATTGCAGCAGGCGAAAGCGATCTGCGGTTGATGCAATGGGGCTTGGTGCCACGCTGGGTCAAGACGTTGGAACAGGCGCACGAAATGCAGCAGCGCACCTTGAATGCCCGCGCGGAAACGGCATTTGAAAAGCCATCGTTTCGCGATGCGATTCGAAAGCGAAGAGGACTGTTACCTGTAAATGGTTTCGTCGAATGGCGTCACGACGGAAAGCTGAAGATTCCCTACATGGTGCGACTACGGGATCACGAGATCTTTACTCTTGGATGTATCTGGGAGGAGTGGATCCAACCGGAAACGGGTGAATGCCGTGCGACGTTTTCGATTCTGACAAGTGAAGCGAATATGCTGATGTCGTATGTTCACAATTCCGCAATGCGCATGCCGGTGGTGATCCCTCGCGAGGACCGCCCTACATGGTTGTTCGCCGAGGACAGAGAAGAGATTCAGCCGCTGATGCGGCCGCTGGAAGACGGGTTTCTGGAGGCCTATCCTGTGACGAGAGAAGTATCACGAATCCGCGTGAACACCAACGAGCCACAGCTGTTGGAACCCGTCGGTGAGATCATTGTGGCATGATTCTTTATTCGCTGTTGATGCTGCTTGGACTCTCGTCTGCTGGTGTTGACGAGGTGAATCTGGCACAGTTACAGTCGCGTATTTATCGAGGTGCTGACACCACCTACGTTGTGAATTTCTGGGCAACATGGTGTCGGCCATGTATTGAAGAGCTACCAGCGTTCGAAGCACTTGCGCGCAAACGGAGCAAGGAGCCGGTGGTGGTACTTCTCGTCAGTCTTGATGCACCGATCGACCGGGAAACCAAAGTGGAGCCGTTCATCCGCAAAAAGGGTTACGATCATTGTCAGGTTGTGATTCTGAACGAACCTAAGCCCCATCTCTGGATTGATAGAGTTGATCAGTCGTGGAGTGGCTCAATTCCCGCAACGCTGTTCGTGAAAGGTCAGCGCCGATTGTTTGGTGAGTTTCAATTCAACGAAGAGTTACTTGATTCAACGTTTACTGCATTTCATAAGGAAGAAAAGTGAATCGTGTCTTTCAGTGGTGTGTCACTGTGCTGATCGTCGTTACGACGCTCTCAGCAATTGCACGCGCCAATGGCAACGAAGGGGGAGTGAATGTGGGCGACAGCGCTCCGGTATTCTCGCTGATGAACGTCGATGGCAAGAAGGTTGCTCTCTCGGATTTCTCATCCGCGAAGGGGGCTATCATTGTCTTCACCTGCAACCATTGCCCGTATTCGGTGAAGTACGAAGACCGAATTATTGCCTTGCACCAACAGTTCGCATCGCAGGGATACCCTGTGATCGCAATCAACCCGAACGATCCGGTAACTGTCCCGGAAGATGCATACGATCAGATGATCGTGCGCGCAAAGGAGAAGAAGTTTCCGTTCCCGTACCTGGTCGATGAGACCCAGGAGATCGCAAAGGCATACGGTGCCAAGCGGACGCCGCACGTGTATGTGGTGGCGAACACGAAGGACGGATCAAAGGTTGCGTACATCGGTTCAATCGATGACAATGCTGCTGATGCATCGGCTGCAGAGTCGTTTTTTGTGAGCGATGCCGTTACCGCACTGCTTGCCGGAAAACTTCCGACAACGCCCCTTACCAAAGCAATTGGCTGCACAATAAAGTGGAAGAAGAAGTAAATGGATGATCGCAAAGGAAGAGGTTCGCGTGGAGGCAGCTGGAGTGGCCGCCAAGATCCGGAACGTCAGCCGCTGACGAACGAATCAGCGCTCGGACGTCCGGGACATTCCGGGAAGCCCCGTGGGGACCGCGATGATAGGCCGCCGCAAAGGCCGAAGTATGATGATGAGCGTCAGCCGCTGACGAGTGAGAACCCCTATACATCGCGTGGACGTCAAGGGCGTCCTCCGGCAGGGGGCTCCTCTGGCGGTCATCGAGACGGTGGTGGCGGACGCCGCGGTGGAAGGTCTGACGGACGCCCAGGCGGAGGACGTCCGGATGGACGCCAAGGCGGAGGACGTCCGGATGGACGCCAAGGCGGAGGACGTTCGGATGGACGCCAAGGCGGAGGACGTTCGGATGGACGCCCAGGCGGAGGACGCCCTGATGGACGCCCAGGCGGCGGACGCCCTGATGGACGCCAAGGCGGAGGACGCCCTGATGGACGCCCAGGCGGCGGACGCCCTGATGGACGCCCAGGCGGCGGACGCCCTGATGGACGCCAAGGCGGAGGACGTCCGGATGGACGCCAAGGCGGAGGACGCCCGGATGGACGCCAAGGCGGAGGACGCCCGGATGGACGCCAAGGCGGAGGACGTCCGGATGGACGCCAAGGCGGAGGACGTCCGGATGGACGTGGGCCGCGCCCTGATCGTCGGGGTGGTGGCGGACCACAGCGTCCGTATGGACAGCAGCCCCAACGCCGGGAGGATGGTGACTTTGAGCGCCGTCGGCCGTTTGCCGGTGACGACCGTCAGCCCCTTACCAACGAATCTCCGTCCTTGCGCGGTGGACGCGGTGGTAAACCCCGCGGTAAGGGGGCTTCTCAGCCCCGTGGGCGAGGTGGACGACGTCCAAGTGCTGGTGGAGGCATGGGAACGCCTCCGTCGCGTCGGAAGGACCAAGACGCACGTCGTCGTTCAACAGCCTATGTGTCAGACGCCTTTATGTACCGGGAAAATCTCGACGAGAACAAGCCGAAAGAGCGAAAGATGCGTAGTAGACGAAACAAACCGTCGAGTGGGGATGTCCAAGGCGAATAGTTTGCGGAATCTTCCACGGCCTCTGTGTTCCGCTAATGAATATCTTCACTCAACTTTGAACAGTTAACGAAGGTGACCTTTATGAGATGGTATGCAGTGCTTGCCTGTTTTGTGATTTCCAGTGCGACTGTTCCACAAATCATGGTGGCGCAGGATAGCGACAGCGATACTGTGGGGCGTTCTGCGGATATCATCGATAGTATGCTCGATGATTTTGATGTTGATGACTCCTTGAAGCTAGACAACGACCGTCGGCGTTCTACTCTCAAGTCGATACGTCGTCCACGTCTTGCCGCCACGTATGGACAGGCCGAGTTTACCCGCATGGGACTGTCAGACATGACCCACGGAATGACCATGTACGGCGGATCCATCGGTATGGAGCAGTACCGCTCGTTGATTGTTGATCGTGATATCGTGAGGGTAAAGAACGACGGTATCTTTTTGCAGGTGGGCCAAGCAGGCTCGATGCCAACGCTTGACTCGTCGTTCGATGGGGTTCCACTTGCTGCGCATACATCGATGAATGTGCTCGTGTTTGGGCTGGTCGACGAAAGCGGTTATGGATATGCGCTCGGAGAGAATTCCTCTCTGCGTTTCCTTGTCTCCGATCATACGACGTGGACGTCGGTTAAGCCACAGACGTATGCTTCCATGGATACTGCCGGCTGGCAGCAGATTCGTGACTTCGCCGGTACGGTGCGATTCGGCTCAACGATGGCTCCAACAATTGAATGGAAGTTGGGGTCGGCGCTGAGTCTTCGAGGAAGCTACACGTGGACTCAGGTACTGCCGCGTCACATGTTCTGGTACTGGGCAGGAAGCGAGATCATTGAAGGCGTAGCCGATGGAATTGCCGGCATGGTGGTTCGGTCATTCGGCCGTGCTTCGACCAAATCCTTGCCGATCTTCAACTTCATCTTGCGCAACGCTGTCGCGTATGGCTTCAAGGAGCTTCGCCGAGAGAAAATGAACTGGCCGTTTGATACTGTCGCGCCGCTGAACATAACGTCCTGGAACGTGGGCCTGAGCGTTACGTTCTAACAGAGCACCGTTACGATTCTATCTCTGTCCGCACCAGATCCTCCAGCGTTTCACGTCGGCGAATGAGGTGTGCGGACCCGCCGCGCACCATCACCTCAGCAGGACGCAGGCGACTGTTGTAGTTGCTGGCCATGGAAAAGCCGTACGCTCCTGCATTCGCAAAGGCCAGGACGTCGCCCTCCCGAATTTCGGCGATCTTTCTGTCCCAGGCGAAGGTGTCTGTTTCGCAGATGTACCCCACAATCGAGTACACGCGATGCACACCGTTGGGATTCGAAAGATTGGTGATATGGTGATAGGCGTTGTACAGCATGGGTCGGATCAGGTGGTTGAACCCTGAATCCACACCAGCAAAAACCGTAGAGGTTGTCTGCTTGACAACGTTGACGCGCGTAAGGAACGTGCCGCTCTCGCTAACGAGAAACTTGCCGGGTTCAAGCCACAATTCAACCGGCCGCTCGCGGGTTGCATTGAATTCCGAAAGGCGACCGCAGAGCTTTGCGCCTAACTCCTCAACGTCGGTTGCAGTATCATCCGGCTTATACGCAACCTTGAATCCACTGCCGAAATCAAGAAAGGTGAGGTCGGGGAACGACTCGGCGATCTCGAAAAGGAGTTCAGCCCCCTGAAGGAAGACATCTGCATTCAGAATATCACTGCCAGTGTGCATGTGTAGACCATTGATGCTCATATTGTGGGAACGCACAACGCGAAGCACATGCCGTATCTGGTGAATGGAAATGCCAAACTTGGAGTCGATATGGCCAGTGCTGATACGATCGTTGCCTCCGGCCATGATGTGCGGATTGATGCGTATGCAGACAGGAATTGATCCACCGTAGGTGGTGCCAAAACGTTCGAGAACACTGATCGTGTCAATGTTGACCTGTACGCCCATTTCGGCTACTGCGCAGAGCTCTTCAAACGCTATCATGCTCGGCGTGAAGAGAATGTTCCGAGGTGAAAAACCCGCACGAAGGCCCAGCTGAACTTCCTGAAGGGAGACGGCATCAAGGCCAGTCCCTAGTTCATTCATTAGTCGCAGAACAGCCCCGTTTGTGAGTGCCTTACAGGCATACATGATGCGAACCGGCGAACTGGCGAAGGCATTTCGCAACCGCGCAAGTTTCTGTTCGATGATGTCCGCCTGATAGACGTAGACGGGTGTGCCGGCAAGTTCTATGATAGCGTCAACGGGCAGCGTGCCGTCTTGGCTGACGTCAACCATTATCCTGGCCTGTGCCGTTCGAGCGGCTACGCATGATAGCAAGTGGTATTACAACGCAGTAACCGATCACGAGAACAACTGGTGCAACGCTCACAGAGAGTGGGTTGTCCCACTCATTCATCCCCATTGCCAGGAGGACAAAACCGATGACGATCACGGCAACACCAATGCCGAGCATCGTGTAGTTCTCGGAGGTCCAAGGGCTAGACCAGAGTGAAGTGTTGCGGGACGTCGAAGGTGTGCGTTTCGTTGGTGCGGCCATGGTATCAGTTGTCGTGGTATAGTGAAACGTCTTGCCTCCGACCAGGAACGGCCAAAGGCAAGACGAATCTACAAAGAATCTTTTGACTCGTTAGGAGCCGAGGTGCTCACACGCGCGATGCCAAGAACATTGTCAGGCTCTCGTGCGGCGAAAGATGGAACTTTTTCCGCATGCGCTCACGGTGCTTCTCGACGCTGCGAACCGAGCAGGAGAAAAGCGATGCGATCTCTTTTGAGGGCATTGGAAGACGAAGAAACGCAGCCATTCGTAGCTCTGTTGGTGTAAGAGATGGGAAATCCTGTGCAAGGCGCCGCAGATAGCCGTCGTGCATAGAGTCCATGATGTGCTCTACGTGGGCAAGACCATCTGATTCAAGAACCTCTCCCACCTCTCGCTGGAGGCGCTTGGCAGTGGCCCGATGTTCGGGAGGGAGGGCAGATTCCATCTTGGCAAGGTCTTCCGCAACGTGTTTTAGCACGCCGGTATAGCGCATTTCGCGGAGCATGGATGTGCGTGACATTTGCTGATCCGCTGGGATGATTGGAGCCGTCTCATACGGTGGTGCAGTGGGAATAATCCGCATATGAGGAACCCTTTCGGATTGGATTGTGGGAAGAATTATACATGTCGATCGCGATGTTGCCGCGGTGCTAGCTTCCGCGGTGTGCCGTTATCGATAAGTGACGCACCGAACTCGTCCGCTGTTCATCTGTATCACTGTGATGCCAATTTCGCGGTGTACGTATAGAGAATAAATGACAATCATCAGGGTCTTGTCTGATTGTTGTCAGACAACAAACTGATAAAAGTCATTATTGCGTACGATAATAGCGCCCCACATGCGCATCTTAACTCTGGATATTCGCAACGTGAACCAACCCACGGATATTCAACAATTGAATTGACCGACCGTTCGTAGCAATGAGCTTGTCACTGCGAAACTCCGAGAGGGTGCGAATTACACTCTCTGGAGCCGTACCAACAATGCCGGCGATCTCCTCACGAGTCAGGGGGCTACGCAAGGTGATGCCATCGCTGTCTACGCCGAAAGCTTCCTTCATGATAAGGAGGGCTTCGGCAACACGTTCACGTATTGACTTGTGAGTGAGCTCGACGATCCTTCTGCGTGTATGCCGGACCTCAGACGCAAGATGCTGCATCACGTGCAATGCCATGAGCGGATTCTCACGAATGTTGCGGAAAAAGATCTCCGAGGGAATCAAGCAGACGGAAGAATCCTGCACAGCAATGCAGCTAATGGAGTAGGTTTCTGCGGAAAGCAACGAGCTGTATCCCACAACGTCCCCAGTCCCGGCAAAGTTGATGATGTGCTCTCTGCCATCGGGACCGATCTTCGAGATCTTCACATGGCCCTTGTGAATGCAGTAGATTCCGCGCGGATACTGTCCTTCCGCAAAGATGTACGAGTTCCTTGTGTAAAGCTGACTGTGCTTCTCTTGGGAAACCTCCAGCACCTGAAGTGGTGCTAGTTCTATCAGACACGTCGATAGTCGCGAGCTACATGTGTCGCACTCCGGCTGCTTGAACATTGTTCTGCACTCCCAAATTGTTCTATAACTACTTGATGACCGAATAACAACAGACAACATACCGCTGCTTACCTATCCGGCCCCGTACTGACCGACAAAGACCGCAGTAAATGCGTGTGCAGGACGCATCAATGTCGCAGGGAACGCCAAAGTCACACCAACATGCAACAATGGTGGAGCAACAGTTGACGCCTCATTCAATGTGGCTGGCCTATCCCCTGTGACATAACCAAAATACTCTGTAAAAAGTTACATAATCAGAAATGATAGTACGTACTTATTCACATGGACTATGTGCAACCCGGCCCTAAACAGATGTGCGGGAATAAGCACAGGATCAC
>VEQR01000059.1 GCA_018883125.1 Candidatus Kapaibacterium sp.
GATCATCGCCAACGACATTGAGTGGAACAGACTCAAAGAGATCGCTCCTCGTGCCCACCGCGCAGGCGTACTCAGTATAACCGTCGAGCGCCGTCAGCCGGGTTCAGCCGCTCGTGACAGTCGTCAGTACGACCTTGTCCTGGTGGATGCCCCCTGCAGTGGCCTCGGCACCGTGCGGCGCATGCCGATGGCCAAGTGGCGCATAACGCCCGACACGCTTGCGCGCCATGCCCGCAAGCAACGTCAGGTCCTCGAAGAATACGTCTCACACGTGCGCCCTGGCGGCGTGCTGGTGTATGCTACATGCAGCATCATGCCCGAGGAGAATGAGCGCGTTGTTGAGAAGTTCCTTGCCAATCATCCTGAGTTTACCGGCGAGCCCCTTGCCCCATGCTTCGAGCGGCACGGCGTCAACGTACCCGGGCTGGCCCCTGAGCAATTCATGCTACAGGTGGATCCGCTGCATCATGGGACTGACGGGCTCTTCATGGCGCGAATGAGACGCGGTTGAGTGTCACGTTTTTGGGGCGAAACCGCACATAGCGAATAAGAAATCGTTTCATTCACATTCGCCCAACTATTTTTGGAGGTAGCATCATGAAGTATCCGCCAAATACAACCTCAAAGCCTCTTTCAGTAGAGGAAAGTCGTCGGGTATTGCTCGCCATCAAGAATGATCAGCCGATCGGCAATGAGCATACAAAGAGCATGCGTGACATTGTGCGCAAGGAACGGGAAAAGCTCCGCTCGAAGAAGCCATGAAAAATGGCGTCAGCGGCCACTTGGGTGGCTCTGGAGCAGAGGACTTTCACATTGAGTCATTCGATTGCAGCGAAAAGGTCGTCGGCTTTCGTTGCACGCGAGGCGAATTTCGATCATACCTTTCGGGAGAGCTGATCCGAAGGGAGCAGAATGCTGGAATTACTCGCTGCTTCGTGCTCCGTGACTCCAATAGGATTATCGGTTACATCACTCTGCTGGCTGACCGTCTTTGGACGGCATCTGCATCACAGCTTCTTCTGAATGAGGATGTTTTGAGGACGAGTTTCCCGGCCGTCAAGATTGGTCTGCTTGCAGTTGACTCTCGTCATCAAGGAAAAGGTGTCGCACGTAAACTGGTCGCTTGGAGCATCGCGCTAGTCCTGGAAGAAATTGCCCCAAAACTAGGAGTACGCTTTATGACCGTAGACGCTCTCGTTGATCCGGAAACATCATACGATGCGACGGGTTTGTATGAGCGGCTTGGTTTTACGCACGTAGATATGTCCGACGAATCTCCACCCACGGATGGATTCCGCACGATGTACATCGATCTCCGAGCATTTTGATGATTTGCAAGCTAGGCCATGCTGCAGGTGGATCCGTTGCATCATGGGACTGACGGGCTCTTCATGGCGCGAATGAGACGAACTGCCATGTAGGACCGCGTCGAGCGAATGGGATGGCGCTCAGCGGCTGCGGAAGAACTCCGTCAGAGCAATGCGGGCTTTGCGCCCAATCTCAAAATCCGTGAGTGTTACCGACGAGCCGGCGCTTTTGATGACAACACTTCCCGGCCACATGAGCCGTGACGAAGAGCGTACAGTGACGTCCGATACAACGTAACGTCGCGTGCGTATGGGGCCGATCACCGTCAGCACGTCACCGACAATACTCACAACCGCAGGATTGCCGCGAACGAGATAGGAGAGTTCAATAAGAGCATTGAACATGAACAGCGCACACGGCAACAGCAACAGAGTGGAGGCAAGCCCACCGTCGTGTAGCGACGTGTTTAGCCAGATCATGCCGATGAGGATACCATTACCGATCACCTCAGCGAGGCGAACACCGGCAGATCTGTGAAATTCCATTGTTGTTGACTCCATGATCAACCCCGTAAATGTGTTTACTGAACACCGTCAACACCCGGAAGTCCGAGAGCTTCTAGTGCGGTCGCCGGCACCCAGCCACCGGTGAGTATCTGCTCTGAATCTGATGTTCCATGGTCACCAAAAAGTCGGCGCACCGCCGGATCATTCTGCACTCGCACCGCTACAAAGTGCCAAGCTGCGTCGGCAGCATCATTCACGGTGGCAAGGATTTCGCATGGCGTTGCAGCCTCAAGGGGCTTATCAAACGGCCAGCTATAGGAGTCATGACGCGACGACGAACAGCCCTCGGCTCCCGGAGAAAAGCCAAGGCGCACCGCACGTGTCAGCCGGGCTGTGAGCGGGAACGGGGCAAACCGCTTTGGAGGAATAACACATGCCGAAAGGATCGCCATGATCTGCGGTACATATCGAGATTCCACGGAGTTATCAAGCACCGATCCGTTCCATGCGTATCGAATCGCACGGGCATATCGCCCCGAATCCCGCGATTCGTCGAACACTCGAACAGATGGCGAGTTTGAACCCTCGGGTGACAAACCGACGATGGCACCACGCTGAAATATCAATCGACGAAGCCGGCCTGCTCCGATCTGGACGACTTGTACCGTGGGCTGCATCTCATCGTCGAATCCATACGTCAGGATATTCTCTGCCCCGCTGGAAGACCGGAACAGTTGCCACATCGGGATTAGTCGCTCAACGCCCGCCACGGCAAAGGCTGCGGTGGACAGGCTCTGATTGTAGGGTTCTGACTTGAGGTCGACCTTCGACAGGTTAGCTATGGGGAGCGAATTCTCGCCCCGGTGGACCATGCGAGCCCCCTTCACGATGTCGGTCAGAGACTCCATCGTGCGCCCATCAACGTCCGCAATCGTGTACGTTCCATCTGACGTAGCACCCACGACAACATGCCGAACGTGCGCATACTCCTTCAGCAGCTGAGCAGTATCAGAATTGAGCGCCAGGATAACACCTGTGCTGTCGGGTGTACGGCCGACAACGTCTATCAGCGCTCCCGCACCGTTGATCTGGCGAATCGGCGTGATTGACGTATCGGCGCCACGCTTTGCCGAACGGACACGCACAAAGAACAGATCGACTTGAGGCTTCTCTCCGCCTCGGGGCACAAGCCGCACTGAGCACGTCTGTAGGGCCGTGCGGGAAATCACAACGTCCTGGCTCTGCGCACAGACCAGCATCGTGGATAGCAGAAAAGCAACGAGGTACATCGGTGCGAAGATACGTTGCGCGCAAGGATGGGCGGGACCACGTCTTTCTACTCTGTGCCCGCCCCAAAAACCCAAAACCTAAAACCCAAAACCCAAAACCCAAAACCTAAAACCTGAAAAGTAGTCCCGAGTGGATTCGAACCACCGACTTTCAGCTTCGGAGGCTGACGTTCTATCCAGCTGAACTACGGGACCAAATGGACGGCAAAGATACGCGAAGTTGACGGAACACGCTCCCCGGCCGAGCAGTTGTGCCGTTTCGCCTCACGTGCGGCGCAGCTTACGTACACACAATCGCCCTCTCACGCGCACATGACGCCACAAATGGGCAACTCCGTCCCTACCGATGAAAAGCGCCGCCGTAAGCCACAGCAGCTCCGGCAATCCGATCGAAAATGCCCCCGTCAGAGCAACGGCAACCCAACCATCGAACCCAACCACGTAGATCAGCGGGATGAACGACGGAAGAAAGGTTCCGAGCAGAAACAATGTGATGCCGATACGGCGACGCCACGCAGGTACTGTTTGTAGGCGCTTCTTCAGTGCAGAACTCAGGATGCCGGAACCTGCGGAATTAGTGGGTGCACTACCCGACGCCATATCGGTGGGATAAGCGCCAGCAGGATCATGGCCGGATAGCCCTGGGGAAGCTGCGGACTCTCGTCGTGAACACGCAGCGATTGATAGCGCCGCTGAGGCACAATGTGGTGATCGGCGTGACGTTGGAGCTTGAAGAGAAAGGCATTCGACACGGCGTGGCGAGCTTCCCAAGCGTGCTGGGGACCAAACTTCTCCACGACTCCGGGCCTGATCTCCTTTCGGACGAGTCCGTAATGCTCTACATAATTGACAGCTTCGAGAAGCGTAAAGGCAACAATGCCCTGGGCAACAAACAGCCAAGCCGTGGTGCTTCCGAACACGACACTCACGCCCCATGCCAACAGAGGTGTAACGGCTGACCACAGCCACATACGATTGCGTACACCATAGGCAAGCCTACCCTGGTTTCGCAGCCGCTGTGCCTCCATCTGCCATACATGGAGCCAGCTCTGCACAATGCATCGGACGATGAACACATAGACCGACTCCCCTTTGCGAGCCGTTGCCGGATCATGCCGTTGCCCAACGTTGCGGTGATGTCCGGCAACATGCTCGAGAGCAAAGTGCAGATACCCTACTTGCGCTAACAACATATACCCGAGGCTGCGCTCCCATCGAACGTTGCGGTGACTCAGCTCGTGCGCTATCGTGATGCCAAGTCCACCCGTAACAGCTCCTACGCTGATGACGCTGAGGGCGGTCTGCCACCATGTCCAATCACCAATGCTCCAGAGCTCGCAAACACGCCAGAGGAGCAAAGTCTGAACAACTGCATGAATGTACAGGACGATTCGATAGGCTATATGGTCATCAAGATCGACCACCTGCTGCGGCAAGGGCGAACGACTGTCACGTCCGGCAATACCATCCATGAGCGGAAGGCCTATGAACGCCAGTCCCGCACCAAGACAGGTCCATGCGCAACCAAGCTCCAGGCCACACCACGCTACGAGTGGAAGTGATAACGAAAGGTAGAAGGGGGCTGGACCCATGACTGTGGCTGTGCTCATGCGTCAAAAGTAAAACATGGGATGAATCTTCAAAGCCCCTGTGGAGAATTCAGCACCACATCTTCTCCATCAAAGGCAAGGGGCGAATTCGCACTCCCCTCAACAAGCACACGCAGGACGTCGAGATTCACACGGTATCCGGCGGCATTCAGACGCTCACAGCATTCCGCGACGGGAATCCTCTGCGATTGCCCGGCACGTAGCATTTCCACAAGGGCCCGCTTGGCCCGAACGATCTGAAACGAGTTCATCGCCGCGAATCTACGGTCGGTATCTTTGCGGCCATGCGTAGAGTCTTCCCCATCGTCCTGTTCTTTGCCGCCATGACGGCCCTGGCTCAGCTGCGCCAGCCGGCAGGCACTCGCCCCCTGGCAGGCGTCATCAACGGAGATACGGTCTGGCTGGACGAGTACTCCAGAGAGATCGGTCGCCGCACAGAATTTGCCCAGCTCAAGGGCACGGTGGATCCGCCGGAGATCATGCAGGCTGCATGGGACGATATCGTCCGCCGACGGCTGCTCCTGCGGGCCTCAGTCTCGGAGGGCGTGGTGGTATCCGTGGCCGACGTCGACAGTGTTCTGCTGACGGCAACACCGGACTACATTCGTCGGGGCGTGGTCGATGAAAAGGGGCGATTCGATGCCGCACTTCTCCGTGCAATGGTTGACAGGCCCGACTCGATCGTGCGGGCAAACACGCCCGGCATGAAGGCTGCAGACCAGGATCAGGAGATCAAGCAACTCAAGGGCACGGTTGCCCAATGGAGAGAATTCATCGGGTTTGCCGAGACCGAACAGCGCCTGCGTGCAAAGGTCACCGGTGGCGTGGTGCTGGACACCGCAGGACTGCGGGAGAGGTTCCGTCTGGTGGCGTCAACCGCTACAGCCGATGTTATCCTTGTTCCATGTGCCAAGGATGTGCCGCGTCCGAATGTGTCTGAACTTCAGGCGTACCATAAAGCCAATTCAGCCGCATTCACCTCATCCGAGCCTATGCGCCGTCTGGCCATCCTCTCGTGGCCAATGTCGGCCGCACCGATCGACTCGGCGCTGATCCTGGCGAACATCTCGCGATTTGTCGGGCTGGTCAACGGCGCAAAGTCGTCACGTCTGCGCGACTCTATCTGGAAGAGCGTTTCCGAGACAACCTCCTATGGCAGCTTCCGACTATCCGCTGACTCCGTCGAGCAGGCAGCCTTTTATGCCCGCGTCCGCGGGAAGAAGGTTGGTACTGCCGTCGGCCCCATCATGCATCCATCGGGTGCTCACATCCTCCTGATCGATTCGGTGGTATCGGTGAAAGGCTCGAAGTCTCCTATCGTGCGTGTTCGCTACATCATCTCGCCCATCGACCCTTCGAAGCAGACCGTCGACAGTATCCTTGGCGTTGTCAGCGAAGCAGTGCGACTCTATGAAGAAGGCCTTGAGCTCGGTGCGGTGGCGGGTCGGTTCGGTCGTACCATCACACTCTCGCCGTGGTTCACCGAACGTCAACGTATTTACGGCTCGTACCGTCTGCCGCAGCTTGCGTTTCGGACGCAGGTCGCAGCGGCATGCGATCCGATCGACACTCCCGAAAAGGGCGTCGTGATGGCCGTGGTCGTGGACAGTGTGCCTGCTGGCCCCCTTCCCTTTGAGGCGGCCATCTATAAGATGTCCGATGCGATCATGAAGCAGCGCGCCTGCGATGCCCGCCGGGACCTGGCGAAGACCGTGAAAGGCCTTTCGACACGCCTCGACGACGGAACGCTTTTCATTGCGGAACGTCCGCAGGAGGCTCAAGTTGCCAGGGGGCTTTCCATCACCGGCGATGGATACTTCGGTGATGCCATGTACGACCTCACCGCAGCTCGCGAAATCATCTCGAAGCCCCTTCCCGGACTATACGGACCATTCCTCGGCGACAACGGATGGTACACCGTGAATATCACGGGCATGAACGCTGCCAACCCCGATGAATATCCGATGTGGCTGGAACTGCGCAAGGCTGACATTGAGGAAGAACAGCGTCTCGCCGCCTGGGATCGATACCTCAGCGACCTTCGGGCAAAGGCAACCATCGATGACCAGCGTTGGCTGTATTTCCGGTATTGAACTCACTATCGGGCGAGACTTCGTCTCGCCCCTACATCGTCTCGCCCCTACGGTCTCTTGTCTCTCGTACCCCGGGCCAAGGCCCGGGGCTATTATTGACAATCGGTCTCTTGTCTCTTGTACCCCGGGCCAAGGCCCGGGGCTATTATTGACGATCGGTCTCTTGTCTCTTTTCTCTAGTCTCTTGTCTCTTTTCTCTTTCCATGCCTTCACTTCTGATCATCGACCTTGGCGGAGTGCTTTTCGACATTGACTTCGAAAAGACCCGAACTGCCATGATGAATCTCGACGGATATAACGGCGCACCGATCAGCTTTGGCGTCGAGCAGCAGGATGATGTCTTTATCGCCTATGACAGGGGCGATGTCTCCACCGAGGAGTTTCGCTTGGCACTTCGCCATCGATATGGATTTTCCTGTTCAGACGAGGCTATCGATCGTGCCTGGTGTGCCATTCTTGAAAGGGGGCTTTTCCCCTTTGCACAGGATGAGGTCCGCCGACTGAAGTCGTCCTATGCTTCAGATCCCGGAAGCACCACGGTTATCCTGTCGAACATTTCGGAGCTACATTACCTCGACTGCAAACAGCGATGCATGCCAGTATTCGAGATGGTGGACCGTGTGTATCTGTCGTACGAGATCCGACGCCGCAAGCCGGATCCGGCAGCGTTTCTTCACGTTATTGAGGCAGAAGGATTCGCCCCTTCGCAGGCGGTCTTAGTTGATGACTCCCGCGCAAATTGTGATTCCGCAGCCACGCTGGGACTCCGCATCGAACACCTGGTACGGTAGTGCTCTACAAAGCGCAACACATGGACTGCGGAATCTCTTCTGCGCTCTCTTGAGTAGTCGTGCTGGATGTCCGGACAAAAAAATAACTCGGGGCCAGCTGCGTGTACCACCAGCGCAAATGGCCCCGAGGTAACACCGAAGAATAGGACAACTACCCATCCGAGAGCATCGTCTGCTCACGCGGCAAGTTTGTCATATTCGACTACGACATCAATACCCCAAAGTGGGTATAAGGGGTCTTCGGGACGTTGCAATTACTAAAAATTTCTTCAATCCGGCAAAGGAGCGCCGTGGGTCTCCCGCGCCCACATCAGGACGATCAGTCCAACGACGTAGGCCACGGCAAAGATGGAGATGGCATTTTCGTACCCACCAAGCAGTGGCACAAGCACTCCAACGAAGAACACTGTGATCGCGGTGATGAACCGGCCGGCATTCATCGAAACACCGGTTGCCGATCCGCGTAGGCGCGTTGGAAAGAGCTCGGGAATGTAGGTGCTCAACACACCTTGGTTGATCCCGATGAACGTGCTGAGAAGGAATGTGCAGATAAAGAGCCAAGCGCCGATCTGCTGACCCGACTGAAAGATCAGCAGCGTCATGCCGATACATCCAAGGTAGGCTAAAGCCGAAGCCATTCGACGTCCGAACCTCTCAGAAAGAAGGCCGCTGACAAGTCCGCCGGCAACGCTGCCGCCGCCGAGCATGATGTTTGTTAGTGCTCGGTTCTGCTGCGCTGCAGCGGCATCGCTCATGTGATGCACCCATGTGGGCATCCAGGCAAAGACTGCCCACAGTCCCACGAGCATCGAACCAAAGAGCGCTACGCCGACAAGCAGGTCCTTGCGGTGTGCCGCGGCAAACAGATGCGCCAGCGATGACGTGCGATGATGATTCGCACGAGCCTGCCACATGTCCGACTCGCGAACAACGAGCAGAATAAGCAGAGGTAACACGAGTGTGAACGTTGTCAGGCTGAAGGCCACCCGCCAATCTGCTTGGGATGACGCAACCATGCCGGCAACGATAAAGCCCACCGGGAAGGCATTGATCAGAATGCCAACGAGGACGGCCCGACGTCCGGTGTGGAAGACCTCGCTCACCAGCACGGTGGAAAGTGCCAGAACGCTACCTGCGCCAAAGCCCGTGGCAAAGCGCACAGCCACGAGTATGGAGAAGTCGCTGATAAGCCCCGTGACGGACATTCCCACAGTACTGAGCGCCACGCAGAGAAAGAGGGCCATCCGGCGTCCGATGCGATCGGCAAGAGCTCCGAGGACAAACGCCCCAACGGCCCATCCAATGAGGAAAGAGCCGCCACAAGCCGAACCGAAGGCAGGGATGAACTCTTTTACGGGCACGGAGCCGGCAAAGTCCTTGGCGATCGACGGCAGATACACGCTGAACAACGTTGCGGCAATGCCGGAGCTGGCCGTGCAGACCCATGCGATGAGGTAGAGCCAATGTCGATGCTGCATTCGGCAAAGATAGCCGCTCACTATATTCGCGCTCTTGATGTGGTCACCGGCTTCGGCCGGTGCGTTGAGGGAAGCACGTGAAAGTCGTGCACGGTTGCGCCGCCGTAACGGAGGACAACCCGGTCTGGTCTGCAAAGGACAGCCACTGAGTACCCGGGGATGCCGGGTCTTGGGAAGGCGATCGGGAAGGATGAATCCGAAGTCGGAATATCTGCCACATCGATTTTGGTCAAACGAGGTATCATCCTCACCGCTGCGCATCACGGCGGTCATCCTGAAAGGGGCACGCCATGCGTGTTCTTGCTCCTCTTTGCGCACTCATCTGCGCATCCTTCACCATCGTTGCTCAGCAGCGCATTTCCACTCCCCCGCAGCCCGTGCGCATCGTAGCGTTGGGTGATACCGTGCATCTTTTATGTGCGCGAACGGATGTCAATTTCAACGGAAACTTCGATGACGGCGATGCGACCGCCTACTGGAAGATCGTTGATGCTGCGTCTCGCCAAGTTATCCGTGAGACCGGCTTTGGCTGGGGTTCGGTATTAGTGCAAAGGTTTGGTATCTCTGAGGAGCGCGGAGTCTTCGACATAGGCTTTAACGACGAAGTCTATCGATACTCCATGGCTACGCAGACGAATACCGACATTGTCCTTGCGGGTTCTTTCTCCTCTGTGTCAACCTCGGCAGATGGGCAAACAGTCTGGGTTGCTCAGCGTCCGAACTTCACTGACCCCGGGACAATCGCCGAAGTTGATGTCAAGAGCCGGGCCGGTAAGGCCTTTCCGGCGGGCATTAACCCGCAAGCCCCCTTGCCATATTCCACCGCGAATGGAAATGGTCTGGCAGCGATCTGCGAAGGCACCTTCGGTGGCGGCAACGGAACGCTGGAACTTTGGACCGATCTGCAGGGAGCACGCAAGCGCACGACGATTCCCGTGGGCGATACGCCGAATCACCTGCTCATCAACGGTGATCGGGCCTACGTCACGGTCAACGGTTCGCATCATGTGGTGGTCGTCGATCTTGCCAAACAGACAGCCATCGATACGTTCCTGGTGGGCACATCGGGATACGACGGTCCGCGCGAGTGCGCGATCGATACGGCAGGTGGTGCTGCACGTCTGTATGTAACGACCTTTAGCAGCGATGTACGCGTCTTCGATGTTGCAACTGGTAATCGCATTGCAACACTTGCCGTTGGAGCAAAGCCCGAGGGACTGGCCATTGTTGGACGTGAGCTCTGGGTAACCCGCACCTTTGTTGAAGGGGGCTATGCTGCCGCCAGCGACGTGGTGATCTTTGATCTCAACGCACTGACCTCCGTCCACGAGAACACGGGGGCAAAAGCCCCTTCGGGCTACCTTGCCGTGGGTGGCTCACTGCGGCTGCCGTTTGAGCTGCGTGACGATGCAACGCTTACTGATCTTGCGGGCAAGACGACATGGGTTTCTGCCGTAGTTTCCGACGCGCAAACCCTTGATTGTCGTCACCTACCCAGCGGAGTCTACGCCCTGCGCAGCGGACAGCACTCCGTTACCGTCATTCGATGAAACACCTTCTGCTCTGCATTGCCCTTATCGGCATGCCGATGATCGGCACCTCACAGACCGTCTCGACACCCTCAACACAGAAACTCGACATCGACCTGCGGGCCATGCGAGCTCGATGCATCGGACCCTTCCGCGGTGGACGTTCCCTCGCAGTGGCAGCTCATGCAGACCTGCCGAAGACCTACTACTTTGGTGCCACAGGGGGCGGCGTGTGGAAGTCGGAAGACGGTGGCGAGACCTGGCGGAGCATCTCCGACACAACCTTCACCTCCAGCAGCGTGGGCGCCATCACCATCGCCCCGTCGGATCCGAACGTGGTATATGTGGGAACCGGTGAAACCGACATTCGTGGCAACATCTCTCCGGGTGACGGGATGTACAAGACCACCGATGGTGGCCTTACGTGGAAGCACATCGGCCTGCGCAATGCACAGATGATCGCCGATATCGCGGTGCATCCGGATAACGCGGATGTTGTGATGGTTTCGTCGATGGGCAACGTCTTTACGGCGAATGCCGATCGCGGGATCTTCAAATCCACCGATGGCGGCGCAACGTGGAAGAAGGTGCTTTACCGCAACGACTCCACGGGTGGCATGACGCTGAAGATGGACCCGAACAATCCACGCATAGTCTATGCCTCACTCTGGCAAGCCTACCGTAACGCTTGGAGCATGAGCAGCGGCGGCAGCGGTTCGGGATTGTTCAAGAGCACCGACGGGGGCGACACGTGGAAAGAGATCACCACGAATCCGGGTCTGCCAAAGGGGCTCATCGGGAAGATCAACGTGGATGTTTCCCGCGCGCAGCGCAACCTGGTGTGGGCGATGGTGGAGAGTAGCAATGGTGGACTCTTCAAGAGCATCGACGGCGGTGCAACGTGGTCGCGCACGAGTACCTCTGCCGAAATCCGCCAGCGTCCATGGTACTTCAACCACGTCTATGCAGACCCGCTCAATGCTAACACCGTTTACGTATTGAACGTCGGCTGGCATCGCAGCACCGACGGCGGACGTACCTTCTCGGGCATGCCGTCACGTCACGGCGACCACCATGATCTCTGGATCGACCCACGCAACCCGGATCGTATGATCCTTGCCGATGACGGAAGCGTTGCCGTGACGGAAGACGGATGGAAGCACATGACGGAGCAGGATATTCCAACGGCACAGTTCTATCACGTCAGCGTCGATACGCACTTCCCCTACCGACTCTACGGCGCGCAGCAGGATAACTCCACCTGCTCCATTCCAAGTCGAGTGATAGGGGGCTGGTCCATCAACCGCGATGACTGGTATCCGGTTGCCGGCTTCGAAAGCGGCTATGTGATTCCGCATCCGACGGATGCCGATATCACCTTCGGTGGCAACTACTCCGGCTACATCGGACGTCGGTCGAAGCTCTTGAATCAGGAGCAGGATATCAGCGTGTACCCCAATAACCCGATCGGCGAGGGATCGAAGGATCGTGGCGAACGCTTCCAGTGGACCTTTCCGCTGGTGTTCTCGCCTCATGACAACTCCGTCCTCTACACCACCTCGCAACACGTGTGGCGCAGCACCAACGAAGGTATGAGCTGGACGAAGCTCAGTGGAGACTTAACGCGAAACGACACCACAAAGCAGGCTGCCTCGGGGGGCCCGATCACCAAGGACAACACGGGCGTGGAAGTGTACAACACCATCTTCACGTTCGCTGAATCGCCGGTGCGAAAGGGTGTGCTCTGGACCGGTAGTGACTGCGGTCTCGTCCACATCAGCACCGACAACGGTATCACATGGAAGAACGTCACGCCGAAGGGTCTGCCCGAGTCACTCGTGAGCATGATCGCCCCTTCCCCATTTGACGCTGGCACGGCGTACGCCGCTGTAAACCGCTACAAGCACGGCGATGATGGCGTGTACATCTTCATCACCACCGACTTCGGTGCAACGTGGAAGAAGTCGACCACAGGCATTCCGCAAGGCGCCTTTGCCCGCGTTGTCCGCGAGGATCCGTTCCGCAAGGGGCTTCTGTATGCCGGCACCGAGCGTGGCCTGTACATCTCTCTTGATGCCGGCACCACGTGGAGCAGTCTGCGTCTGAACCTGCCCCTTACCCCCATTCACGACCTCGTGGTACATCCAACGGAAAAGGATCTCGTGATCGGCACGCACGGACGTTCGTTCTGGATCATTGATGACCTGACGCCGCTTCATCAGTACACGCCAAATCCACGCAAGGGTCTTACAGCACATGCGCCACGACACGCCTTCCGTGTGGCAGGTGGCTCATGGTCATCCCCCACCATGGACGTTGGCGAAAATGCCCCAAGCGGCGTCCTGCTGCACTATACACTCTCCGATACCACGTCGAGCGAGCTGAAGCTGACGATCCGCACGGAGAAGGGCGACGGCATCGTTACGTTCTCGAGCAAGGTCGACCCCAAGGGCGAGGCCTTCAAGGTGGACAAAGACTTCCATCTCGACTCCCTGCATCGTCCATCCTCAGATGCACTCACGCTCTTCAAGGGGCTGAACCGCTTCGTGTGGGACATGCGCTGGCCCGGCGCTGAGCCGCTCGAAGGTGCGCTCCTCTGGGGTGGCGGCACCGAGGGTCCAACGGCCGTGCCCGGCTGGTACACCGCCACCTTCACGCACGGGTCAGACACACAGTCCGTGCGCTTTGAGATCCGCAAGGACCCGCGGCTGACGACATCTGTCGACGACCTGCAGGCGCAGTACGATCTGCACGCAAAGATCAACGCCAAGCTCAGCGATGTGCACAAGGCCATCAAGCGTCTGCGCGAGGTGCGCTCCACGCTTAGCGGCCTCGGCGCGCGCTGGAAGGACCTCGATACCAACCGCACCAAGGATATCACCAAGCTCAGCAAGTCCATTACCGACTCGCTCACATTCATCGAAGACAATCTCATTCAGACCAAGGCCAAGGCCTTCCAGGATCTGTTGAATTACCCGGTGAAGCTCAACAACAAGATCGCCTCGCTTGCCTCCGTAGCCTCAAGCGCTGACCGACGTCCAACCCAGCAGACGGTCGATCTTTTTGCCACGCTGGGCGCCAAGGCCGACGAATATCTCGCCGCACTTCGCTCAATCGAGTCGAAGGAGATCGCCGATCTCAACACGCGCATCAAGGGTCTTGATCTGCCGGCAGTGCCAGCCCCTTCCAAGGACAAGTGACAGGGGGCTCACCACACATGAGAACGAGTGCGCTTACGCACCTGCGCTGGATTGCACCATTGTTTACGGTCATCACCTGTACCATCTGGTGGGTAGATGCTCCAGTGGCGCAGTGGATGCATGCCAACACCACTGCGTGGATGCGCATGATTGGCACCGCACTCGACCATGCGGGACAGTCTCATTGGGTGCTGGGGTATTGTCTGCTGGTTGCGCTCTTCACATGGCGCACACGCCGACGTGTTGCCACCGATCATCTTTGGTGGTTTTCCGCCGTGGCAGCCTCCGGCATCATTGCCAACATCATCAAGGTCCTTGCCGGACGTCCACGTCCACCCCTTGCCATTGAAAGCGGCATCGTAGCGTGGGATCCTCTTGCGTGGCATGTCGAGTTCCTCTGGAACTCCTTCCCCAGCGGTCACGCCACAACCGGACTCTGCATAGCCGTCATGGGCTCGGCACTCTACCCGCGCCTCTCCCCCCTCATGTGGACGCTTGGCATCGGCATCGCCCTTGCCCGCGTCGTCCTCAACGTCCACTACGTCAGCGACGTCATGGTCGGCGCTCTGATCGGCGCCGCAGTTGCGGTTGCAGTCAAGAGACGAGTGACAAGTGACGAGTGACAAGTGACGAGTGACAAGTGACGAGTGACAAGTGACGAGTGACAAGTGACGAGTGACAAGTGACGAGTGACAAGTGACGAGTGACAAGTGACGAGTGACAAGTG
>VEQR01000149.1 GCA_018883125.1 Candidatus Kapaibacterium sp.
TGCTGGAACACTTTGGCGCATGGTATCCGTGGGAGGGTGGGGGATTGCTGGATTCAATAGCAGAATCTGATGGAGGGTGGACGCGAGACGACAAGGCTCAGTTACATATTCATGCAATCATTGATCTAACCGCATAGGAGGACACCGTTAGATGTCAAGCTGTCGGGTGGGGGGGGGAGCGATCGGCGCTGACTAGCGGCCTCCCTGCAAAAGTGCGCGCAATGTGTTTTCAATGGCACCATTGCTAACGCACGAGATCGCAAACGAATTGTTAACTGTTGGTGCGAAGTTCACGAGAACGATGGTACCGCTGCTGTCAGTCGAGGTATTCTCTCTTAGTGAGATTGACAGCTGGCCACCGGCCATCCCGAGGCCAATTGGCTTTCGACCACAATCGCACACAGGACTCGAAAATGCTACGCCCTTCCAACCATCGTATGAATAGCCCTGAAGTTGATCGAGGTTCGAACTTGTGGCCGAAACAAGTGCGTTCGAGCTATGCGTTACGACGAAACCATTTCTGACAAGCCATTCGCCAATCTTCGATGCGGCTTCGTCCGACCTAAGCGCGCTTGTAAACTCGCGCTGCACATTGTAAGTGCCTGGCTGATAGGAGACGCACGCAGTGATTGTGAGCGCAGTCATTGCTGCGACGAACAAAGTAGAAGCAGTCATTATTCATTTAATTAGAATTTGGAACAATTGCACCCTAGTGGTGCAATAATACCAAACGACAAATGCATTAAAGCTCACGCCAATTCCCGCGTCGGGTTGCTGGCTCAGGGGCAATGTTCAGTTAGCCGACCATTTTATGTTCCTGCAATGCGAGGATAATGCACCGCCTGCGCATGTACTTGAGCAGAAGCAAGCAATAGTCAGCTCAGAGTGATTTTATTGCCGGGCTGTTGAAACATATCATCCGTAAATGGTCAAGCGTATCCGCCGTAGCAACTACATGTTGCTCTCTGGCGTTCGGACTGAGGTCGATCCTTTGCGGCAGCAGGTGTGTTAGCGTGCCGGTGCCGTGGAGTCGATGCGCAGCAGGAGCCAGCGGAGCCAGTCGTATCAGGATATCACGCAGATCTTCGCATCATTGCATTCCGAGCCCGCCCCACATCTATCCACTCACGCGTTGCGCAAGCCCCATGCCGAAGATTCCGATGATAACCTTGAAGATCACGCTGGACGGTACGAAGCCGGCGGTGTGGCGGACAATTATCGTGCGCGAGGATATGCCGCTGACGTAGGTGCATGACCGCATTCAGGGGGCGATGAAAACATACACGGAGGCTGGGCCACTTGTGAATGGTGAAGGTATACCTGAAAGACTCCATGCGCCTCGTCAGGCGCTCGTCGACACGAGGGTGGTGCAACTCGTATGAACGACGCCCCAACCGCAAGCACCAAACTGTGTCAGCGGTCGGCCCCAACCGCCGTCGAATTGAGTAGGTTGCACGAAACGTACAATCTTTGTTGGGCCGACACCCATGCCAATCTGCGCAGCTAGGCACGGGAAATCGCGAAATCGGATCGTACCCCCTGACGGGGCAACCAAGCAGGTAAGCGTCGGCTCTCCTGTGAAAACGGAGGACTCATTGTTTGCTGACTCAACGCTGCCGCCGGGCCTGATCCAGGCCTACGTAGACACCCACTACAAGGTGCCAGGGCTCGACCTGACGCTGGTCATCGACCAGCGCAATCCGGCGCTGGATCAGGCTCACCGCCAACATCAGGTGGATTGTAGTGCTTTCATCACGGCCTGTAACCCTTATAGCGCCGGGCTATCCACCGCCGAGAACAAACGTCGGCAGAGGAATCTGGCCTTGGAGCTGCGGTCACGCAACCGTTCATTCACCGACGGAATTGGACAGCACCCATCCAACGATTGGGCAGGCGGGCCGAGCTTTCTTGACTTCGGCCTGATGCTTGAAGAGGCCAAGACTCTTTGCACAAAGCTGGAGCAAAACGGCTTCGTCCGGAGCGGAGCCGACCCAGTGCCGAACCTGATCTTGCTGAAGTAGGGGTGAGGCATGCCTCGCCCCTATATGTATATGCTACGCGTGGTTCCCCGCTTCCGCGGGAAGGACGGTTTGCCGGTATGCTACGCCCCCGATGTATCCGTAATGCTTGTATGAGAACGGCAACCAAGAATCAGACATCAACAAAGGAATCGTCCCATGGCACACAACACTCCTGACGGTCAAATCGAATCCGCCGATACAAACATTGATCGCGCGTCGGTGGTGATGCATATCCCGCATGCGAGTACGCATCTTCCTTCGCTTGAAGGATTCGTTCTGGATGCCATTCTTCCAAACATGGCTCTGCAAACGGACTGGGCGACAGACGCGATGTTCGACGTTGAAGGCGTTAAGCAAATCGTAACGCCGTTCTCACGGCTGTTCTGCGACGTGGAAAGACTGCGCGACGAAGACGAGCCGCAGTTCAAGAGTGGGCGTGGCTTCTACTACACGCTCGGTTTTGATGGCTCACTGCTACGGCATGAGGATGCCAATCACAAGCGCCATGTCCACAAGGAGTATTACACTGCCCATCATACCCTGCTCGACGAAACAGTGCACAGTGCGCTTGCAGCCACCGGGAAATGCTGCATCATTGACTGTCATTCGTTCAATGATCAGGTGGTGGGCACACTATGCGACACACCGCACGATCCGGATTTCTGTATCGGTACCGATGGCTATCATACTCCTGATGCACTCCGGGATTATGCCGTTGATTTTTTCAAGAGCCGTGGGTACACAGTCGAGATTGATAACCCCTTCTCGGGATGCGTAATTCCTATGTCGGTCTATCAGTCGAATCCGAACGTAACCGGTCTTATGATCGAAGTGAACAAACGTCTGTACATGGTTGACCTGCGGATTCTTCGCGACCAGGTAGGCCAGCTACAACGCGTGATGTCAGATTTCGTGTACGGCATGCCTGTCATATAGACGCGTACGCATGGAGGGGCGAGGTGCATGTAGGGGCGAGACGCATGTCTCGCCCCACCGGCAGTGGCCCCACCGGCAGTGGCCCCACCGGCAGTGGCCCCACCGGCAGTGGCCCCACCGGCAGTGGCCCCACCGGCAGTGGCCCCACCGAAGCGGTGAATACGAAGTCCTCTCCCCACACTCCCCAACACCCGAACCATCACTACCGGCCCCCTCTGCCGTCATCCAAGTCATGATGGTTTAGAACTTCACGCGGATCTTCGCATCATTGCATCCGAGCCCGCCCCACATCTATCCACTTACACGTTGCGCAAGCCCCATGCCGAAGATTCCAATGATAACCTTGAAGATCACGCTGGAC
>VEQR01000060.1 GCA_018883125.1 Candidatus Kapaibacterium sp.
CAACATCGATAGCGATGCTCGGAACATCATCCGCACTGACCTACGTGTCTGCTTCATTGTATGTCTCCGTTCGATAAACCTGTCTATCACATTCTCGACAATAGTACGAACGTAGGAGAAATGGTGCTGATTTGTGGCAACATCCGCAACACACCGGGTTTTGTCTGTTCATGTTGCTGCACATCCCATTGTTTATTGTCATCTTCAGCAACCTTGACAGCCCTGCGTTCCGCAGGGGATTCGACATCTTCTGATCATTCATTTGGTATTGCATCTAATGTCTCTGCGGCATCCCAAGAACGAATTCAAAGACTCGCTTTCATGGTCGATCCTATGCGGCGCGGCCTTATTCGGAGCTGCTGACTACCTCAGCATCCAGCGGTGAACATCGGTGTTGTGTCCGCGCCAATCAATTGCTAAGAACATTTGCTTGTTTGTTCTATTTTATCAGAAGCGGTTCTGTTTTCGATAAATCATATCCACGTAGCCATGTCACTTTCTACAAAGTTCAGCAGCGACGCCCAGACGCGGCGAATTCTCAGCCTCGATGGCGGCGGTATCAAAGGAACCCTGACATTGGGAATCCTTCAGAAGATTGAAACAGAGGTGCAGCAGAAGTATGGTGGGCAATACCGCAACTTGGGCGAATACTACGACCTGATCTGCGGCACGAGCACTGGGGCCATCATCGCGGCCGGACTCGCCATCGGGAAATCGGTCGAAGAACTCATCCGGCTCTACCTCAACCTAGGCGGCGAAATCTTCGGCAAGGGTCGCAAGTTGAAACTGATTCCGCGCACAGCTAAATCGTTCCGGGCCCTGCTGCATGAAAACTACTCGTCTGACCGGCTCGAAGCCTATCTGAAACAGGAATTCGGAGAGATTGCCATCGGCGATACTGATCGCCTTCTTTGTGGCCTGGCCATCAATGCCAAACGGGCCGATACGTACAGCCTGTGGACCGTAGCAAATCACCCTGACGGTAAATATTTTCGGGCCAATGCACACCTGAAACTCTGGGAATTGTGTCGGGCTTCGGCCGCAGCGCCATATTTTTTCAGATCCAAGGTGCTGCAGCTCAAAACCCGGCGCGGTGAAGGTTTCGATGCCGCCTTTATTGACGGTGGTGTGAGCCTAGCCAATAATCCGGCCTGGGTGGCTTTTCTCACCGCCACGGTTGGTTCTTTCGGATTTCGCTGGCCGACCGGCGCGGAGCAGCTGTTTATCACCTCGATCGGAACGGGGAAAGGCGTGGTGAAAGAAACACCGGCTGAGCTGAGAGGCCTGCGCGCCATCGGCTGGGCTTCCAAAATACCCGAGCTGTTTATGGCCGACGCGCTGGAACTGAACCAGGTTCTACTCGAAGGCATGGGAAACAATGTCGGCAGCTCCTACTTTATCGACAGCCAGTTCAGCGATCCGGCTTTCCCGCCGCCCTTCCACGCCCTGCCGCAATTTTTCAGCTATGAAAGACACAATGTCGATATCGAAGCAAAAAGCCTCTCCGGCCTGGGTTTCTCGTTTAGCCAGGCCCAGATCGATTCCCTGACCGAGATGGACCATTATGAGAACATGGAAGACCTCCTCGAAATTGGCAGACGCTACGCTGCAATAACCGCATTCAACCTGATTTGAAAAGCTAATCCGATCAGGCATTCACAGTTCATATGAACCAATAAAGATCCTCCCCGATGAAACTCTTCATTTCCCATTCATGGGCCAACAAAACACAGGCTCAGCGGCTAGTTGACGAGCTACGCAGTTTCGGCGCCTCGCCTTGGGTGGACACCCGCGACTTGATGCCGGGACAACCCATCCAGGAAGTCATTGACAAGGTGATATACGAACACGACGCCATCCTCCTGCTCTGGAGTAGCGATGCAGCCGCCTCCGACGGAGTGGAGGCCGAAATGGAAACCGCAACGCGCTTGGGTAAAATGGTCATTCCTCTCAAACTCGACAGCACACCGATGGCCGACGACCGCTTCAGTTCATTGAAAGGCATCAAGAGTATTTCCTTTCAGGATTTCGAGGGCGGACTGGGCAGGCTCAAGATGGTTTTGTTGTATTACATGGGCACCCGCTTCGAAATGAACCTAGAAGAAGGCTTTCAGCACATGAACGAGTTCATCTCGGCACTCGAAGCCAGCGATTACATGGTGCGCAAGCGGAATATCAAGGAAACGGGCAGTGAAGATGATAAAGATTTTTGGGTGTCCAAGATCAGGGAAGTGCATGCCAAGTCGTACGAGCGCATGATGGAACTTCAGCAGATCGGCAACGAGTTGCAGGCATTCCTGAGTGTCAAAATTAACGAGCTGAGCGAGAACCTGAACAACCGGCAACGCTGCCTGGAGATTCTGGCGGAACTCCGCGCACATCGCTACGCAGGCCGGGCTGGGATGCCGCAGTTCATCGAACATGTCGAGAAAATCTGTGCCAGCTTTGAGAGTCACTCACCCGACCAGCGCATTGCCGTTTACAGGCAACAACTGGAAACCCAATGCGAAGAGAGCATTGCGTTCATAAAGAAGTGCCTTGGCTGGCTGCTTGGCGAGATGCTGGACCAGACCTACAGCAATGTGCGGTATTTCTACCTGCGTTCGGCCGATCACCTGGAGATGCTAAACCATCCAGATGCGCGCCGTATCCATCCACTGATTGACCGGCTGGCCGACGACTTGCTGCGCTATATCCAAACGCCCGGCGGCATCATTGACAACAAGCTGTACGGCATTCTGGGTTATACCGATGATGCGACACTGATCCACAGCATGCTCATCGCCCTAGCCCATGAGGAACTAATCGACCTTGAAGCCATACAGACCGACTGGCAGCGTATCAATGCCGGAGCCGAAACGGCTTGGTTGATGCTCGATGCCTCGCTCAAAACACGCATGGAGGAAGAGATTGCGGCGTATTACAGCGGACTAGTAGAAGTGTTCTTTCCAGAGCGCGTTCAGGCACGTCAATGGGCCGATGTCCAGCGCGGGCACGAACAAATCTGGCAAGCCAAGCTAGAAGGGCTGCGAGGCGATTTGTTATACGGGAATACGAGCTGGTGAATGCGCCGCGACCGCATAAACGCTCCTGAAATCCGAGAAGGCAATGTGCTGTTGACATTGCCAGATTAGGTTCGCGAACGACAAGAGGTGCTATTCAATAACATCTTCTATGAAACCCACCTTCCTCTCCAATGCCGCCCGCAATACTCTGGATCAGCCGTTCGGAGTTTCTGCACAATACCTTTATACTACAGGCACACTGGGTGGCGCATTACATGGGTATCTGTAGATTCCGGAGCATTGACCCCCCATTTTACAGGAGCATGTGAACCCTTTGACGTGAATAGTTGCATGACATTCCGGCAGATACGGGCCCCTAGGGCCTGTTGCGGACATGCGATGCCACGAGTGTCGCATCTTTCCGGGCTTATCGCAGCTGAGTGAACACACCGGGTTTTGTCTGTTCATGTTGCTGCACATCCAATTGTTTATTGTCATCTTCAGCAACCCTGACATCCCTGCGTTCCGCAGGGGATTCGACATCTTTCTGATCATTCATTTGGTATTGCATCTAATGTCTCTGCGGCATCCCAACAACGAATTCAAGGACTCGCTTTCATGGTCGATCCTATGCGGCGCGGCCATATTCGGAACTGCTGACTACCTCAGCATCCCGAGCTGAATATCGGTGTTGTGTCCGCGCCAATCTATTGCGTGCAACTTTAGCTTGATTGTCCTATTTCATGAGCAGCGGTTCACTCGCTAATCAGGGATAATACCCGCGGTTCCGCTCATTCCGACATGGCTATGTCGGGTCACTTGTACCCACAACGCAAAGTTATCGTTCCATTTGCATTGAGTCTTCTCTGATTCCAATAGGGACTCAGTTGCGAACCAACCCGAGCAGTATTTGACACACTCCGCGTCCTCCTTCCATCGAATTCCGCTCAACAGAAATACTATCCCCTACCCTCCCACGGATACCCGCGACCAAAGTGGTCCAGCATCATGAAGATGCGCCGTGCTGACCGGATATCGAACAACGTCGGATCAAAGTCGATGCCATACCAGGTTTTGAATTGCTGATGATTCGCATCATTCGGATTGGCCATGGCGATCATGAACTCTTCGTAGCCATGCACTCCCACCGCATCTTCGGGTGGTTCAACGGCATCACCTACATCAGCGCACTATCACTATCCGGCACAGGTAACTAGCGGAAAATCCTTCACACACGGCCATGCAATCAGCTACATTCCCAGGTTCGCGGCACGTGTAGTGATGAGGTGTTTGTAGGCATCCTTGGTTGATGCCTTCAAGAAGCTCGCATCAAGCATATCCAGCCACGCTGGAATGGATCGCTGCATTTTCGCAAAGATTCTTGTGATCTGTGATTGCTGGAGTTGTGATGAGGTCATTGCAGTTTCGAGGTTACGTCGAGTAATATTCTTGCGCTTCCCATGCAACGCGAGCGCCAGTTGCTCATCGTCAGCTGGATTGACGAGTGCAGTGTTGACGAGATCGTATGCAGGCGAAAGCGTCATACCAACGCCCGGTTTTTCGAGCAGCGAAAAGTTCTTGAGATGCATATCGGCGTTACCTGTGAGAAGCGCAAACAGAATCACTTCGTAAAAGTTTACGATGTCAAGTCCGGGAGTAGCAGAGTATCGACGGATCGCCGTTGCTACCTGCTCATAACTACCTCGATACTTATGCTCTGTCATCCGACCCGTCAACTGACACATATCTTCCATCGCGAGCTTTCCACGGTGGGTACGATCAACTCGCGCAGTGATATAGGCAAGATTGCCCGATGTCATCCTAATCAGACAGTGTGGTACGGTCGCGATCGCACTGAGTTGCGCGAGATGCATCGTGACATCCTCAATCTGCGGCAACTCAGGATACCGTTCCGAGGGTGGTTTGATGATATAGTCGCCCCATACCCCTACGATGGTGAACCGTTGATGCGCTGCTTGGTCAGTCGCTCGTGGAACGTGCAGCGAGAGTTTTGGCTGCACGCCTGTTACGACGGAGTGATTCTGGATGACGGTGGTTGCCAGTTGCGTAAGATCTTCTTCTGCGAACGGCAGTTCCACTTGTCGATCAACGCAAAACAACTTCTTCGCACATGACTGATGCATATCGACATCGTCTGCATGAAGGGGGCGATAACAGCACAGACACGCGTTCATGATTGCGACTCCGTGATGTCTTCCACGCCTACATCGCCGATGCAATCACGACAGCAGGCAAGGAGCAACCCCATGCGATCGCGCGGATTGATCTTCCAGTTGAGCTCTGCGATATCAAGCAACCACCCTTCCGGGATCAAACCGTCGAAGAACGGAAACAGGTCACGCTCTGATCGATATGGTTCACGACGAACCGGCAACGTCAAGCTCACCGGTTGCGCATTAGCTTGCTCAGCGTAGGACGGATCATACGCAAACTCATAGCCATGCTCATCTTCGATAAGCAGGCCAGCCTTGATACCCTTCACGGTAATGATTGCACGGCGCATCATGTAGTGCCTCTTACTCCTCTTCGCGTTTGCTTGCCACGGCTCCCACTTCGTAGCCGAAGAGCCATAGCACCTGGTTGACCTTATCCAGACGGAGCGTTTCCTTGCCCTGCTCCAACTCACGAACGAATCGAAGTCCTACGCCGGCCTTCTCAGCTAACTCCGGCTGCGTCAGTCGCACGGCTTTGCGTCGCTGTTTCACGAATGTGGCAATGTCCATATCAATACCCTTTCGGGTACGAATATACACCTCGTTCGCTTGGTTATACCTTATCGGGTGCAACTAATCTGTCATGCCGCAAATGCGTACCCGTTCGGGTACGACTCACCGCACCACAACACTCGTACTCAGCGAGTTGGCGATGAAGCAATGTCGGTGAGCCTTCGCATGCAGCGCCGCAAGCTCGTCCACACGCGACGCATCGGCAAGCGTCACCTGCGGATGAAGAACGATCTCCGTAAAGCGTCCGATGCCCTCCGCATCCGATGCCAGCGTGCCCTCGGGTGTATCCACATATTCCGTTACCACCACTCCCGCATCCGCACAGCAGTGCAAGAACCATAGCATGTGGCACGCCGCTACGGAATACAGCAGCATGTCTTCCGGATTGTACAGGCTGCCGTCACCACGGAACGCTGGCGCCGAAGAACATGCAAGCGCCCCCTTCCCATCAACCGACAGCACATGACTCCGCTCATACGCCGTGTACGCCGACGTACCCGTACCGGTGTTTCCCGTCCATTCGATTCGCGCCGTGAAGTGATGCATAAGGGGCTTTCGCAATGTGTAGGCCCTAATCTACGTTAGGATTGCAGAGGAGGAGGGGGCACTTCGTGGCATCACACAATCCTGATGATTGTCGGACGGCAAACCTCGCTCACGCGCACACCAATTCAGAGTGAGATGGAAGGACGAGGACGCGAAATGGCCGTTTTCCATTGGCTGAACCGACCAGGGCCGCCCCCTTCAGCCCACACATCTCCGAGATCGGTCGTCGCTTCTCAAGATGTTCCCGTAGGATCTTGACATTCTCTTCCTGGCTGTAGTTTCGTAGCTGATCATCCAATTTTCAGAGGCTAGACTTCACAACAGGCAAATATGAATAACAAAACAGCGATAGGACTTGCGACATTGACGGTATTCCTGAATGGCTTGATTGGACATCTATATGCGCCGAGTGGGATCTTTCTTACTCCAATTGTTTTGACAATCACGACTTCGCTTGTCTGCCTTGGGACAAACAATGTCAGAGCCATTCAACGAAGCGTATTGACATACATGTTTGTGGCATTAAACGACATTTCAGTGAAACTCTACTCAGGTGGCACACACGACCTCGAAGGACTTGGATGGATACTTGGGCTCTTGTTCATAGGACTTTTGCCAACAATTGGAATCTTGTCCGCGTCGATATCGAAAATGAATCAAGAAACACTGACAAGTAAATCCGCTGCTATTGCGTTGTTCGTAGTTCTTACGGCTGGACACATAATGATGTTTTGTAAGCTCGGACTTGAATATGGATATTGATGCGATCCAAGTTGTACCGATAAGGCACAAGCAGTTAACAATGATCGTGAGCTTATTCTCACACGGCCTAACAATCAAGCAGATGCTGTAAGCAATAGATTGGAGCTAAACTCGCAAAGAAAGCAGAGTATCAACCCTAGCAAGCACATCTGTTCCGACGTGAGTATGTGAGCGAGGTTAGCCCTCTCGCACCCACCTTCCAGCGGATTCTGCTAAACAATACAGCTATCCCCTACTCTCCCACGGATACCCGCGACCAAAGTGGTCCAGCATCATGAAGATGCGCCGTGCGGACCGGATATCGAACAACGTTGGATCAAAGTCGCGGCCATACCAGGTTTTGAATTGCTGATGATTCGCATCATTTGGATTGGCCATGGCGATCATGAACTCTTCGTATCCATGCACTCCCCCCACATCTTCCGGTGGACATGCATTGGCGCCGTCCACAACCCACGATTTGCCCTGCTCCGGTGGCACGGATGTACGTTCCAGCACCTCGACCGTATGCGACCAATTGTCGCCCATATCGTACACATACGAGAACGTGTCCCCCACCGCCAGCTTGGCCTTCTTCAACGTCATTCGGTTCTCATCGGCCATGCCGTCTTCATCATCCCAGATCCGGTAGTCCACATACTCCTTGCCCTTGATCACGAACAGGTGCAGGTGCGAATCAAACCACCCCATCGCCCCCTGAATGCGGTCATGCAACTGCGTCAGCGGCAGATCCTCGCGCACGATAATCGTCCGCCACACCGCCGGCTTCGTACCGTCCAGCGTGATCTTCAAGGTTATCATTGGAATCTTCGGCATGGGGCTAGCGCAACGTGTAAGTGGATGGATGTGGGGCGGGCTCGGAATGCAATGATGCGAAGATCTGCGTGAAGTTCTGATACATCATGACTTGGGTGACGGCAGAGGAGGACGGTACTGATGGTTAGGGGTGTCGGGGAGGGAGGGGGGGCAGAATGCGTCGGAATCCAAGGACGGGTTCCGTCGGATTCCACGCGAGGCGTATGCCTGCTGAATCTTCCCACTGCGTCGTTACGACTCCACCATGGCATACATCTGCTCTCGCTTCGTGCTAGGTCGCATCGACCGCTCCTCATGATTGTGTGACGGCAAACCTCGGTCAGACTCTCACGTCAGGATAGTTGCACTTGCTCGGGGGGGGGGATACGACCAGCAGAGTCATTTTGCTGGGAGGGCAACCATGTACCTACCCAACTAACGCTAGAAACTCTGCGATCTTTAGCGACACAACGGGACCCGATGCGCTCCCACTGGTAAGTCCATACGGGCTTACTAGTACAACGCTTGCATTTGACATTTCATTCAGCTGGTTCACGGAGAGTACGCGGTCCAAGGTGAGAAGGTGCTTCACTGTGATGCGGTCAGCCTCATTGAGGATCTGACGCCATCGGTCCTTGCAGCTCGTCTTTACTGCAAGCATTCTCAGGTGGGAATATGGGTGGGCCGCTTGATGGTACTCCTCGATCCCCGGGAAAATGAAGTCCGGACGCTTATTCTGTTCGGTTTTGCCATTGCGCACGTACGGAACATGGAGCTTTTGGAACACGTGCTCAATGTGATTCTCCAATGCATGGCCTGCTCGGGACTTACGGCGATTAAGCACGGAAAGAGCATAGGCAGTGAAGTCATCAACTGTCGAAAAGCCGCTCCTCACTCGTGATTCGACTAGAACTCTCTCGTAGGCACGAAACAGTCTCTCTTCCATCTCAAACCATCTTCGTATGGCCCCGTCACTGTCGGCAACAGTAATCTCTTGGCCGGCCAGTCTTCGTGCATACTCTGACATGGCGGTGGTGGTTGGCCATCCGCCATTAAAGTGCTTCAGCATGGGTTCGACGTCCACGTCCCCATCTTCCACCCAAGTGTCAATGCCTATCTCTTCTAGAATCCGACGCGTCTGCTCGGTGATCTCAATGGCATCCATAGACACCTCATCGGCGACCAAGACTCCGGTTTCCATCGAGGATTCTACACCGAACAGCCAGATGAGCTGCGCCTCAATTGAGCTTCCCTCGTCGGCGATGAGGACTAGGGCAGTGTCATCTTGCTGCAACGCGACTATGCAGAGGTCGCCAGACTGCGCACGCGGCATAACGGTCGATGATGAATAGTAGAGCCTGTATTCTGATCTGGTAGGATGATTCTCACGAGCATCGTACCACGTAATCGTACCCGATTCCGATTGGCACTTGTCTTCGGTATCGCTGAGGAATAAGAAGGTTGCTGGCAGCTCCATCTTATCCAGGCCAAATACCTTCTTGTAGGAGGAGACTCCATTAAACTCATGCTGATTTGACGTGTATGGATCTGTCTCGACCGCCGATAGCCGCTTCATTCCAAAGCCCTTAAAATGGGCCGATAGCATACCTGTTTTCATACTTCTACTCCTGACGATATCTCCATGTACGAAGCCTGTCTAAAACGCCAGTCGGAAACCACACGGGCTAGGTCCTTGATGTTTTGCTCATCGCTACCTCGGATAGCACATTCCCACACGACGCATACTCTCCAGCCTGATGCTAACAGTGAGTCAACAACGCGTTGATCACGAGCAATATTCAGCTCGAACTTCTTCTCCCAGAACCCAATGTTAGTCTTCGGGACAGCAGCGTTTCGACAATTGTGTCGATGCCAAAAGCATCCGTGAACGAACACGGCAAAGCGGTCCTTTGTGAAAGCGATATCCGGTCTACCGGGAAGATTACGAGGGGCAACCCTGTATCGCAATCCCTGCGAATGCAGGGCACGCCGGAGTGCAAGCTCCGGCTGAGTGTCTGCGCCCCGTATTCGTCTCATGTTCTCGGAGCGAGCCTCAGATGTCATCACGTCAGTCATTACCCAACCTCTAATGCAGCACGCCTTGCTGACAAAGCCCTTGATCGCACATACGCTAATGAACTTGGCTCAGCTTCCGATAGAATGCTGCCATCACGCTTCGCCGCGATTAGCATTTTGATTGCATTACGAGCCGCATATTCTACGACCGCCGGAATGACAGCGTTACCGAACTGACGGTATGCCTGAGTGTCGGAAACAACAATCCGTCGTTCTCGCTTGTCAACGATCTCATCGAACCCCATAAGGCGAAGTGCTTCGAGTGGCGTAAGTCGCCGGGGATTCAGCCCCCTCTGTGGAATGAGAATCTCGGAACCGTCCTTGTAATACCTAGCACTGATCGTCCTTGCGATGCCGTTACGGTCTGTGAGTCCAAATCCAAAACCATTGCCCTTGGCCTTGTGCTTCGCAGCATAGTCCTGCAAATACTGCCAAAGATGATCGGAAAGTGTGTACTTCGGATCGGGCTTCTTCTCCAATATCTCCGAGAGAGTTCTTTGCTCTCCTCTCGGCAATACGGGGAATTCAAAATCGGGCTGACTGCCAAACACGTCTTTGCGAAGACATACGATGAGTACTCGCTCTCGATGTTGTGGCACCCAATGTTTTCCATCTATCACTTTGTCAAACGTCACATAGCCGATTTCGTTCAACGTTTCGACGATTGTCGCAAAGGTTCGGCCTCGATCATGTGACCGAAGGTTCTTCACGTTCTCAAGAATCGCTATCGGTGGTCTCTTGGCCTCCAATATCTCAGCAATGTGAAAAAACAGCGTCCCCTGCGTCTTGTCGCGAAAACCATGTTCACGTCCTAAACTGTTCTTCTTTGACACGCCGGCAATGGAGAACGGCTGACAGGGAAAACCCGCAGCGAGCACTTCATGATGTGGAATCTTCGTGGGGTCGATCTTGGTGATGTCACCATGAGGATACTCATCATACCACGCCGAGTACGTCTTCTGCGAATGTGCATCCCATTCCGACGTGAATACGCACTCACCGCCCAAGCGCTCAAGTCCCAGGCGAAATCCACCTATCCCAGCAAACAGATCAATGAATGTGAACGTTTTTGGGGTATTGCGTGCTCTCTTCATAGAGAACAAAGTTAGCTCCATTGTTTTCCTCTTTCAGAAATGGACTTTAAATCGTTACAGATTCTATGTGGCTCTCCAGAGGGGTAACGTGACATGGCAAAGCGAGAGCGTTAAGCAGACATTATATCGACCAGCTGTATTCCGTTGTAACACGTTCGTTTGCATCGACATAGCATTGTCGGGACGATTCCAGCGGGCGAGTCGCGGTCTCGTCTCTTCACGCGGCGAGGCCGGCATTGCCGCATGGCTCGAGGCCTGTACCTCTCGCTTCCGCGAGTGGCGTGTGTTTGCTTCGCCTCAGTTGGGTCTCAACGAAGCGTCAACACAAGAAGCAATCACACAGCTACGCGGGAATGGCACGTTTAACGAAGCCCCTTCACTGCATCTTACTGCGTCGGTTCGGTCGTTCCGCTCATCGCTCGTCTCGGAATTCGTCAACGCCCTCCTCACATTTGATCGTCGCGCCGCTCAGTTGCACGAGCAGGTTACCAAGCACTTCCCTATCGTGCTCACGCGTGATGTAACGGCGGCAAAGCAATGGGTCCGTGATAAGGCAAGGGGCTCGGAGCGCTTTGGAATCCTCGCGTCGAGTGCTGCGCAGCGATTGCGTCCGTATGCCATTGACGTAACATCGAAGATCGATCCGGTGAAGTGGTTCTTAAACGACAAGCGTGATGTGCGCTCATCGTACTTCCTCGAATCCGTTGCTACCGAATTTGACGTTCAGGGCTTAGAGCTCGACTGGACATGCCTTGCCTGGGATGCCGACTTCCGATGTCGCCCAATCAACCGCGGCTGGGACCAATGGGCCTTCCGCGGCAGCCGCTGGGAGCGCATCAGCCAAGCCGAGCGCAAGGCCTACCACGTCAACGCCTACCGCGTCCTGCTCACCCGCGCCCGCCAAGGCATGGTCATCGTCGTCCCCCACGGCGCAGATATAGACCACACACGTCAGCCGGAGTTCTACGATCAGACGTACGAGTAGCTGCGGGGTGTGGGGATGCGGGAGGTGTAGGGGGGGGTACGTTGTCGTCTGTTGCTGATCAGAAATCTGCCAAATGACCCTTCCAACGATTTTCATGTAATTTAACAGTGGTCGGGACCGACTTAATCATTTCACAACACCGTATTTGCGGCAGACACTTTTACCTAGTTAGTATGGAACGAATCCTCATCCATTATTCGTCGAAAGTTGCAATGTTATCATTGGTGATGTGTATCTATTCTATCCAAGATAGCTACAGTCATAGTGGGGGAACCGATCACGAGGGTGGACATTTCATTCGTCGAACCGGCGAATATCATTTTCATCATGGCGAACGGGCACACCAACATGCCGCTGGTCGATGCCCATACGATAGGGTAACAATCAACCCGAAGTTCACGCAGCATTCCCGGGCTGACAACGAGGTCAGCCTAGAACAAAAGTGGAACCGTTCAGCTCTGGCCTTGATAGCTGGCGTCGTTACCGGGTGGATTGGATGGCAACAGTTCTTTAGCCGCAAGCAATCGCTTGATAAATGACGTCGCTTCGTGCTCTTTATCGCTGGTCCAAGCCCAGTATCTGAGAGATACTATCCAAGCTATCGCAGCGAGATATGTTAGCAACCAGTAGGCTGATGGCGTGAGCCAGATTATATACGCAGTCAACGCTAGCGAGCAAAAGCGTGAGGCGCGCTTATCCGATCTGAGTTCGCTTAGTGGTATGGCATGTGAGTGATAATGCAGACTCATGCGTGAATCTGCAATTGAAACCACGGATTCATTGCCACGATTCACTTCGTGAATTTTACATGCTTCATCAAGCAATTGCGCCACTCCAAACAGGACACACGATTTATTGAGATGCAGAATGCCGTCGTACATCGCAACATTCGTTAATGTATCGGAATGTGTTGAGCAAGTAGGTATCTGCGAGGATTCCAAAACATTAATAAGACTTTCTATTCCCTTATCGCTATTGTTAGCAAACGACCATCGTATTGCAATTCCCGATGCGGCATGTTTAACGATCAACTCACTCATTGTCGTCTGAACGCAACTCAACACGTTATTGTATTCGTTTAGAAGTACAACCTCACGCAATGAGTCGCGCACGTTCTGCATCTTGGCTCTCACAGCAGCAGTAATCTTCTCCTGGATCTGAGCTGGTGTGAAGAGAGAGCATGAATATCCATCAAATCGTGGCGCTAATATGGCCGGATCGCTCGTTCCTGCTAACACGAAGTTTGCAACCTCTTCGAAAGAACTAAAGTGATACTCAGCAAGTGTTAGCTCTTCGTAGTATGCTTCACACTCAATAGTTAGCAGTTCGCGTTTCTGGTCGTTCAAGAGAATGCTGCGTATCGCTTCGACATATCGATGAATAGACTCAGGTTTTGGTGTAACGACCCCTTTACTCCAAAGCCTTGCGTGACTCAGAGCATAGAATGCAGATGATTCGGAATAACCGCGGTACGCATTGATAAATCTGAGACGCTGCTCTGCTGATAATTCGCTCGACAGATCAAATAAATACGTGCGTCCACAAGTCCATATTCTATCCCTTCTATTAAGCCGGAATCCAAAGGTTTTGCTCATTTTATTTGTGACATTCTAAAATTCATGTTCGTTTATCAAACCTGCTCGAGTAAAACTCAGAACAGCATATCTAAAGGCTGGAAGTGTTGGTATTAATGTCTCTTAGCCCCCTCACCTTCAACCTCTGCTCGATCTTCTCCCAATCTCCGAGATGCGCGCGCATAAGCATCTTCCAGAGCTTGCCGTGATTGGGTACAGAGAAGTGGAGGAGTTCATGAACGATAACGTAGTCACCGAGCTTGGTATCCATGCCTAGGAGTTCGTCGTTGAAACTCAGAGTACCCGCGGTTGAGCACGAGGCCCACTTTCGTCGCATGGGGCGGACGTAGATGGCGTGCGCATGTACATCGAGTTTTGTCGCCCATTCGCGCACTCGGTCCTTAAATGCTTCTCTGTCACGCCAGTGTTTCACTTCGCCTGACTCCGTCGCAACAAGGTGAACAAGTCGTCGACAATGGTCGTTACTGTGTGAAGGTCATCAACTTCGTTGAAGATGGCAAAGGTGACTTGATTGCGCACGTCACGCATTTCAGCTTCGCTTGTTTGCCAGTTCAGGTGTCTCTCGAACACTTCGCGCACCTTGATGGCCACGCTCTCCGGATTAGGGATACCCTTTGCCGTAAAGGTTGATACCATAAAGTATGTAAAACTGTCGAGGCCTTTCGCGGCTTGTTCCTTTTTGCGCTCTTCATTTTTTTCGATGTCAACAAGCAACTTATCGAGAGCCTCTTCGGTGCTATCCTGCCGAGCTTCGAAGGCCTCCTGCACGGCTCGTGCACGGTCGGCCATGGCAATCAAGAATGGATCTCCGCTACTCTCCTC
>VEQR01000061.1 GCA_018883125.1 Candidatus Kapaibacterium sp.
GTAACCGAATAGACACTAGTTACGCCATTAACGAAAAAGATATCGGCGCAACGATCATGGAGTTTGATGGGGATGGAGCCTATATCACTGGCACCGGTTGCCTGAGTCCCAAGGGCATCGCCCGACTGAAGGGACGCGACACCCTAGAGGTTGACTACGTGTATGATGAGGCCCGCATTCCCAAGAAGTTCATTGGACGGAGGGTGAAATGAATGTCATCTTCCGTGTGTATGTGCTCGCTCACCTCCAACGGAGCAAAGCCATGAGATTGGGTCAGATTCTTTTCGCTGTGAAAGTAGCGATCATGTTGTCCGGCTGCGGCTCACCAACGGTTGTGGTGCCCGACCCCTGCGAGGGGGCTCAGCGCGTCACTGCACGATTTACCATGTATGAGGTGCTGGAGTCAGGTACCATCGCACCATCTGATGTCACCGTCAACGGGCTAGTCCGCTTTGCCGCCGATGAGCGCTACGACAGCTATGAATGGCAGATCGGCAGCGATAGTCGCATCCGGACCGATCGGTCATTTCAGCTGAGGTTCCCTGGATGGGAAGCCCCAAGGGGCATTCCCATCCCCATCCGCTTCATCGGACGCCGTAAGCCGGACACAACGTGTTTCCCCGATGACGATGGAGTTGACACAGCGTACCGAGAACTCCTTCCAATCTTTCACTCCGCCAACCCATTCGTCGGCTCCTATCACGGCGCCCATGTGGATGATCCGGCCGATACGTTTACGGTTACGATCTATGTCCGATACCATGGTAATAGCAGAACGGATATGTGCTCATACGTGATGCGGAACATTAACAAAGGCTGCTCTGATACGACCGAGATGTCTTGCTCTGCCATTAACGATAAAAGAATCGGCGCAACGATCATGGAGTTTGACGGGGATGGAGCCTATATCACTGGCACCGGTTGCCTGAGTCCCAAGGGCATCGCCCGACTCAAAGGCCGCGATACCATCGAGATCGACTACGTGTATGATAGGGCCCGCATTCCCAAGAAGTTCATCGGACGGAGGGTGAAATGAATATCATCTTCCGTGTGTATTTGCTCGTGCTGATCTGCGTAGCACTGCTTCTTCCAACGGTCATGCATGCGCAGACCGTCTGTAACGAAGACAAGGGCATCACTACCAATCCCGATGCTGCTGAGAATTCGGAGAAGCCGCATAAGCGCAACTCCAACCCCGTGATCTTTGACTGGCGGGACAAGTTTTTCAACATGAAGGTAGACAACACTCTCACCGGCCTTGTGGAGCTCCGATCTCCCTTTTATAACGGTGATGTAAATGAGTATATGAGACATTTGGCAGTCAACAAGGACTTTCGTCCAATCGACGGATGGGAGCTGATTGCGCAGCGTTTCGGCAAGCCGTACGATGCCCTCAATGACAGCTTCCAAGATGTGGTTGCTCGTCCGATGTTCATCCTCTACAACCGCTACACGGGAATATTGCGTGTTCTGGTTGCACCGATCAAAAACGATCTTGCACAGTTTCTGAAGGTGTCGCTGAAACATGAGAAAGTTAGCGAAGGTGGCTTCCCATCCACGCTCGACATGGCTGAGTCGTCCATTGAGAAACCACTTCGCGCGCTGGATGATTATGAGGGAGACCCGGAGTTCACGTCTGTGGCACCATTCACGAGCTCCGCGGTGCAGTTTTCATACGCTGACTTCCCAATGGTGTACGACCCGTGCACCTGTGGGTATCCATCGAGGATTCATCTGAAAGTGCAGCTGATTCGGAAGGCAACAATCAACCTGCAGGGAACAACCTCTGGCAAAATCGTTGAGATCGACCCGGATGCCGGCAAGAAAGACTACGACACCGAGTCGTCATCATTTTCACTAGGCCTGAAAGACGTCGTCAATGCCGGAAAAAAGGCATCGCAGACGTTCAGCGATCTGAACAAATTCAAGGAGGCCACGGAAAAGAAGATCGACGAGCACTTTGCCACCCAGGGTGCTCAGCATTCCGCCAAAAAGGAAGCGGCAAAGTCCTCCCTTAACATCCTGGAAAATGCCATAGCCAGCTCAGGATTTCTCAAGACGGCTTTCAAGGCAGTGCCATATGTAGGCGCTGCTGTGGATTTTCTCTCCGTTCTCATCGGCGGAGGTAAGGATCCGGAGAAACCGCAGAAGGTGCAGATCTCGCCATTGGCCATTGACATGACCAGCAGCTTTTCGGGGACGATCGAAGAGGAATCGAAACTCGCTGATTACTACTTTTTAACACCGGGTTCGATGCTTCCAACCGGAATCATAGATGAGAATGTCATCGAAAATGAATACCCCTACTACAACGAGCCCCTTGGCCTTTTTAACTTGGTGGAGACGCCAAAGGCATTGAAGATCCACCAGCCGGCATTTGCTACTAAGTGGGATGAGTGCGGTAAGGGATCAATCTACACAACGGCTTGGGGCCCTTGGACTGGCGACGTCTGCCCCGGAGGTTACAAAGACTTTGACACACTACTTTTTAAGCTGGAAAGTGTACCGGAGTTTGCCGTGAATTTCAATGCTGGATTCAAGAGGAATGATATTGAGATTCTAGGTAGCATTGTGTTTGAGAGCGACAATCCAATTGTACTGGGCAACAATCTTACTACCATCGCACCATCTGAAAACACTATAGTTGTCAGTGACCGTATCGTACGAACGAGGTTTCTGCCTCTCGGCTGCCTTCCTGACAACCCTTTGCGCTTCGTTCGGAGGGATGAGTGCATGTTAAAGGGCCTTCATCCAAATGGAACATGGACGACATTCCCTTCACTGTGCGAATCGAGGGTCTATCTAAAACTGCTCGTGCGCCTCGTTCGATCTGATGGGTCCGAACATTCGCAGAATGTATTGTACGTTGGGACATTCCCATTGTCAACAACGAGAATCTACCAGTGGGCGGGTGCACTCTGGGAAAGCCCCTACGATGGGTTTGACGAGGATCGAACAATCAGCGGAGGAGTTCACTCGACGAGTGAGCGTGTCTGGAATAGAATAACCGTTGGCCCTACGGCTCTAGTTAAGAGCAACGTTCCTCCGAATCCTACGCCGGAACTCGAACTGGTTGCCGGCAATGAGATCGTCGTCGTTGCGGGAACAGGAAGTGGTCAGGACGTGATCATCGAGGGCGAATCGCACCTGTACATCGACCTGCCCTATGCCTGCACAACGCCCGTCGAACCAATCAGTGTGCCGGCACTTCAGAGTTTCTGTGATGGCAACACATACAAGTACAGTCGTTCGTTCAGCAAGGCGGGTGCCGGTGGTGATGATGCAGTTGCCGGACATCCCATCGATGCACTGCTCACGTCGATGCCCAACCCGGCCGGCGACCACGTTACCGTGCGCTGTTCGCACAGAAGCACATCGGAAGCGGTATTCGCACTCTACGACACCTTCGGTGGCCTTGTGCAAACCCGCACGGTGCCAGCCGACCGCACCCGTAATCCGGAGGTACGATTCGACACCAGCCGGCTGCCTTCGGGAACGTACATCATCGTCATGTCAACCGGCGTAACCACGCTCTCCTCAAGCATTGTTGTGTACCGGTAACGCCCCCTGCCTATGCTCTGTCAATCAACTGCCACCACACCCTTTTGGGCTCGTTCGGATCACAGATCGGAACGAGCCTTTCGGCACACAGGCACTCACCTCCAACGGAGCGAGGCCATGAGATTGTACCTCACCTGCATATTCATACTGTGCATGCTGCTGGTGACGGGATGTGACACCGAACCCGCTGCGCCGGTGCCCAGAACGTTGGCAGAACAGGTTGCCGCATGGAAGCCACGGATCATTGTCGAAGAGCAGATTGGTGACTCGAGCCCGTCGTGGTATCTCCAGACAATAACGCCCGGTGATACGATCTGTCTCGGGGTGGCCCGATTCCGTATCGACAGCCTCAGCGTGCCGGACTCGGCGGTTTGGACGCTGGGACAGAGGGTGTTTACCACTACACGCTTTGCCACCACGGACATTCCCAAGGGAACGCATACGATCCGCGTATTGGTGCGTAAACGTTTCTTCTCAGAGGTAGAGGGCAAAGACACAACCGTTGAGCGCACCCTAGAACGTACGTTCGTGTCACTCGACGAAGGTAGCAGTCTGGCCATCGGTAAATGGGTTCCGGTGAATCCCTCTGAGAAGCGTATCGATACGTTGAGGGTGTTGTACAAGGAGCTCAGCCCTGACATTTCCCCAGGAGGTCGCGGAGGGAAGATTGTGATTGGTGCCACGCGTGGTTGCAATACTTGGAACGGTTACGATGATGATGTTGAGTTGCGCAGATATGCGATGAACTTCGAGAGGAGATACTATCCCGGTCCTGGTTGCTCTGACCTGATCGGCGAATTGGTACTTTCAGCTTCTTCACGAGGCGTGTATCGCTATGTCAATAATTTTCACAATCGAAGCGTGATCGACAGCATCCAGGTTCGGAGGGTACCATGAAGCGCACACGCATCATCACTGCGTTGATCATGCTCGCTACCCTTGCAGCATGTGACACCGAGCCCGTTGCACCACCACCAGCACCTCCTCCTCCTGCGCCTACAATCGAAGAGCAGATCGCGGCGTGGAATCCAAGGATTGTGGTGGAAGAACCGTCGGGTTTCAATGCGTCCTTGCTGATAATCACTGCAACCCCCGGTGATACGATTTGCCTCGGCACGGCCCGGTTCCGCATCGACAGTGCAAACGTCCCGGACTCGGTCGTGTGGAGCCTGGGAGCCGGAATCTATACCACAAAACGGTTTTCGGTTTCGGACATACCCATGGGCCTACATGAGGTACAAGCCACGGTCCGCAAGCGATTCATCTCAGCGACGCAGAATCGGGACACGGTGGTAGAGCGATCTCTCGAACGCACTTTTGTCCGCCTGGACCAAAGCGCAAGCCTTACCACAGGCAAATGGGTGCCGGTAGATCCCACCGAGACCCGCGTCGATACACTGAGGGTCATCTATCAGGATGTCATTCCGGGAATTGGCCACCAACGGCCGAGGAACTGGGTGCTCGGAGCTACACGTGGGTGCGATACGGCCGGATATAACGACCGGATGCCCATGGCATTCCGCCGCTATGCCGTGAATTTCGAGCGTGGCTCAGTAGGGGGCAAGTGTCAGGATCTCTATGGCGAGCTAGCCTTGCGAGATCGCAACTATGGGCTTTACCAGTTCCGTAATCATGAATTTCGCATCGACTCGATCTACGTCAGGAGGGCCGAATGAAAACGCGCCTCATTTGCAGTGTCGTCTTGACCGTTGTTCAGCTCTTCCTTGCGTATTGCAACGTCAACGCCCAGTCGGCCTGCGAGATCAACGACGTGCACACGAATCCGGATCCGAAGACGGTCCTGTGCAAGTGATGCTTCGTCCAGCCCCAATAGCGCACAGGCAACACCGGTATCGGTGATATGAATTCGGAGTTTTGATCAGACGACTCATTCTGTTTCTGTGCCATGGTGGAATCTCTTCCAGGAGGAACATGCGTTCCAAGAGAGTCACATACTCTCGAATCGTGGGTCGGCTAAGGTTGAATGGGGCGGCAAGGTCGCTCACGTTGCGCTGCACAAGTTTTTCAACGTAGTCACGGCACCAGGTAGCACACCGCCGCGGCGCGGAACGAGCCAGAGCCGGTGTTGTCTTACCGCATTGCCGCGGCCCATGGATCAGCACCACCGGAGATTCGGCAAGAGACTGCCTTAGGAGTGGCGTAGCTAAACGTGGGAACATCGACTCCGCATTCACGTCGGCCAAATGCAAGTTTGCAGAATGGGTTTTGGGTTTTGGGTTTTGGGTTTTGGGTTTTGGGTTTTGGGTTTTGGGTTTTGGGTTTTGGGTTGCTCAAAGCCTGACACGCTGTGCTGCACCTCAGCCCATAATTCCATTGCGGGCGAGACTGCGTCTCGACCCTACAACGCCGAATTTCCGCGAAGCTTCCCGCTGCAAGCTTCCCGCTGCGAAGCAGCTTCCCGCGTAGCGTCCCGCCGCAAGCTTCCCGTCGCAGACTTCCCGCCGCGAAGCGGCTTCCCGCGTAGCTTCCCGCTGCAAGCTTCCCGCTGCAAGCTTCCCGCGTAGCGTCCCGTCGCAGACTTCCCGCCGCGAAGCGGCTTCCCGCGTAGCGTCCCGCTGCACTTGGCCTCAATCACCAGACATTGACCTCGCGCTCGAGCATGATGCCGAAGCGCTGATGCACACTCTGCTGGATGGCTGAGGCCAACGCAAGGATGTCGCTGCCCGATGCTGTTCCGTGATTGACGAGCACAAGGGCCTGACGGTCGTGGACGCCGGCGTCGCCACTGCGGGCCCCCTTCCATCCGCACTGATCAATGAGCCATGCGGCGGCAAGCTTGACACGTCCGTCCGCTTGAGGGTACGCGGGCGCATCGGGATGATCGGCTCGGATGCGTTCAGCAGTGGCGGCTTCGACGACGGGATTCTTGAAGAACGATCCCGAATTGCCGATCTCGGCAGGGTCCGGCAGCTTGCGACGTCTCACTGAAACAACGGCGTTCATAACGTCGGCGATCGTTGGCTCGGCAACACCCATTGCAGTGAGCTCTTGAGACACGTCTCGATACGATGCATTGATCTTTGGAGATGTCGAGAGTCGATAGGCAACGGATGTTATGATCATCCGCTCACAGTATTCGTGCTTGAAGATGCTCTCGCGATAGCCGAAGCGGCACTCTTCCGCATTGAGCTTGACGATGCGACGCTCTTGACGGTCGTAGCATTCCAATTCCTCGAAGATCGATGCCTGCTCGACGCCATACGCACCGATGTTCTGCATTGGTGCTGCGCCCACGGTACCGGGAATCAGCGCCATGTTCTCCATGCCGCCCCATCCCTGCGATACCGTCCACTCGACCACATCGTGCCAGACCTCGCCAGCGCCAAGGCGCACGTGGACGACGTCACCATCTACACAAGGGCTGCGCTCTTGTATGCGCATGACGATGACCAGACCATTGACGTCCGATGTTGGGACAACATTGCTCCCACCGCCAAGGACACGCACGTGTAGCGATCGCTCCCCGGCCCATGCAAGAGCTTCGACGAGTTCTTCAACCGAGCGCACATCGACGACGTTTGATGCCACGGCATGACAGTGCATGGTCGTGAACTCGGCAAGATCAACGGATTCTCGAAGTGCTTCCATGAGTCGTTAGCGAACAACGGTGAACGGTCGAACAATTACGTCTGTACCACAACCGATTACAGCTTGGTATGCTCCTTGCGGAAGAGCCGACACATCGATGCTCGTGCTACTGCCGTTGGAGACTTGGCTCATCAATACTCGGCCCTGGAGTGTGACGAGGCTGATACGCGCTCCGTCCTTGATGGCTCGAACGGTCAAGGCCTCCGAGACTGGATTCGGGGCAAGGGTTACGTCCGAGGCTTCTTCGTAAACCGACGTTGGGCCAAGCTCCCAGTGAAAGGTTGTTCCCTTTGCAAACTGGCGTGTTGATGTGAGCCGCAGGCGAGACGTCCCTTTCGGATCGAAAGCGGCAGTTGATTGCAGCAGATCAGAACTTCCGCCGGAGCGTACCACCTGATTGTCGAGCACGTCATTTCCACGAATGCCCACCTGAACATCAACCGGCTGCGGGATGGGGATCTCTGTGTCATAGACGATGTCCACATCGCCCCCTTCATGGAGGCGCACCTGGAAGGACACGCGACCAAGGTCAACGATGATTCCCTTGTTCTCATCAAAGTTTAGCAACGTCATGCTGCGCCATTCGATCACCACCGTCCTGTCCGGAGCAGCGCCCTCAACGGCCCATGAGATCCGCGGTCCATTCGGGGCATTCGTGTCAAGAGTCATGTCGTGACCAAGCGCAGCAATAACCAGATCAGCATCATTCCACATCGACACCGGCGTCTGAGCCCATGCCGGAAAGGGGCGAGCAGCGAAGCTCACAAAGCCATTTGTGTGAACGTACATGGTGTCCAGCGTGCGATCGAGAACCCTTACGGGAAACGGCAACGCTACCGGCGTCACAATGCGTCCGTACTGCTTACTGTCGCGCAGAATGTTTGGTGCATCAAGAGAGCGAAACACACCAGCCTCGGTCCGATATCGATATTGTCGCGCAATGAGCGGACGCCTACGCGGCTGGATCAAGACCACGGCACCGGTCTCATCATACATCGGCAGCATGTAGCCCACGTCAGATGCAGGTGCCGCTGTGTTGGTGTCCGTAATGGCGATGGCATCGAAGGAGCTTTGGGCATCGACATCCTCAACAACCACAATCCCATCCGCATCCGTAACACCCTTGAAACGCATCGATGTGCCGTACTCGGTAATCTCTGTGGAGACACCCCTTGCGAGTCGCACACTTGGTACCGGCGAGCGGGTATACTCGGCCACCGCCAGGGCGATGGTAGATGTGAGCTCGGGGAGAACCGACGTGGACACGATCGTTGCCGACTGTTGTGGGGTATCAGAACTGACGTCTAGTCGCAACGTTGTTGGTGTGAATTTCCGACCGACCGCGCTTGGTACAATGATCACGCGACCAAGGGGCAGCACGCGTCGCACGTGGACGGACGTCGCATTGCCTTCCGGGAATGGCACTGGTACAAGTGAGAGAACACCGGAGATCTTCTCGCTAAACACATTTAACACCGTTGGGGTTGTATCACCATCGTTCTCGATGGTAATGTCAACGATCTGCCCACGCGTTACCCAGATGTCCTTTCGCTCAATCGAGTCCGCAATGGCTACGCCAAATGAAAAGGCATCTTCACCAACCTGTGCCGGGTAGATCGTATAGGGTCCGTCTATATCAATTGCATAGAGCCCCCTGCCAAGTCCGGAAAACATCCATGTTCCATCAGCCTTGGATGACACCACCGCGTCTCCCGTCGGCTGTGGCGTTCCACGATAGGCATCATCGATCACGGGCCTGATCTTCAACGCAACGCCGGAAAGGGGCTTACCGGTCTCCACGTCGCGAATGGTTCCCTGCAGCGCACAATCTCTGCTCCGTGGCTGATTGCCAACGCATGCGCTTGACTGGAGATACTCGCGCAGGACCAGGCGATGCATCGGGTGAAACTCGAGAACATCTTCGAAGGCCGGATCGCCATTTGCTGCACAATAGGACATGATGGTGCCACGGCTCGGCTTGACGTCGTCACTGGAGAAGCATGTGCCCGATTCGGCGGTGACACAACTATCGAGAGCCCCGTTCGGCCAGTAGCAGCTGTGCGTATGGATACCACCGCAAACATGTCCAAGTTCATGGGCGATCACCGAAACATTCCACGACCATGTTGGATAGGCAACTGCTTCCGTTTCGATGTCCACCGCACAGTATGCACCATCCGGCTCGCAGAGTCCACCGATGGTGGCAGAGATGCCCCCTGCCGCATTGCGAGACGTAATGAAGACCGCAGCATCACGCTGCACGGAGGTCATCGAGGTCATATAGACCTCGACGAACGTGTCGAGCAAACTGAACACATCCTGTTGTGCCGGATACGGGTCGTTGGACTTGTCCCAGATTCGGAGGTTGCTTACCAGGATCTTCGTACGCAGCTCCGTCTCATAGACCGCCGATACGGCCGCCATGTTGAGCGACACGAGCAGTCGAGCATCGTTGACGTTCCCTGCGGCGCGCACTGCGTCATTATCAACTTCGAGTGCAAGCTCCAACGTCAGTGTGTCATTGGCATTCACCGCTTCCGACGTCTTCCGTCCGGCCGACCGAAGGGCCGCCATTGCAGCGGCGCTGATCGCATCGGCAGACGTGCCGCATGCCCGGGCTGAGCGTTGTTCCGGAGAAACGAGCAGGCGCGACGTCTGACCGTGCTCCAGCATCACCGACCACCGACGTCCGTTATCCTGCACCATCCCCACCATCTCTCCGCGCCTGTCCACGGCCACTAGCGCCCAATCACTTCCGGGTCCACCCAGCTCTGTCCGATATACCGTGACGGCATTTGCGAGCGGAGCCGTTTCAGCCCCCTCGTCGGTCATCACCACATCCTTGGCCCAGGATACCGTCCAGCCGATGCGATGCATCCGATACCATGCCGTGATTCCCCCGGAAATCGGGAGCTCAAATTCAACGCGCTCCGGACGCTCCGACGCAAGCGCAGCAACAGCCTGACGCGTTGGCGAACCGCCGAGAATTCGTACCTGCTGGGCAAATAGCGGCACCGTTGCGCTGAGAAGGAACGCGAACGTTGAGAGCGTCAAGAAGTTCATGGTTCTGCGGCACATCATGCAGGGGGCTTAATGGTGCTTGTTCTGATGGAATGGCGGCAAACTACGGCATACGGCACTTTTCTGAGGAAGTCTCAAGCCTGCGGTCAGCTACCAACTCGGATTTGCCACATCAATCGTTACTTGCGTGTATCGTTAGATCAAGCTCGGTTGATTCGTCTGTTTCTTTTATTGCGTTTATTTCGTTTGCGGCATATCTTTGTCGCATGAGAACACTGACCATTGACGTTTCCCCAGAACGAGCTCGAGACGCAAAGCAAGCGCTCGAAGCCCTGCTCCCATTGACTCGCCAACGGGGACGATACATTCATATCGTAACATCCGGCGAAGGGAATCGGATTGACATTCCACGCGGTGTATTCACTATCCTCGTCGAGATACTTCAGCAGTTATCTGAAGGCCACGAGATGGCCGTCATGCCCCTTCAAGCAGAACTGACAACCCAGCAGGCCGCCGAGCTTTTGAAGGTCTCGCGCCCTTACGTTGTCGGTCTTCTCGATTCCGGCATCATTCCGTCACGCAAGGTTGGCAAGCATCGCCGAGTGTCCGTGAAGGACGTCTTGGCATACAAACAAGCCTCGGAACAAATCACAAAGCAGCACCTAGCCGAACTCACAGCAGAAGCCCAGCGTCTTGGTTTAGGGTACTGAGCTGTTATCACGGTGATCGTCGTCTATGACGCCTGCGTGCTGTATCCCGCTCCGATGAGAGACACCTTGTTGCGCATTGTAATTGCCGGATATGTTGAAGCACGATGGACTGACAAGATTCTCGACGAGTGCTTTGGTGCGATACTGAAACAACGGCCCCATCTGTCACCCGATGCTTTGGCTCGAACGCGCCATCTTATGAACGCAGTGATTCCTGATTGTCTGGTGACAGATTATCACAATTCAGCAGACTCGATAGAGCTCCCCGACCCCAACGACCGACACGTTGTTGCTGCTGCCATAAAGTGCAGAGCCAAGGCCATTGTGACAATGAATCTCCGTGACTTCCCAAGTGCAGCCTTGCTGCCATTCAACGTCAAGGCAATTCATCCTGATCAATTCCTACGTGAAGCCATAGAGAACGAACCTGAGCTCGTCACCAAGATTATTAGAGCGCAAGCCGCTGATCTACAGAGGCCACCGGTATCAACTAGTGAACTACTCAGAATACTCGAATCGTGCGGCTTGTCAACCTCAATGAATCGGTTACGCGAGTTACTTGGATAAGGTCGTCCCACGTACAACCCTGATTCTACAAGCTCGGCCCCAGTATGTCCTCCTAGCGCACCCGCTCATCGCATTGTTTTTGGGTAAGCAGGCCAGGGGCAAGCAAATGCTACTTTGCTAGCTGCCGCAGCCCGGGCCCGATCATTGCTGAGAGTGGGATGATGTAAGGTTCCGGAGAAAATTCACCAAGCTGATCGATCAGACGCTCGATGCGCTCCAAGTCCGGTGGTAGCGTCAGCTTCTGGCAGGAATTGAGTCGGTCCGCAACACGATCACAGACTGATTCATCGTGGGTGCTGTCGAACGTTGACGTCATAGCTCACCATTCAAAATGTGACTGTGAATGAAGATAGATTTCCCTGTGCGCTCAACATACTCTGAGAGCGGATCATTGTACGCGCGAATCGAACGGAGTAGGACGTCTTGCTTGGAATAATCGTCGATTTGCAGGCCCAACTTAACGAGTTTTTTGATGTCGAGCGCTCGTCCATGAGAACGCCAACGCTTATGATCAGACAATGCCACAGCAATCGCTTCTGCTCGTTGTTGCTTCTCGTCAGGCGTAACCGGCTGCCCGGCATTTGTTGTTCTATGAAGCGTCCAATTCTTGAATTTGAATTCAACAAGCCACTCCTTCAATAGGTCGATTGAGAAACTTCTTGCCTGTTCATAAAGCGCTAATCGTCCTAGGTCTATGCTACGCAGAAAGACAACATCGGCTTGAGTACGTGCGGACTTGGCAGTTATCTCTTCGACTTTGTCAAGGTATCCCATGGCTGCTATGTAGCCTGTTCCATCAGGCGAGATTACCTGTGGATCAATCGGCCCCAGAGCGGATGAATAGTCCATATAGATGCGATCGCCAGACATACAGAGAATCGTTCCCGCCGACATCGCTATGTCCGGCACGATAAAGTTTACCTCTGCGAAATGATTGCGCAAAATCGTCGCCATGCTCTCGGCCATCTCAGCTGATCCTCCGCCCGTGCGGAGAAGCACTCCGATACTGTCTGCGTACGTCGCGCGGCTTCGTAACATCTCAATTGCATCACGAAACTTCCTTAGGAAGCCCGGATGAATACTTCCGACATAGGCAAGTACAGTCATCGACAGGGCATCTTCCAGCTGCTTTGCACGCTCATTGAGAACGGAGAGGATTGTGCTATCGAGGCTATGATGATAGTCCATGGACATTCCCTACGAATTGACATTGGCGCCCAGTACGAATGGGGCAAAATGTCACCTGGGTGCAGGATGGAAAAAGTGCATCCTGTAAATCGGCCTGGCGAGTATGCGAACACGGCTATCGCGACGTGGTAGCGCAGTTTATCCAACGGCTAATCGCACTTCTTTCTAACGCCTGATTACTCTCCCACGAGATCTCAATACAACTACCTAGCATTTGGTGCAATTGGCCAGTGTGGAATGACGGTCGCCAACCCAAGCCCCTTACAAGCACGGCCCCAGTATGTCCTCCTAGCGCACCCGCTCATCACATTGTTTTTGGGTAAGCAGGCCAGGGGCAAGGGCTGCCTAACTGGGCGGACATGACCACCGGATCTGTCAGTGCACTGCACCCGGTTGTCGCAATGCCTATTGCGAAAGCTGATGGATGTGCATGCAAGCGCGGTAAGTTTGAGCTGAATTCTGACGTCAGATTGCTACTGTAGAGGTCGACATGCAACTTCACACCGTTCTTGGTGCAACCGGTCCGATCGGAACAACGATTGTTGGCGAGCTTACAGCGCGCAACATCCCTACACGTGTGGTAGAGCGGACAAAGGACTTCCCCGGACGCAAAACGGTGAAAGCAGATCTGCGCGACCCGGCTCAGACTGCTGCTGCGATTGAGGGATCAACACATGTCTATCTGTGCGTTGGCCTGCCGTACGACTCAGCAACATGGGAGCGTGATTGGCCAAAGATCATGTCCTCGGTGATCGCTGCATGTAAGGCTAATGGGGCGGTGCTGGTCTTCGTGGACAATGTTTACATGTATGGTCCGACTCCGCTCGCGGTGCCCTTCGATGAATCCCACGCGCAACAGCCTGTATCGCGAAAGGGGCGAGTGCGCAAGCACATTGCCAACGAGCTCATGGATGCAATTTCATCGGGAAGCATTCGTGGCCTCATCGGGCGAAGCGCTGATTTCTATGGCCCATATTCCCGCAACAACGTCACGTACTTTTCCGTGATCGAGCGTGTGTTGAACGGGAAAGCCCCACAGTCGCTCTTCCCCGTGGACGTCCCGCACAGTTATGCCTACGTCGTCGACGTCGGCCGCGCGCTCGTTGAGCTGGCTCTGGATGAATCCACCTATGGTCAGGTATGGCACCTTCCGGTCAGCGAACCGGCAACGCTACGTCAGATCGTGCAGATCGTCAATACGGCGCTCGGAACTCATCACCGCATCAGCATCATGCCTTCCGCCCTGCGAAAGTTCCTGGCCCTGTTCATTGGCCCGCTGAAGGAGATGGAAGAGATGCTCTATCAGTTCGCACAGCCCTACGTCATGTCGGATCAGAAGTTCCGGAACAAGTTCCCCCACTTCACTGCCACAACGATCGAGAACGGATTGCGCGCAGCGCTGGACCACTTCCGAATGGAACCCAAGAAACGCAGATAAACCTTGGCAACGGCCGCCAACGCCGAGCCCCCTTACAAGCTCGGCACCAGTATGTCCTCGGGGCGCATGCCCTACTCAAAAACTCCGACCGCTGTAGACCATCGTTGTCCGTTAGGGCCGTGCACGACAACGCCGTACATACCATGATTTGGCAGGGGGCTTGTGATGCTTGCCGTGCTTTCCTGCGACCATAGATGATCGGTAGGATGCTGACGTCCCTGGATGTCGTAAACATCGATATCGAGGATGCGAGCTGTGGGAAGCCCC
>VEQR01000014.1 GCA_018883125.1 Candidatus Kapaibacterium sp.
ACAAGGCTCTGAAGTCGAAGCGCAATGTATACGCCGTCGGGTGCAGCGTGGTACGCGCACTTGAGTCGAGCGTCCTCACGAGCGGCATCGTCAAGCCCAACAGGGGATGGACGGACAAGTTCATTCATCCGCCGTATGAGTTCAAGATCGCCAACCGCTTCATTACGAACTTCCATCAGCCGGCATCACCATCGCTTCTTGTTGCCACGGCCTTTGCCGGCGGCAAGGATGCCATGTTCAAGGCGTACAAGCGAGCCATGAAAACAGATTACCGTCTGTTTGCGTATGGCGATGCATTGATGATCATCTGACCAAACGAACGGAGAATTCCATGAGTGCGTATGCCGATCTTCAGCGCGTGATGAATACAGCTGCCGATCTTGGCGCAGCTGCGTCTGTGCTTGGTTGGGACCAAGAGACCTACATGCCGGATGGATCTGTCAGTGGCCGAGCCGACCAGTTGGCAACGCTCTCTGGTCTGGTACATGAGACTGTGACGGGCGAGAAAGCCACGACAATTGCTGAAAGGGTACGTTCGGAGTACGCAACGTATGAGGAACGTAAGCGTCGTGTTGCGGCCATGTTTCTTCGTGATTTCGACAATGCGAAAAAGCTGCCGGGCGAGCATGTGGAAGACATGGCGCGCACAGCTTCAATGGCACAGGACGCATGGAAGCGTGCCCGGGGCGCTTCGGACTTCGCGATCTTTCAGCCCCTTCTTGAGAAAATCGTTGATCTTAAGCGCCGGGAATCTGAGCTTCTTGGTCCAGCAGAGCATCCCTATGACAATCTCTTAGACCAGTTCGAGCCCGGCTTGACTGTAGCCAGCGTCACACCGGTGTTCGACGAACTCCGCGCGGGAACTGTTGAACTCATCCGGTCGATCGCCGAAGTGCAGGGGCGTGTTTCAGACGAGGTCCTTTATCGGTCCTATCCGCCGGAGCAGCAAAAGCAGACCGCAACGTCGATTATTTCGGCACTCGGTTTTGACTTGTCTATCGGGCGGGTGGATTTGTCGGCGCATCCGTTCTGCACCAACTTCGGAAACAAGGATGTTCGATTGACGACCCGCATCCGCGAGAACGACCTGCGCTCCTGTCTTTTCGGACTCATTCATGAGGCCGGGCATGGCATGTATGAGCAGGGTATTGCTGATGATCTGAATCGTACCTCGGCAGGGGGCGGCGCAAGCATGGGCATCCATGAATCGCAGTCGTTGTTCTGGGAGAACGTCATTGCCCGTAGCGAAGAGTTTTGGACTTGGGCGTTTCCAATCCTGCGGAAGCAGTTCCCCGATCAGCTTGCAGACCAGACAGTTCGTTCCTTCTACCAGGCCATCAACGTCATGCGTCCGTCACTTAACCGCGTCGAGAGTGATGAGCTGACGTATAACCTGCACATTATCCTTCGGTTTGAGATTGAGCGCGAGCTCATTGCCGGTTCGCTGAGTGTTAAGGACATTCCTGAAGTATGGAACGAAAAGATGCAGACATCGCTCGGAGTCGTTCCTCCAAATGATGCTGAGGGCTGTCTGCAGGATGTTCACTGGTCATTTGGAGGCATCGGGTACTTTCCGTCCTATACCCTTGGCAAGCTCTATGCTGCGATGGAGTGGAACACCATGCAGCAGGACATTCCAGACGTTCGCAATAAGGTTGCTTCCGGTGACTTTGCCCCAATCCTATCGTGGCTCCGGGAGAAGATTCATACGCACGGTCGCACCGAGTTCCCGCATGAGATCGTCCAGCGCGTCTGTGGTCGCCCCCTGACGGCAAAGGACTTCCTCGACTACGTCGGTGGCAAGGCCCGCGACGTCTATGGCTTCTGAGACATTTGCGGAATTCGTCGAGAGCTTTCTTCGTAACGTCAGCATCCCTGAGCCTCTGCCTTCTGGAATAGAGGTGTTGCAGCCATATAGCGATGCCGAGGTTCGCCGTGTGCTTCACACAATGTGCGTTCGATACTATGCAAAGTCATCTCGGCGTATTGGCGTATGGGGTATCAATCCGGGTCGATTCGGTGCCGGTCTCACGGGGCTTGCCTTTACTGATCCATGGGCCGTACAGCATGATCTCGGCATCAACACAACACTCGGTGGACGTCGGGAGATGTCGGCGGAATTCATCTCGATGGTCATTGCCGCCTATGGCGGACCACAGACATTCTACCATGACGTGTACATGTCGGCATTGTCGCCTCTGGGGTTTATCCGCAAGGGCGTGAACATCAATTTCTACGATGACCCTGCGCTCGAGAAACTGATGACGCCGAATATCATCAGGTGGATGGATGACGTTCTTTCCCACAACGTGCGCAGGGACGTGACAATTCTGCTCGGATCCGGGAAGCTCCGCACCTTCATGGAACGGTCAGTGAGAGAGGCCGTTGGAGTTTCGGAAGTGATCTATCTCGACCATCCTCGATACATCATGCAGTATCGACGTAGCTCTGTGCTGGAATACGTTCAGCTGTACGTTGACACCATCCGTGAGGCCGTACATTCAACCTAGCAGCTTATCGGTCAGCCCAGTAGCAGTGAGCAGTTGTGCGAGCACACGTCTTGATTCATCCCGAGTGATCGTCCATGTCTGCGGTGGAAGAGCTTTGCATCGATCTCGCAACACGATGTAATCGGCTGCCGTCAGGTCCTTTAGCGCCGCATGGATTCTCTCTGGACTGACGTCATTTAGAACGATTCCGATCCCGAGGGCATCATAGTATCTCCCAGTCTCAACGGTGCGCTGCGCAATCGGAACAACTCCTGCACGGCCCGATTCATAGATGCGGTTTGCTAAGGCCAATGCAGAGTTCTGACCTTCGAGGAAGAAGTCGATCGTCCACGAGAAGTGGACGCCATCATAGATCTCGTCAAGGCCTTCGGGATACTGATACGGACCTTTGTAGGCGATCCATGCTGACCGGCCGACGATCTCGTCGAAATCGGGAATCTGATCATGCGAAACCCGACCTCGAATCACCACACGGATCGAACCGTTGGCACTGGACGTTAGTTCGTCGAGAATGCGAAGGCTCTTTGCGCACCGTATCGCCCCATTCCACGCGATGATCCATGGGGGAGCCTCGGCAGGGGGCTGACATCGCGTTGTGGTTGGAACACCAAAGACCTTGTTCTCGATGAGAATTACCGGTAGAGTGATCTTCGCGATAGTCTGGAAATAGCTGTTAACATAGGCCGAGGAGCTTGTGATGAGTCCGGCGCAGCTTCGCGACAGCCTACGCTCAAGAGCTCGCAAGAGGCGCGGTGCAAGCCCCGTGCCCAGCATCAGCCGGTGAACGTCCAGGCATTCATAGATCAGGGGAATTTGACGTCCTGCGCGCATTTGCACAACCCGAGCCAGAACCAGCATTTCGAGGTTTCGGGCGATGATCATGTCCGCCTCGAAGACGGTATCTCGGCGAACAAGAAGCTTCATCGACTGCGCGAGGACGGTGAGCATTCGGTGCAGGAATCGGGCATTATGGGTTTGCGCCAGCACTGTTGCCGAAGAAAACTCCGGTACAAAGCGACGATCACGCACGAAACCAACCAGAGCTACGTCCGCACCGGCGTCGGTGAACATCTCCACACGTCGTTTCACCGCTGCGTCGGATAAATCGTGGACGAAATATCGTATGTTCACGCTGCTCATCGGCGTCAATAATAGGTACCCTTTTTCAATCTCATTGGAGTTTGCATCGTGAAGCGCGATTGGTTGCCCACCACTCTACTTGCTGCGGCAATTGTCCTAGCGGCAATTATTGTTTCATATACCGTCATCTCTTCACTGTCGAAGCAAGAGCAGATCTCTGTTACGGGGCTTGCACAGGTCGACTTCATGAGTGATGTGATCGTTTGGGAAGGAAGCTTTGAGCGAAAGGCCATGGAGCTGAACGAGGCATACGCGCTGATTCGCAGTGATGCGGATGTTATCAGAAAATACCTCGCTGAAAAGGGCGTGAATCCCAAAGAGATTGTCATCGGCGCTGTGGAGATCAAGAAGTCTTTTGCAGAAGTACCGGTCGGCGACAACCTTGTCCAAAAGTTCGATGGATATCTGCTGACGCAAAGTGTGAAGATCGAGAGCCGAAATGTCGATCATATCGAAATGGTGAGTCGGGAGATTTCGGAGCTTCTCAATTCCGGTCTAGCTCTGCAGTCAGAGGTTCCGAAGTATTACTACTCGAAATTGAAAGACCTGAAGATTGATCTCTTAAAGCAGGCATCGGCCGACGGTATGGAGCGTGCCAAAGCAATTGCTGTCAATTCAGGTAGCTCGCTCGGTAAGCTGTTTCAGGGTAACATGGGGACATTTCAGATCACGGCACCAAACTCCGACGAGGAATACTCCTGGGGAGGTGCCTTTAATACCACCAGCCGTCGTAAAACAGCCAGTATTACCGTGAAAATGGAGTTTCTGGTCCAATAATTTCGTAGGCGTTGTTCATCCGTCGGCGTATTTTGCCCAGTCATTTTCTGGGGATTGAAATGTCGACAATGCAACGTGCGTTTGGCATCGCATTCGCGATGTTGGTGCTCTGCTTCGTGACTGTCAGTGCAGCTGACGATGTGCAAACCGCTGGCCTTATTCGGAACGCCGGCCAATGGCCCAACAATGTTGTGGCATACAGTCACATCAGGGGCGTTGATGTATGGGTGACGCGCAACGGAGTCGTCGTCGACGAATATCTCGTGAGTGACGGCATTAGGACCGGCAACGTGGTTGAAGAGTACTTCGTTGGAGCGTCCGTAGTAGACGTGCCCGCCCCGGCTGGCTCGACGAGCGTGTCGTTCTTTACGAACGGCTCTCATACACCGATACTCACGACCGCATCACGGGCTGACGTCATTCCATTCCGGTTCCCATCAGGTGCCGTTGTCAATGTCTCCGTCGCTGCTGATGGAAGGATCGTGCGCTCGCTTCGCGAGGGAGACGAATCGCTGGCCAATAGTGTTACATACCTCCGTAAAGGTGATGTCAACAAAAACCAGACTATGGATGCCACCAAGGCGCAGTCCTTCGTGTACGGTTCGTATCTCGGTGGTGCGCAGTTTGATGCCATTACGAACATGGAGATGATGCCCAACGGGAATGTACTTGTTGCCGGTACGACACGGGAGCTCGCCTTTCCAACCGGTCTTGGTGGCTATTCTAAGACCATCAAGGCAGACCACGATGCCTTCGTTCTGATCTGTGACGCGAAGTTTCAGACCATCAAGGCAATGTCGTTTTTGGGAGGGTCAGGAGTAGACCGAACGCGTTCCCTTGCGCGAGACGACCAGAACAACATTTACCTCGCGATAGAAACAAATTCGACGGATATGCCCGCCACACCATCTGCACAATCCAAGACGAACAAGGGTGGTTATGATGCCTTTGTTGCTCGGTTTGATTCCACGCTGACAAAGCTTCTTGCCGGGTTTTATCATGGTGGAAACCGCGATGATTCTCCCCGGAGCATTACGGTAGATCAGACTGGTTTGATCTATCTGGCAGGGGGTACGATGTCGACGTCAGGCATGCCCAACAACATGACGCCAACGGCAAGTCTTACGTGGACCTATCAGGAAGGCATGAATACCAAGACGACAACCGTCGTGATCAGTGCCGGCAACACCAACATGGGGCAAATGGATGGGTTTGTGGCCATCTATTCTCCGTCTGGCAGCATGCAGAAGTCGCGGTATTATGGCAATACTGGCAACGACATTATTACCAATGTAGCAGTGGACAGCCGCGGGTACATCGTCGTAACTGGTTCAACGACGTCGACGACCTTTGAAGCAATTCCAGCTGCCCACCCAACATGGAGCGGGCGCTTGCCATATCGCAAAACATTCGGTGGTGGCACCACGGATGCCTTCATCGCAAAGATGAGTAGCGGACTGAATTTTTCTCAGTCAGATGGTGTGACCTTTGCCACTCTCTTCGGCGGTAACAAAGAGGAAGAACCAGTATCGCTATGGCTCGATGACGCAGGGAAGATTTTCGTTGCGGGCAATACAACTTCGACGAATCTTCCTACCTCCGGTTCGGTCTACCCTACAGCCCTTGGAAAGCAAGACGGATTTGTCATTCAAATGGCGGACAATGGAACTTCGCTGTTGAATGGAACATACATTGGTGGTGCCGGTGATGACGTCGTCCGTAATGTGCGCCCAAGTCAGCGGACCTCGGCATTCCTCGTCTGCGGCGCAACAACTTCTATGGACTTTCCTATCGAAGGCGTCGGAGCGATGTCCGAACGATTTGGTCCAACCGATGGGTTCTTCACCATGATGAACTTTGGTTCTCTGACGTTGTCGAGCCTTCTGGGTGGACTCCAGGCTGACACCGTCGCTGACTTCCTCCTTGATTTTCGCGGCGATGCGATGCTTGCCGCAAATACGACGTCTGGAAACCTCCGCGTGCACGACTCTGCCTATGCAAAGCCAGGGGGCGGTTCGGACGGCTACCTGACAAAGTACTCGCCGGGTATCCTCGAGATCGTAACGCCAAAGGGTGGTGAGATATACTGTGTTGGTTCCAGCAAGCCCCTTTCTTGGGATGCCTCTGGTGTTTCCGACACAACGAAGTTCCGAATCGAGTACTCCGTCGAAGGGTCAGGTAAGTGGTCAGACGTTGTCAAGAGCATCGGCGGACGGTCCTACCTCTGGAAAATCCCGGCAAGCGTTGTCGCTGGCACCTATCGCATCCGAATATCAACGGTCAATGGCCACGTAAGTGAGCTCACGACGCCCTTTACCATCGACATTCCGCCGACGATCAGTAAGCAGCCGATTTCGGCAACGGTGTGTGAAGGGGGCAAGCTGATGGTTGCCGTTACTGCCTCGAGTGTGGCAGCCAAGTACCAATGGAAGAAAGATGGGGTTGTGATTCCTGGCGCAACAGCCGCGACGTATTCGGTTGACACCGCAACGTCGGCAATGGCTGGGCGCTATGAGTGCGTTATCACAGGAGATTGTCCGCCCGCCGTAACATCGCAGCCAGCCACCATCACAATCACGGCAAAACCCGTCATCACGTCGCAGCCTGTGTCGCAGACACTTGATCTTGGCAAGCCCCTTACGTTGACGGTTGCTGCAACTGGACCGGGCCTAACCTACCAGTGGATGAAGGATGGCGTGAAGGTAGATCAGGCCACCACGGCTACACTTAGCATTGCTTCCGTAAGCAAGAGTGACGAGGGAAGCTATGCGTGTGACGTAACGGGTGCATGCGGTATAACAACGTCTTCTGCCGCTATAATTCGCGTTAACAATGGGACGTCAGTTGGTGAGTACAGTGATAAGGATCTCGCCATTCATCTTGTTGGACCTTCACCGGCATCAGATGTTGTCGTTTTCGCTGCTACTGCAACATCAGAGGCAGTTGGTCGCTTGACGATCATCGATATTCTCGGTTCTCCAGTGAAGGTTGTGGATTATCGGACTGTACCTACGCAGGAAGTACGTCATTCGGTGGACATTCATGACCTTGCGGCTGGTGTTTACGTGGCTGAGTTCCTGATCGGCGGTAGCCAGGTTGACATCCCGTTCACTGTGCGCCGCTGACCATATTCACCACCACGCAGTTGCGCACATGCCGGTTTCAGTAATGTGCATTCTGTACAGACAATGAACGTGTTCGGTGTCAACTGTTCGTCACGTGTATGAGACGACTGTTATTATCTTTTCTCGCGATTCTCACTGCCTGGCTCGACGTCAGCGCGATTTGTAGGCAGGTAACATCGGAGGATGATGCAACACCCATCGGCATCATTCGAAATGGTGGACAGTGGCCCGATAGCGTGCTGGCCTTGTACCATGCATCAGGACGTGATGTGTGGTTTACCAAAAGTGGTGTGATTCGTGACTCATACATCACCAGTGGTGCTAATCGTGTCGGACAGGTAGTGTATGAACCCTTCGGTGACGCGAAACCTTTTGACCAAACTGACAGCATCGGGGATGTTCCAATCACGTATATCAAAGGCAGCGTGGGTTCGACCATATCCACAGTTGCATCCATAAATCAATCGGTACGATACATTCATCCAGAAAATAGGGAAGTAACGTTTCGGATTTCGCGTGCGGGTGACCTAGTTCGCATCGAGCGGGGAATCACTACTCTCGACACGAAGCTGTTGCGCCAAAGCGCTCGAAATGATAAGGGGCAGGAATCTGTTCTGGCAAAGGCATCCTCTGTGTTTACGGTGGGAAGCTATTTCGGAGGACCGGGCATTGATGAGATCGCGGCGATGGAGACTTTGCCCGACGGTACAATACTGATAGCTGGTTCCACAACACAAACAATGTTCCCGGAAAACCTTGGTGGATATTCTCGAGTGCTTGGTGGAAACTCCGATGGTTTCCTCGCTCGCATCGATGGATCATTTCGGAAAATCTATCGTTGGACGTTCATTGGAGGTTCCGGTATCGACAGGATCAAGGGAATCGCGTTTGATAAAGCACGACGTATCTGCATCGTGACGCAGACCGACTCCTATGACATGCCTGTTCTGGCATTGGGATATACGCCCAAAACATCAGGTGGATATGAGGCTCACATTGCAGTTCTCGATTCAACGATGTCGAAGCTGGAGATGGGAACCTACCATGGCGGTACGAGCGATGACATCCCCTGTTGCATATCTGCTGACATCTTCGATGAAATCGTCATTGCAGGAACCACGACGTCGTACACAGGAATGCCCACAACGAAATCCACGCTTGAAGCAATCAGCGGCACCTACGAGTCGGGCGGTCGTACACTTGGGTACAGCTTTCAAGTGTCGAGCGGTAGACAAAGTGGAGGTAAATCGGATGGTTTTATCGCGATTTATACAACGATGGGACAGCTCCGTGCTGCTCGCTACTATGGGGATGAGGGGAATGACACGATCACGGCCATGACAACGGACAAACGTGGAAGAATCGTTTTTGCCGGAACCACAACAAGTCAGACGTTGACGACGGTACCTATTGTCTTTTCGGGATGGCCCGGACGCGTTCCACTTGTACGATCCTACGCAGGTGGTGCGTCTGACGGATTCCTTGTGAAGATGAATCGGAATCTGAAATTGACGCAGACAGATAATGACGGCAATTTTGTCACCTACTTTGGTGGTAATGGAATCGATCGTATCACTGCGATTGACCTTGGAGTAAAGGAAGACATCTTCTTTGTTGGAAGTACCACTTCCAACGGATTTTATCGGTCGTCAAGCATCCAAAGCTCAGTTGCTGATAAGGGCGATGCGTACGTTGGCTGGTTGCGAACTGATGGAACAACTCTGGATGGTTTTACCTATTGGGGCGGATCGGCTGATGATGAGGCACTCGCTGTGCAAGCCGACACCATGGCTGTTCGCGTCCTTTTTGGCGGCCGAACGTATTCCGAGGACTTCCCAACGATCGGGGCAGGATCTGTAGCCGGAATCAATGGTGAATACGATGGCTTTATTACAGCTCTTGACTTCAAGAGAGCCCGATTCTCGACACTCGTATCTGGAATCGGCAACGATGAAGTTGTAGCATTCACGCAAGCGAAGAACTGCGATGCAGTCTTTGCGTTGAATACAACGTCTGATGATCTTCCCGTTACCGATTCGGCAGTTATGCGAATGCAGATTGGAGCTGGAAGCTATCTCAGTCGATACTCTCTTGGAGAGATAACACTCTCAACTCCTAAGGATGGGGATTTTGTCTGTGCAGGATCCGTGGTCAACATCTCATGGCAGACCTCAGGGCTTTCTGACACCGTGCGGTACTTCCTGGAGTATCGTAAAGTGGGAGCCAGTAATTGGACTACCATCGCTAAGAGTCTACGGTCGAAGTCGACCACATGGACAGTTCCTAGGGCAATCGTGCCAGGTGCCTACGAGGTTCGTGTCACGTCGCAGTTTGGGCATGCATCCAAGACCACCAATCCGATTACGATAGACGTCAACCCCGCTGTGTCCTTACGATCATCCCCTCCGCGTGATTGTGAGGGGGCCTCAGTGCGGATGGTAGCGATACCAGCCAACGTTGTCGCGACGTTTCAATGGCGACGAGATGGTGTCAATCTATCCGGATCAACGGATTCGGTATACGTGATCACGTCACTGGACGCTGGGAATGTCGGACAATATGACTGCGTTGTCGGTGGACTCTGTTCACAGAGCGATACGTCAAAACCTCTTGAAGTGGGCGTTACGCTTCGCCCCGTTATCCGATCACAGCCAATGTCGATTTCCGTCAATGTTGGCGAACGAATTCGCCTTGGCGTAGCAGTCGATGGGGCTGGCATGTCGTATCAGTGGTTCAGGGACAGTGTAAAGCTCAAAAACGCCGTCAACTCTGAGTACATCGTCGACAAGGCAACGGCCGCCGATAGCGGTCGATACTGGTGCTCCGTTTCCAATGTTTGCGGAACATCGGTCTCGGACACCGCCATAGTAGACGTTCGTGTTGGTACGTCGGTTTTCGAACAGCGATTTGATTCCGTCGCTCTTCGTTTGCTCTCGCCTCAGCCAGTTAGCGATGAACTCCTCATTGAATGTCGTGTGCCGGCCGAAACACTCAGTGTCTGTCTCACCGATCTGCGTGGACGTCAATTGATAGAACCCAAGGGAGTGACGAACCTGCCAGGAGATATGCAGACACTATCATTTCCGGTATCTCACGTCGAGCCGGGACTGATCTTTGTCATACTCCGATCACGTGAACGGGCGTTCAGCCTCCCCGTGTTGATCGCTCGTTAGCATTTGCCCAGCGTCTCGTGTCGTTTGGTCAAGTCTCGTGCGAACACTATTTTTGCAGTCCTGAGTGCCAATGTAGCTCAGCTGGTAGAGCAGCTCATTCGTAATGAGCAGGTCACCGGTTCAAGTCCGGTCATTGGCTCGAAAGCCCCCTGAGAGATCCTTTCAGGGGGCTTTTTCGTAACAACATACCTCTCCGTTCATGGGAAACATCCCGCATAGCCTGATTGCTCTTCTCACCGCTGCCGCGATTGTGATGCTTGGCAGCGCATGTGAGAGTAAGACCAGATTTGGTCTGCCTGTGGAAGGGGAAGTCGTCGACATTGATTATGCTCTGACACAACCTGCTGTTGGCAGGACGGTGGTTCTGGAGGGGGCTCTGCACGGCGTCTGCCAGGACGAGGGGTGCTACTTCACGCTTTCTGATCGGGCGCACGAGATCCTTGTCCGGTACACCGGTGAGAACGGCCTTGGAATTCCGGTCGTTGCCCGCGGTAAGGCGCGTGTGCGCGGAAAAATCCGTGATACGATCATCGGACGAAACCGCGTTTCTGAGGTCCGCGCAACGGGCGTTGAACTCCTTGGAGAATGATTTTCACGACGCAGTTTCACCTGCACGTCTGAACCGTAATTTCGCGCTATGAAATTCGTGATCATGCTTGCCGGGGTTGCCGTTGCTCTTGTGCTGATGTACCGGCCCGGCGCGATTACCGAACGCAAACCGGCATGGTGGCGGTGGCTGGTTATCACATCGGTTGTGCTTACCTGCATTTTGGGAATAATGCCTCCACTTGCTGGCAGCATCACGGATGTTGTTGTGCAGCATCGAGCCGACCCTCTCAAAACCGTTCCGACATTGATTCGAATCGAACCGTCTGCTGAGTCAGCCGTCGATGCTAGAGACGCTCGGGTCCGCATCCAACTGACGATGTCGCCGGACGTGCGTTCGTTTGTGAACATGATCGGCGAGGACACGCCGGTCATCGCACACCTTCGACGCCTCGAGAGCGACCGCTCGTATGAGCTCGTGAAGGTAACGTCCGTCGATCCGTTGATGACCATGCCATATATCGTCGGACTTGAAGAACGGGCACGGATTCTCTTCTTTCACGTTCCTATGTCGTGGTGTGCCCTGATCGCCTACTGCATTGCCATGATCGCCGCCGTTCGGTACATCCGAACCAGGTCAATTGTACACGACGAAATGTCCGTTGCCACCGCATCAGTCGGAACATTGTTCACGATCCTGGCAACGACGACCGGTGCTGTGTGGGCAAAGTTCAACTGGGGAACATTCTGGAACTGGGATCCGAGGCAGACATCCATTCTACTGCTTCTTCTGATCTATGGCGCATACTTTCTTCTTCGTGCATCGATCGATGATGAGGAGCGTCGCGCTCGTCTTAGTGCGGTCTATTCGATCATTGCCTTTGCAACCGTTCCTTTTCTCATGTTCGTGCTTCCACGGCTACTTCCGGGTCTTCATCCCGGAAGCGCAGATGACTCCAATATCGGGCCACTGCTCAGTCCACGATCGGATGCGATCAACCCGGTAAAGAATGCCGTCTTTGGCCTCGCACTCTTTTCGTTCACCATGGTCTTTGCGTGGCTCGTGAACATCCGCGTTCGAATTGCCCGCCTTGAGCGCACAAGACAGTATTGACCAAAGGACTACACATGATAGACTTTCTCTCGCAAAACCCCGGTTACGTCGTTCTTGTAACGATCCTTGTCCTATGGGCCGGATTGGCTGCGTACTTGCAGCGAATTGATGCGCGCCTTGGGAAACTTGAAAACACCTCCGATCGTTAACACCTCAATGCAATCCGAAACCTCCGTTAAACGGTCGATACCAATCAAGTTTGTCGTTGCCGCCATAGCCATCCTCGGCTTTGCCGGATTAGGTGTATCAGCACTCCTCTCCAGTTCCGTCGAGTACACCAATGCAACCAGGGCAGAGCAGCTCGGCAAGACTGTCCAGATCGTTGGCACATGGGTAAAGGAACAGGGGGCTGAATATGATCAGCACAAGAACCTGTTCTCCTTTCATCTGCGGGATCAGCAGGGGAAAGTGGTTCCCGTTGTGCTGACAGGTGCCAAGCCGAACAACTTCGAGATCGCTGTGAGCGTTGTTGCTAAAGGTCGCATGGAAAACGGCGTCTTTCAGGCATCGTCGGTCCTCACGAAGTGTCCTTCGAAGTATGAGGGCCAGGCAGAGCAATGATCCGTCGAATCATTTTGATCGGTGCGGTACTTAGCATCCCGGTCATTGTATACATGGCTGTCTATCACGGACAGCCCCCTAACGTTACGTTCAGCGAAGCAATCGAAAAAACTCAGCACTCGAGTGAATCAGATCCTGCCTCAAAGGTCCTGGTCGATGTTGAGCTCCTCGACGTAGCGCGACTTACGGACATCGAAGCCAAGGACAACGCTGGACGCGTCTTTCGCATAGAGTACACCGGCACTGAGCCTGATCGCCCCCTTGCTCCAAACACGCGTGCCCGGTTTGTTGGCCATGTGCACGGAGGCGAACCACCAATCTTTCACGCTACGCAGGTTCTGCTTCCATGATTGGACAGTTTGCCATACATCTGCTGTTTGGACTGGCAGTTGCCTCAACGGTCATGTACGTTGTAGCACTCCGGAGCGCGTCGGAAGACGTGGCACGGATCGGTCGACTGCTTTTTCGACTCCTGACGGTTGGACTTGGTGTCTCGGCGGCAGCCTTGGTCACTCTGATCGTGCAGCATGACTTTTCCTACACCTACGTGTGGAACTACTCCTCGCGTGAGCTTCCGCTTCACCTTCTTGTAGCCTGTTTCTATTCGGGTCAGGAGGGGAGTATCTTACTGTGGACGTTGCTCGTGTCGGTCATCGGCACCGCGCTTCTGCCCTATGCGCGCAGGCATGGATACGAATCAGCGGTGATGGTCTTTTACGGTCTCATCCTCAGCTTTCTCACGCTTCTTCTCGTCGCAAAGAATCCCTTTGCGTACTATCACGAGACCTTCGCAGCCAATGGCCTGACGCTGGCTGATATTCCACAAAATGGTAGGGGGCTCAATCCGCTCCTCCACAATGCGTGGATCACGATTCACCCGCCAATATTATTTACGGGTTTCGCCGCAATGTCCGTGAGCTTTGCGTTTGCCATGGCCGGACTGGTTCGACGCGAGTATCACCGATGGATCGACATTGCGCTCCCGTGGACGTTGTTCGGTACTGCAGTACTCGGATTCGGCATCATGCTCGGCGGGTTCTGGGCATACGAAACACTCGGATGGGGCGGTTTCTGGGGCTGGGACCCGGTTGAAAACTCCTCACTCATACCGTGGCTCGTTGTGGTTGCACTTGTGCATACAATGCTCGTGCAGAAGCGTACGCACGGCCTTGTGAAGACGAACATGATCCTTGCGGTGGCAAGCTTCGTGATGGTTCTGTACTCGACGTTTCTCACGCGCAGCGGTGTGCTGGGGGATACGTCAGTTCACTCATTCGTCGACCCCGGCAAGTTTGCCTTCTGGATCCTTCTTGCCTTCTTGGTGGTGTTTGTGCTGATCGGTACGGGACTCGTCCTGTGGCGTCGGCGCGACATGAATATCAATCGCGAAGAGTTTCGGGGTACAACCCGTGAGTTCATGCTGTCGATCGGTGCAGCCCTCACAACGGCCAGTGCCATCTTCGTGACCGTAGGGACGTCCTGGCCGGTGATCATGGAGGTTCTGGGTCTGCCAAAGGTTGCCGTCGCGGTTGATTTCTACAATCAAATCCACCAGTGGCTCGTACCGGCGGTACTCATCGTCAACGGCATTTCATTGGTAGTCCTGTGGCGGTCGACGTCCGTTGATCGAATCAAAAGGGGCGTTCTGCCGGCAGTGCTTGTCGGGGTAGCTGGGACGATCCTACTTTTCGCCTTCGGTATCCGAACGCTGTGGCCACTCTGCCTCGGATTTGCCGCATGGTTTTCTCTTGCCGTGAATCTCCGTGAAGGCTGGCGTCTGATCCGCTCGGGTCCGGCAATGATGGGAGCGTATGTTTCGCATACCGGCATTGCTATGCTCATGTTTGGAGTCATCTGTACATCATCATACTCAACTACGTACCACGCTGTGCTTCTGCATGGTCTGCCGAAAACCGTAGGGCCGTATGTTCTGACGTACCTCGGTAAGGAGCAGGTTGAGCGAGAATTCAAGGACCGCGAGAAGTTTCGCTACTACGTTCGAATCGAGAGGGACGGTCAGCGACGTGTGGTTGCTCCTGTGCTGTATTGGAGTGACTTCAATCAGCGTCAGTCAGCATTTCTCGAGCCTGGCATAGCCTGGGGTATGCTCACAGATCTCTACATCTCGCCGAAGGCCACCGGACGAGAGGATGTTTTCCACTCAACAACGGTCATGCGTGGAACCACCATCACCGCACCGATCGACAGCACACTGCGTTTGAATCTGGAACGCTTCACGATGCCGATGGAGGAAGGGGCTTCTGCCGACGGCAGAATGCAGATGTCCGCAATTGTGAATGTAGCCACGCTAGCTGGTCAGCAAGCCGGACAGATGCGACTGCGCACTCGTATCACGACGGGGAGTTCCGGGCCGATGTTCGACCCCGTATGGGAAAACCTGCCAAACTCACGGTGGGCTGTTGGACTTGTTGAGATCAATCGCAACAATGACGATCCAACAAAGTCCACCGGGACACTTGCGTTTTACGATACAAGTAAGCCAATGCCTGTTGGGCGGGAAGAGTTCACGGTGGAGTTCAGTGATAAGCCCCTTATCTCGTTGGTCTGGTTTGGCGTAATCGCCATGGTGACCGGTTTTGGACTCTCGATCGGAAGAGCACTAACGGCCTTGAAGAAGCAGCGCACGCTCGCGAGTGTCGAGGGCACGCCAGAAGCCTGAGCCGATATGAAGGTCAGCCAGATCAAGGCCTCCGCTCCGTACTCGTATGAGACGAAGCGTGGGGTGGCCCACCTTAGCAGTCATACGCCGCACCTGACGGTTCTTCCCCTCGACAAGCGTCAATTCTAACCACGACGTTGGGATTGATGCTCGTTGACGTATCGGAGGGTTTCTCTCCCAAATGTCTGGATCGGGAACGAGCAACTTTACCGAGGATGGTAAGGTCGTGTAGTCCTGGATCGCTACGCCATTGGTCAATAAAGCCAGTGCGTCCTCTGAAGGGATACCTTCGATCTGCACCCAGTACGTGCGCTCATGGGCATTGATCGGTTCGAGCAGGCGAGACACCAGCCCCTTTTCATCCGAGAGCAACAGCAAGCCTTCACTGTCTGCGTCAAGTCGACCAATGGGATAAACGTCTGGTGGCAGTCCGAACTGCTGCAGTGTTGTGTGGGAGCTGCCGGGTTCCGGAGTGAACTGAGAGAGCACTCCATAGGGCTTATTCAACGCAATGATCATCGGCGGATGTAGATGCCTGGGGGAAGGCCATCGAGCGTTGGTCCAACATAGGAACCACGGATATCATAGTATCCCTGGCGCATCACCGGGGCTGGAACACGCGGATCGAAGAGACGTTGCTTGTCTCCGGACTCGCAGACGTTTGTGCATTGTAGCGCTCCCGGCACATACTTGGTAACGATGCGAAGGGGCTTACGGTCGCCCGAGTACCATGTTGCCGAGTCGACAACGATCGCGGACGAATCAGCAATGCCTAGCGTATGGTTGCCGATGATCATCGCCAATGTGTCTCCAGGAGCTATGGTCATGATGTCCTTCGTGAACCACATTGATGCAACGGTTCGCATCGAATCCAGCTCGACAGGTTGTCGGGAGACAAAGGACGTGGCATCGAACTGAACTCGGAACTGTACGGAGCGCATGCCGGCCAGTGCCTCGGTATTCCGCTTGTCGACGCTATCAACGATGATAGCGACTGTGTCGCGCTGTCCAGCATTGCCCGCTGCATCAAGCGCACGGAGTCGGATCACAGGGTCGTAAAGACGCTCGAATGCCATGCCGCCGGTGTAGCCGTAGGACTCCGCCGGACCATAACCATAGACAAAGATCCCGAACGCCGAATCAGCACGGACGCGGTGTGCACCCGGGGGGACGATGGCAGAGGCGATGGAGTAATCGGTGCCGATGATCGAACGTACCGACATGAATGATGAGGAACCATCCAATGTGAGTGACGGCACGGCTGCCGTCGGTACAATCACGCTGATATTATGCGTTGTGTAGAGCTGGCGTCCGTTGGCATTTGGTCCGACGCTTCCCACGATGTACGACTTTAGGTACTGTTCAACGGGTGGTACGATGATCATCGAGGGGTCCCCTGTGAGACGACCTCCGCTTCGATTGGCTGACCGATCGATGATCGATGCCAGAATCGGCTTCGTACTTGAAAACACAAGTGCCTGGTCCAGCGGCAGGTCCCAAAACGAACCCTTGTTCAGGAGATAGGGCGGTTGGGAATTGACGGTTACCAGAGTCGAGTCATTCGCTGCTACAACCCGACACACTGAAACATCGTTCGACGCAACGATACTTGCGTCAACGGGCAACTCTAATGGTGGTACGATGATGTCTCGGCCCCACGTTTCAATGCCAGGGAGCTGCTCGATAAGGCAGTCACGAGAAGACGTCGAGGATAGAACAGGCACCTGGGCACGTCGATGCCCGCTCAGCACCACAACGGGGCGGTTCGATGTTACGAGGGATCCGGTGAGATCATCCCGCCGGGAATTCTCGACACGCGCCTGAAGGAGATAGGATTCTCCCTTCTTCAGCATTACGCTTCGATTCCTTCCAAGGGCACGATCTGATCGATCGGGACGGAGGGTAATATCCACAGCAGTTGAGTCTTCCGTTGCCACAACCAAAAACTGGCTAGGGTACACGACGGTACTTCCAAAACTCTGAGACACGTCAGATGTGTACGACGTCACGATGTAGTCGGTCGACAATGCGTCTGTGGGGAGCACAAGCCAGGCGTCACTCGTCAAAGGGGCGCGCAGAACAGCATAGAGCGAGATGTCATGCGACGTAGTCACATGAATACTTGCCGGTGACGGCTTTTCACCGTCTGGGCTTGGGCCGTTGACGTTTTCGACTCCTTGAAGCTGATAGAGGGCATACTGCGATAAACGGATTTCCCACAACGTGGATGGTGGGGCAATGGCGACGATCGTGTCTGTAACGCCTGTTCTTCGGCGTGCATAGACTTTCACGGTGGTCGATGCGGTATCCGTAGCAACGAGCAATGAGACGAACGCTGGATCTGATGCCGTGACTGAAGAGTTGTCATTTGGCGGAACCGCCAGCCAAAAGTCGTTGCCGCGGCTATCGCGGATGTTCTGTGCCAAGCCCCCTACAGAAGCACATAACAGAAACACGAGTAGCAGTGTCAACGACCGATAATGCGTTGACATATATGCTCCATTTGTTGTGCTGATTGGTCCCATGAGAACTGACGTGCCCAGCGAACGGCACCCTCGGAGAGGGTTGTCCGAAGGTTCGTATCGGTGAGGATAGTGACGATCTTCCGTGCTAGAACCTCAATATCGCCATAGGGGTACAAGAATCCCGATACGTCATTACTGACAGAGTCCCTCAGGCCCGGCGAATCCGCCGAAATGACCGGGGTACCACAGGCATTGGCTTCAATGTTCGTAATCCCCCAGCCCTCTTTCTTGGAAGGATTGACAACCGCATGCGTCCACGAGAGGAGCTCCACTTTCCGACGGTCATCAACGTACCCATGAAAGGTCACGCTGTTCTTTAGACCCAGCTCTGTAACGATCGACCGTAGTCGGGATTCGTCATCGCCACGACCAAGTATTTCGAGTCGGGCGTTCGGGACGTCCTTGAGCGCGATTGCAAATGCGCGAATGACATGATCAACGGACTTGTACCTCTTCAAACGTCCGAAGTAGGAGACTGTAGGGACAGGCGCCTTGATTCCGACAGCCATGGGGAACTGCGCGGTATCAACTCCGTTATAAACAACCGAGATGTTCTCGTCGCGAAGTCCGGACTGGATGCACTCACTGCGCGTGCTGTTTGACACCACAACCGTTGGCGACCGGCGGTAGACTATAGGGATCAATCGTTCTGCCAGCCACACATAGGACCCAGCCATGAGTCCTGCCTCGGCGAAGATGGCCGACCCGAACAGGTGATGCACGAGCGCTAATACCGGACGATTGACATAGAGTGGTGTGAGCAGGGGAATCTTGTTGATGTCGTCAACAACGAGATCGTATCTGGCACGCTTTCCATGACGAAGCCACCAGAATGGAACGGCAAAGTTGTAGGTGGACCTGTTGCCGATGCGAACGACTCGAATGCCGTCGACCGTCTCTTCACGTTCCGAACCGGGGAAATGACATGCTACGAGTGTAACGTCATGTCCCTTCTTGACAAGTCGGCCGAATATCTCGTGTAGATGCGTCTCCGCACCGCCGGCTTGTGGGTGTGTACGGTCCTGCCAATTGAAGATGATGATGCGCATTACTTCATTGGCGTCTCAACGATCACCTCGACGGTCCGTGAATAGAAACGCCCTTCAGGTGTTTCGTTGTCATAGAGTGGAAGTGTTTCACCCTGTCCCGTCACTGTGGACCGTGGCGCCGATAACGCCGTAGAAACCGCTCGTGCGCGTTGCTCACTCAGGCGCTTGTTGTATTCGTCGGTGCCAGTGCGGTCCGTATATCCGGTGATCGCAACTGTGGACGTTGGTGTGATGCGCTTCTTGATCGAGTTGATGATCGATTGCTGGTCTGGCGTAATGTCGGACTTGTCGAAACCGAACAGGATTAGCGAGAAACGGTCGACAGATTTGTCTGTGCCGCCCCCTGAGCGCTTATCAGCGATGGTGACCTCACTCAAAGGAATAGAACCGGACTCTGTCGGGATGACGGTGCCGTTTGAGTCCTGGACGACAAGCATGAAGTCGACATTACGCGTTCCGCGCGGAATGAATCGCGACTGTTCAGCGATCCGCCAGTCGACACTGGAAGGGGGCGCTCCAGCTCCGTGGAAGGTCTTGATGATATGGTCGCCTTCGGAGACGAAGAGTGTCCACGACTTTAGCCGCGATCCATTGCTGACGCCGAGCGAGAATCGCACGGCTGGTGGATCAAACGCCCGCATGGTGTCATTGGATGCAACGGCCGAAAGAATACTCGGATCCGAACTTGAGAGCTCAACGCGACGATTCTCAGCAGCACCGTCAGCATCCGCTTCGTTTGAGGCCTGTGATGGAAGTCCACGCTGGTCTACAGCAATGCGCGAAGCAGGTACTTTCCATGTGTCGACGAGGTAATTACGAACGACAACTGCGCGACGCTTTCCAAGATCTTCTGAAGATGCAGATTCCTGTTTATCGGTGCATCCCGTGATGGTTATTGATGCATCGGGTTGCTCCTGCAAACGTTTGCCGATAACGTTCAGCACCTGATAATAGGTGACCATTGCATCAAGGTTGTAAAAGTTCTCAAGCGAATAGGATTCGACTTGCTCGGCGGAGAGCTGGCGGTATCGGGGGCTAAGCGAATTGGAGTTCGGTTCAAAGAAGATGAAGGGGAGCAACGGACGCACGCGATTTGAGGCAAACTCTTCGATGCGAATTGACTTTTTGTCAACCGTCGTTCCCGATTCCAGAAGGCCCGTGTAGGCAACAGATGGAACGGCAAGGGGCTCGCTTGACGGTGGAGAAGTTGTCCTTACGTTCCGTGCAACCTCGAACAGTTCCATATCGGAGATTTCATCCTTGTCATCTTCCGGAGAGAACGAAACGACCACACCGGCGCGGATCATGGTCATAGACCACGAAGTATTCCGAAGGATATTCGTTGGCGACAGTGTGAGGAGAAGTTCGGGACTCATTAGCAAGGACCGATCAGCGTTGAGAGGCAGATCCGTTCCAATGCCAATCGTTACTCCAACATTCATACTCGAGAGCGACTCGAGGTTGCCTTCCGCCTGATTGCGGGACTTGGTGCCATTGTCAAACACAGCATTGGAGGGGTTCTCAAGGAACTCGCCCTGTGTGTAACGTCCATTGAGCTGGTAGGCTCCAAAGAGTCCCATACGCAGGCCGATGCTTGGCGTCAGGGCGTAGATTGCCATCGGCTCAATCGACATCCGAGACACACTCAGCGAGAGGTCGTGGCGGATCGATGCCGACTCAAACGTACCGTTGCTTTGCGAGATGAGCTTCGACTCCGATGTCGTCATATCAACTCCACCATGCTGGTAGCCGGCACGGACGTCGAGAGACCAAGAAGCATTCAGCGGGGTCAGATACGACAGGCCTACAAGCCATCCCATGCCGCTACCACCGGTAAACCCTGGACAGCAGTTGTCGATCTCCGGCAGACGGGTAAATGAGGCAGAATGAAGGTCAAGGCTTCCTTGAAGGACAGCACCCACAGACGCGCGTTCGCGGGTCTGGCCATGAGCTGCGCTTATGAACAAGAAGAGGACGATGGTGATCGTCAAAGCGGAGGAAAGCAAACGCATTTTCATCGTACCACCTCCAGGCGCTGCGTGAAGGATTCCGACGGTGTTTGCATAACGATGAAATAGGTGCCGTTGTGAAGTGAGGATAGATCGATCGGGACGGTCCATCGACCGGGCGGAGTATCAGCCTCGTACAGAAGCCCGAGTGTTCGTCCTTGTGTGTCGTAGAGCGTCAGTGATGTTCGGCCCCTTTCAACAAGATCAAGTGTGGCCGTTGCCTTGTCGATCGCCGGTGCAGGAGTAACCACGATGCCAACACCTGTGCTCCTGAGCGCAATCAGGCGAGCACGACCGCTGATCTTGCAGAGATCCACGAGTCGTACCTCACCATTGAATGTGCGGAACTGCAACGTATCGGCAACAGTGAAACTATCAATGCGGATGACAGATCCCGTGTCATTGCCCCATGTTGTCTGGAACGTCAGCATGGTGGCAAGAGAATCCTTCGACGTTAACGGAACGGGAACACTGAATGACCGTGAGCCGTTGGGCTGCAGCGTACCTACCGGTGTGCTGCCCGACGGAGTGATGATGCGTCCGTTGACTGTACAGTGCATCGTGACTTCTCTCACTGATGTGCGATCCATGTTCGTGAGGTTCGAAACGTACACAGGAACAGAGACCAGTTCGCCGGAACGCGCATCAACCTTGCCAATGCGGATTCGACCACCGATAACACTCTTTACCGATGCCATCAACTTGACTGTTTGCTGTCGGCCACAGATCGTATCGACAAACGTGTAGGTCGTCTCGTAGGATTTGCCGGCTTGTCCACCAGTGAAGGTCACAAGCATATCGGAGGTCCGACGTCCGGCGGTAATGTCTGGCGTGATGCTGTCAATCCGGAATGGTCCGAGGTTGATCGACCCGCGGGGCCATTGCAAGGAAATGGTTCCAGAGTTGATTATCTGAAGACGGTCGCTCTGCGACTCACCTTCGGCCACGTTCCCAAGATCGACGGTTGTTCGAGAGAGTTCAAAGCCTACGGAGTCGCGTCGGGCAATCATACTTACAAGGGTCCGACCATTTATGGCATTCGAAGCATTTGATGACGCCACAAGGCGCACATCCTTCACACCAACTCGTCGAGGGTCAAACTGTACCGTGAAGGTCAGGCTGTCCTTAGCTTCCATGGTGTAGGGGAAGACAGGGGGCGAGATGAGCGAAAACTCATCGGCGTTTGCTCCTTCAAATCCGACAGAGTAGAGAATGGTCTGTGAGTTGCCGGTGTTTCTCAGGGTTACGTTTCGTTGACTGATCGAAGCCGTACACGGAGTCGATGCAAAGAGGATCGACGACGTTGCCGAAAGGCGACCTTCGCCCGTTGCCTCACCGTACAAACGAACAACCTGTGCTGGACGAGACTCCATGGTGATGTTGAGCACAGCTGCAAAGCGCCCAAAGGACTTCGGATCGAAACGCACAACAATCTTGCGCGTTTCCCCGCCAAGCATGGTAAATGGTCCGCCTCCGCTGACGATGCTGAATACCGATGACTGGTAATCGCGAATCTGAGTCAGCGATACTTTGTAAACATTCGTTTGATCGCCACTGGCCACGATGGTGATCGTACTGTCCACCGCCGCCACGTTTGCTATGTGACGTCCGAAGTTGAGCGTTTCCGGGAGCTTCAACGATGGAGCGACGCCTTGCCCAGTGATCTCAACGGTTGTGGTACCACGTCCGGTCTGCAGTTCCAGTGTTGCCGAGCGTCCGCCTGCAGCAGACGGAGTAAAGGACACGTCGGCACGCAATTCACCACCAGCCGATACAGTAATTGGTAGGGCAGGAAGATTTACGTCGAAGTCCTGAGGTGTTCCTGAGCCGAGCATTTTCGCGGAGCGAATCACAAGAGCTTCGGAACCAGTATTCGTGATCACCGCCTGGACCTTGTCAGCCCCTTCACCAACTGTTACGTCACCCATGGAGACATTCGACGATTGGACTGTTCCACCAACGATGCGGAATGTTCCGTCGCTCGCGTCACTGATGATACCGACCTTGTCAAGTGGCCACACACGACCCGTATAGTCCGTTGATGCCGTTACCACGCTTCTAGCATCACTGGAGAATGATGCGTCGTAAACTATTCCCTGATGACCAACCAAGGACGCCTGAGGCGTTAGAGTCGAAGCTGTATAGAGTTTCGCTGATGCATCTCCATTTGCCGTTAGGATTTGCGTGTTATCAGGGGAGTACGACAATGAAAGGATGCTTCCAACAGCTGGCGTTGTGCGTCCAAGTAGAGCCCCATTGGAGAACTGAAACTTGCGAAGAACAAAGTCAGCACCGCCGGTGATCACAACATCGTTTGTGCTTGGCATACTCACTGAATAGATCGCCCCGCGCTGAGTCGGTTCCCGGAAGGTTCGCAGAGTATCAAACGTCGCTTGGTCGCGTGCAACAGCGCGCGTTCCTTCGGCCGTAACGATCGTTGCGTTCGAGGCGACGTGAATGTCGTAGACTGGTCCTTCCAAGGCATCTTTTATTGATTCAACTCTCCACGAATCGGTGGCAATACGAAGAAGAGACTTATCAGTTCCGGCATAGAGCGTTTTACCGTCGGCAGAGAATGCTAGAGACCAACCGCGGGTATCGAGATTGATCGTTGCAATACGGCGACTGCTGGTGTAATCCCAAACGCGGATCGTGCCATCATGGCTGATTGAGGCAACGTTTGTGGTGCCTGGCATTTCGGCAAGCGACCACACCCAACCTCCGTGAATGCCGACGATGCGAGTCTGCTGGCCTGTCCGTGCATCCCACGCACGCACAGACCCGTCGTCACCACCCGTAAGAACAGTCTTGTCATCAGCCGTGAAGACGGCGCTGTACAGCGGTTGGGTCTGACCACGCAGTTGAATGACACTGCGCTGGTCGAGGACCGTCGAGGACACGCGCATCTGGCACTTGTCCCCGACAAGCGGCCCAGGCGTCCATTTATACGAGAGCCCCGTGGCCGATTCGGTTATGCCGTACCAGTTTACCCCGTTGTCGTAGCTGACTTCAAGGCGGACAAATTCGTCCGGCAGGGCATTCGTCCATCTGACGGTCGTGTCCTTGCCGGCCGTGAACTGATCATTGCCGGTCGGTGACACTAGCTGGAGCATTTCTCCCGAATACACGGAGCCGGCTCGAATGACCAGTGATGGCATATCACAAGCGTCAGCCACGAGATTCAACCGGGCATACACGGCATCTGTTGACGCAGAGGTGTACTTTATGGTGAACGAAATGACCTGCCCGGGATTGAGCGTTACGGGAAGTGTTGGTGGATCGACGATCTCGAATGCACCTTTGGTAACGAGATCATACGATGTGATTGTCACTGGAGCATTGACAGACGTCAACACAACGGTCTGTTTCGTCGACTCACCTATTGGGACGATACCCAAGTCCACTCCTTTCTCGGTGCCGGTTAGACGTCGCGTATACTTAGCCGGGTAGGAGTAGGACATCTCCTGTCGCGGTACAGGAGTGATACCGAAGACGACAATTCTCTGAGTATCGCAACGATTGTTTGTCGTCCAGGTAACCGTGCCAATGTGAGGCATTCGCAGAGCATCATAGACATAGGCCCCTGCATACTGATTCGCTTCAATTTGCGTGGTGACCTTGCCAATCCACGCTCCACCGGTTGAATCAGCAAGTGTTCGCAGATCCTGATTGACATCTGTTCCGATCCCGATTACATACACACGAATAGCATATGTTCGGGCCATAGACACGGCTGCCTTGACGTCAAATGACGAACCACCATCAGTCAACAACAAGAGTGCTCGGGCATTGCGTGCATTTTGAAGATGGGTAAGTGCTCCACCCGGGACGTCGAACAACCCTCGGCGAAGGTTGAAGCCCCCTGAAGAACGAATGCCACTCACAGCATTCGTGAAGCCCGTCTTGTCCGACGAAAGTCCACTTTGTAATTCAGCCATTGCACCGATACCAACAAGGCCGATCTCGTCAAAGCTCTTCGCCAGACCCCTCGAGGCTGCAAGGGCCGCACCCTTAGCCAGATTCAGAGGAGTGAACGTGGATGCCAAGGGTACATCGCTGGATTTTGAGAGGTCCATGGCAACAAGGAGCGAGAGATTCCCGAGTCCGTTGCCACTATCGGCAACCCAGGCTCCGCGATAGCTGACGCCATTCTCAACAAGATCCAGGTTGGCCGTGGTATTCCGTAGAGGTTGGCCGCTAGCGTCGCCGAAGGCGAAGATCGCTGCTTTGGCAGTTATCGTTGTTGCATCAATGACATTGATCCGCAGCGGAACCACAGATGTTGTCCGCTGAGCAACGAGCGAGCTTTGAACTGCTACCATGCAGAAGAATAGCAGAGTCCACGCGAAAGATTTCATTCCATGGTCCTAATCAATGAGAATATGCGGGCACACGAACCCAGACCCGTCCGCCCATAGGCAAGATAGACAACCCAAAGCGCAATATGTTTCGTCAAGGCACCTTTGTTTTCAACTCGATAACTACCGTTCTATTGGAAGCCCGGCCTTCCGGCAGCTGATTCGGAAACTGAGGTGATGTCTCACCCTGACCGTCGATGGAGACAGATCCGACGCCAAGAGCACGCGCTACCTCCCTAGCTCTGCGCAGAGAAAGGTCTCGATTATACTCGTCGGACCCCATTATATCGGTCATGCCGATAATGGAAACACTCGTTTGCGGGGTAAGCCGAGATCTGATGATGTTGATGATTTGGCGGTGCTGTTCCCCAAGACCGGCGTTGTTAAAGTCAAAGAGTACGAGCCCGTATCGCTCAATGAGCATGTCTCCGGAGCGCTCGGCACGCCACTTGTCCATAGACTGCTGCCGAATGGGCACGGTCACCTTTTGGGTGGCCTTTTGACCCGACGTGTCCGTGGCGCTCACGCGGACTTCAAGACTCGATGACGTCGATGGGGCAACCAGGGATGAAAGATCGATCTCATCTGAGCTCCTTGTCGAAGCCACCTGACGGGGAACACTCATGCGGGAATCACCGACGAGTACCTCGCTCTGTACCTCAGCAAGAGCTGGCGTAGCGATTGAATCCACGATACGGATGCGTCGCGGCCACACGGTAACATCTGTTGTACCAACAGTTATTGGCGCCATCACGGCAAAGTCAGTACAGGACACTTCGACACGTTGATTTTCTTCTATAGCAAGGGGCTTCTGGGAGCTGTCAGAGGCCCGCGTTGCGGGGAAGAGTGAGGTACCTGTAACGAGGTCGATCCTATCCGGATCCACACCGAGTTCGATGAGCTTCTCGCGGACCGATTCCGCACGACGTCGAGCAAGCTCAGCCCCCTGATCCTTGGGTGTGTTTGCCGTCATCCCCCCAATCCGCAGCCGGGCCTTCGGCCGCGTTCGTATGCGCGCTGCAATGATCGCCAGCTCGCCGTGAAGGGCTTCAAGGGGTGTTAGCGATAACGTATCACGCAAGGCCCGTGCAATTCCATCGATGTAGCGCTGGGGAATCGACGATGATCCCTCTTCGAAATAGACATTGCCCAGCATAGGGTGCAACGTGCGGACAAATATCTCGCGACGATTGATCACCGGGTTCTTTGTTGTGGTACCGTCATCGTTCACACCAAGGATCTCCAGGCTGATCTTTGGTGGGGTCTGATCAGTTGTCCTCTTGGTCTCGGTAACGATCGGCGGAACCGCAGGCTTGGTTGTTCGAGGAGGCGCAGATGGCATCTCGGTAACGGCTGGGGCAGACCAGCCGATGCCAACCGAAAGACGCGCGGCATGAGGGTACCAGTTTGCCCCCTGAGACACCGGCGTCAATGCATAGGAAAAGGACACCTCTGGCATCATGTGAATGCTCTGCGATGCGTTGAGCGGGAATGTCCATCCGAGGGCACCGGTTAAGGCCACGCTGGCAAGTGGAGTGGATGGAATATCACCCGTGTTGCTGATCCATATCCTGCCGGTATTGAGGAACGAACCGAAATCCGCGGGTTCGGCAAGAGTTTCCGACTGCTGGAACGTAGAGCTGACGGGAACACCGATGCGCGGACCAATCATAAACCGTCCTCGGGAGGAGATACCAATTGCCAGCAATGGTTCGAGAACAATGTGCACCTGTTTGGCACTGAGTTCATGGCGGAAGATTGCCGGAACAACCCGCGGCGTATCTCGCACATCAGCGACGAAGGACCGCTCGTCGTAGGTGAATCCGACGGCATCGTAGGACATCATTAAACGGCCGACGACGGACAGGGACTTTGAAAGGGGGCGATTCATCCACCCGCCAAACTGAAATCCCACACCCGATCCTCCGGTGAACGTAGGACAGCATGAGGGAAAGTCACCGAGCTGCCGAAACTCGGCAGAAGGAATATTCAGAGCAGCCCCTGCAATGATGCCGAGGTCTTGAGCTGATACAGTGACGGCTCGCGACGAGAACATCAACAGCAGAGCAGCCATTATGGAGGGCAAAAGCCCTAGGATGCGAAGGTTCATGGTCGAGGATGACTCCAATATATCCCGTCTATGAGCATCCACACGACCATTTCGTGACAGTTACCTACGGTGAAACTTGCGCCGAGGGGCAGAGGTCGGAAATGACGCAGTCCGAGCATCGCGGACGTAGGGCAATGCAGGCACGTCGGCCATGATTGATGATAAGTCGGTCAAACTCGTTCCACCTCGATGAGTCGAGAATCTCCATGAGCGCAAACTCGATCTTCACGGCATCCTTTGTGGAGACAAACCCAAGCAGGTTTGAAATCCTTGTCACGTGAGTGTCAACCGTTAACCCCGGTATTTCAAAGCAGTTACTCAACACGCAGTTGGCAGTCTTCCGGCCAACGCCCGGCAGAGTCACCAGCTCCTCCAAGGTTTTCGGAACCTGGCCCCCAAAGCGATCCTGAAGCTGCAGGCAGCATTCCCTGATATGACGGGCCTTGTTCTTGTAGAAGCCGGTGGAGCGTATGTCCTCTTCGAGCTGCTCGACGGGTGCCAGTGCGTAGTCTGTCGCAGTCTTGTACTTCGCAAAAAGAGCTGGTGTCACCATGTTTACCCGCTCGTCTGTACACTGAGCAGACAGGATTGTGGCAATGAGCAGCTCCAGAGGGTTTGTAAAGTCGAGACCGACCCGGGCATCGGGATAGGCCGCGGCCAAACGGTCAAGGATCTCATTGAGACGATTTGTTTTTGTCGCCTTACTCTCACGTCGTGCCATAGGTCCTCGTCAATGCATCAGGTGAATCGCGATAATAGCGGTATGATGGATGGTCGGTGCGGGCGATCAACGTACCCGAACTCGCCACACGTTCAAAAAATTCGGCATCATCACCATACTCCAGTTCCGAAAATAGTCCGACTCTCGTAAAGAGGTCACGCCTCACCACAAAGGTCCCGCCAATGACGCAGTCGTCAAGATGGATCCACTGCTCCGGATCGAATCGGTCGCGTACCATGGCATCCCCAATGATCTCCACGCCCCCATGCAGCAGCTGAACATCCGTGTTCGAGAGCAGCATTTCACGTCGGCTCGAGAGGTGATCGGCACGATACTCGTCATCGCTGTCCAGGAACGTTACGAAGAGCCCCTTTGCATATCCAATTCCAGAATTTCGAGAACGTGCCACTCCAACATGGTCATTTCGGAAATACCGAAATCGCTCGTCGCCGTCGGTGTATTTTTGCACCACCTGTTCGGTGTCATCAGTTGACCCATCGTCGATGATGATCGCTTCCCAGTCCAGCTCTTGCTGAAGCACGAGAGATTGGAGTGCACGTTGAATGAGATGAGCACGCTGGTAGGTGCAGATGATCACACTGAAGAAGGGTACCGTCATATGATGCGAAACTACGACCTCATCACACCGAACCAGATGTCTGCCCCATGTCGATGACTCCACTTGACTTCTGGACAACGTGCTCAGCAAATGATATCATCATCGGCAAAGAACAGGTCGATGCGCTGCAGCGATATCATGATGAGCTGATCTACTGGAATGCCAAGGTTAACATGATCTCCCGCAAGGACGAGCAGAACGTCTGGGATCGTCATATTCTGCACTCACTGACCATCCTTAAATACGTCCCGATAAAGCAGAAGGCACGCGTTCTGGATGTTGGCACCGGAGGGGGCTTGCCGGGCATTCCGATCAAGATCGCACGGCCCGATCTGAAGATGCTCCTTGTGGACTCCATCCGGAAAAAGGCAACAATGACAGCGATGTTCGCACAGCATACAATGCTAAAGGATGTCGATGTGCGCGCCGCACGCGCGGAGGATCTTGCCGCCGAAGCCCACTATAAGGGCTCGTTCGACGTTGTTATCTCGCGCGCTGTTGCCCGCACTGCCACATTGCTGGACTGGGTTCGCCCCCTGATCAAACCGTCCGCCGTCTGTGCCTTCCTTAAAGGGGGAGACCTAGACGAAGAGATCAGCGAGGCACTGGCTCAGCATAAGGGGGTGCGCATCGAGGTTATCCCGTTGGAGATCTTCGGTGTTCCCTCGTTTACTCAAGATGAAAAAAAGGTTGTCGTGTGTCGATTCTCCTAAGCGTCATTTCCTTCATCTGCATCGGGACGATAGCAGCGGCTCAGACCGCCCCGGCTTCGGGTTCGGCTGTAAAGGTCGCCCGCGTGAAGTATTCCGGAGGTGGGGATTGGTATAATGATCCAAGTGCCGAGATCAACCTGCTCAAGTACGTTCGGGCGCACACGTCGATCGCTGTGGAACCGGTCTATGAGTATGTGGACCTTGGAACAGACAATCTGTTCCTCTACCCCGTGCTCTTTATGACGGGTCATGGCACGGTGAGCTTTACCGATGCCGAACTGCGAAATCTTCGGGCGTATCTGACAAATGGCGGATTCCTCTACATCGACGATGACTACGGAATGGATGAATCCGTCCGCCGTGAACTCAAGCGGGTGTTTCCCGATCAGCAGCTTCGAGAACTTCCATTTTCGCACCCGCTGTATCATGCTCACTTTGACTTCCCCAAGGGGCTTCCTAAGATCCACGAGCATGACAATAAGTCACCGGAAGGTTTAGCACTGTTTCATGACGGCAAAGTCTGCGTCTTCTACACCTACGAAACCAATCCCAGCGATGGCTGGGCAGATCCGGAAGTTCACAACGATCCACCCGAGCGTCGTGAAACAGCACTGAAGATTGGAACAAACATTATCGTGTATGCACTTTCTCGATGAGCAGTCGTTCAATGAACTCCGCTAGAGTGCCCATCACAAGACGCCTGACCTCGGTCATCCGGCGTGAACAGGCCTACCACATGATGCGTGGCATTGCAACATCATGCGCGGCGGCCTGTGGTCTTGCGCTGGTGACAACGCTGCTCGAATCATGGTTCCAGATGGGCGTGCCACTGCGCACACTGATGTGGTGGTGCTCAGTGCTCTGCATCAGTGCCGTTCTGGGTGTAACCACCGTTCCCTCAATTTTACGATTACTCGGTCTGCTTCCTGTCGAAAACGCCGAACAGGCTGCCTTGCGCGTTGGTGCGGTATACCCGGAAATCAGCGACGCTCTGAGCAACGCTCTGCAACTCACGCGCGATTCTGCCGCGCCAAGTGATTTGGCCGAAGCGGCCTTTGATATTGCAGCATCCGTCAGTGCTGACAAGGATTTCTCCACCATCATTGATCGCCGTCCTGTGCGGAAGGCGTTTCTCTGGATGTTGACGCTTGCCTGCGTCTTCACGATTGGACTGAATATCTGGCCCGGAGTTATCGGTGCGGCCTGGGAGCGTGTTCTGCATTACGATACGTCGTACGTGCCACCGGCCCCTTTCAGGCTAGCGGTAAGGGGTATGCAGGATACCGTTATGCGTGGTGCTTCATCGTCTGTGCTCATCACCGCACATGGGACGCCACCAGAGACCATCACGCTGAACATTCGTGAGAAGGGGGCTAGCCAATTCACGCAGCACACGCTTCGGCGCGATTCCGCGAACGTATACTCGTTCCTGTTTGCGGGGCTCACACAGTCCGTCGAGTTCTTTGCTGAGAGTCCGTGGTTGGATACAAGGGTGACGAGCGACACGGACGCTATCGTTGTGATTGATCGTCCTCTTATTCGAGCACTAAGCGGCTCGATTACGCCACCGTCCTATACACGTCTTGCGGCGTCGCGGTTAGACGCAACTCATGCAGACGTGACAGCCATCGCCGGATCATCGGTGAGGCTTCTAGTTGAGAGTAACAAAGAACTCAAGCGAGCATTCATCGTGCTGCACGGCGCGGGGAACGACTCATTGACGTCTGACTCGACCGTGGTTGAGATGACGACCAACGGAAACTCTGCGTCAGGGGGCTTCCAGGTCCGCCGCTCAGGGTCATACACGATCCGGCTTGTCGACCGCGATGGTACAACCAATCTCGATCCTTTGCGTGCGGGCATTGTTGCTCTGACAGACTCGTATCCAATGATCTCGCTCACATCACCCCGTGAGAATGTCGTTCTGCGTCAGGTAGCCGTTTTACCGATCGATGTATCGGTGAGCGACGATTTTGGATTCTCTTCGCTGAAACTTTTCTACCGTCTTACCGCTTCACGATACGCTCTGCCGGAGAAGAGTTTCCGTTCCGTTGCCGTGCCACTCAGTGCTGGCGTAACATCTCAGGATGTGCGCTACGTTTGGGATCTGGCAAAGGTGGACATGACTCCAGAGGACACCTACGAATTCTATCTTGAGGTTGCTGATAACGACGTTGTGGGCGGTCCGAAGACGGCAAAGACAACAACAATCTCCGTTCGAATGCCATCACTCGATGAAGTGTTTGCCGAGACTGACCGCCAGCAGAATGACATCCGCAAAGAGATGAAGAATCTTGCCAAGGAGGCCGAAGACATAAAGAAGGAGGCTGAGCAGTTGCAGCGAGAGCTGCAGAAACAGCAGTCAAAGCAACAGATGGAAGCTTCGTGGGCCGACAAAAAAAAGGCCGAAGACCTTGTCAAACGTCAGCAGGAGCTCGAACAGAAGATGGAGAAGATGGCCGACAAGGTGCAGGAAATGACCGACAAACTGCGCGACAACAAGGCTATCTCAGAAGAGACCCTCAAAAAATACCAGGAGCTTCAGAAGCTCATGCGGGAGGTCAAGAACCCGGACCTTGCTCGTATGCAGGAGCAGATGCGAAAGAGCATGGAAGAGATCGCGCCTGAGGAGCTTCAGCGAATGATGAAGGACTTCAAGTTCAATGAAGAGGAGTTTCGGAAGAACCTCGACCGTCAGCTCTCGCTGCTCAAGAGAATGCAGGCCGAGCAGAAGACGGATGAACTCTCTAAGAGGGCCGAAGAACTTGCTCGAAAGCAGGATGAGCTTCGACAGCGCACAGAGCAGGCAAATCCGAACAACAAGGCCGAAAATCAGCGTCTTGCCGAAGAGCAGAAGCGCCTCCAGGAAGAGCTAGACAAGCTTGCACAGGAATCCAAGGAGCTAGAGCAGCTCATGAAGGAGATCGGACAGGACATGCCGCAGGAGAAGATGCAGCAGGCCCAGAAGGATCTCAATTCCTCGGAGACGAAGGAACAGATGGACAAGGCCGAACAGCAGATGCGGGACGGACAGAACGATAAGGCGTCGGAACAGCAGTCGCAGGCATCGAAGAATCTGCAGCGATTTGCCCAGCAGATGAAGAACATGAAACGCGAAATGCGTCGCAACAGCCAGCGCGAGGCAATGCGTCAGATGCAAAAGAATACGGAGGACCTTCTGCAGCTTTCAAAACAGCAGGAGGCTCTTCGTGAGCAGATGAAGGGGCTTGACCCGAATTCCATGCAGATGTCGCAGCTCGCTCAGCAGCAGCAGCGACTTCAAGAGTCGATGCAGAACATCGCCAACAACATGATGCAGCTCGGTCAAAAGTCCACCTCCGTTTCACCGGAGATGGCTCAGGACATGGGTGACGCATTACAGTCGATGCGCGACGCCATGAAGGCCATGGCAGATCGCAACAGCATGCAGGCCACGCAGTCACAGTCGAGCGCACTGAGTGCCATGAACGGAGCAGCGGCGAAGATGGGTAGCGCCATGGCGCAGATGATGCAAGGCGAGGGGGCTGGCCAAGGCGGCAACGGACAAACACCCGGACAAGGTGAAGGGCGCGGCATGAGCCCCTTTCAACGCCTTCAGCAGCTTGCCGATCAGCAGCAGTCGATCAATAACGGAATGAATCGTGTTGGTCAAAGCGGACAGATGTCGGAGCAGCAGCGCGCAGAAATGGGACGACTTGCAGCACAGCAGGGGAAGGCGCTTAAGTCTCTCCAGGAGATCGAAGAGCAGAAGAAGAACGCTTCGGGACAGAAGCAACCGCTGGGCGACCTGAACCGCATTGCCAAGGACATGGAAGAGGTGATGTCAGACATGCAAACAGGCAATATCACCTCGGATACGCGACTGCGCCAAGAGCGAATCTTATCTCGCTTGCTGGATGCTTCGCGATCAATGAACGAGCGAGACTACGAGAAGAACCGTGAGTCGTTCACCGGAAAGGATGTCGAAAAGCGTTCTCCCGCGGAACTTGAGATACAGCGCCAGCAGATGATGTCGCGCTCGAATATTGAGCAGCTGCGTCAGGGCTACACCGCCGATTATGAGAACATCATCCGTCAATACTTTGAAGCACTGCAACGTCAGCGGTTAACGCAAGGGAAAGCCCCATGACGCGCATAGTCATCCTGAGCTTTGTGCAGTCTGCCCTTGCCGTTGGCGGCATAGGCATGCTACATAGTGTTCTTGACGGTAAGCCGCAGTCAGTGATTGATACGCTTCAGACGCTGGTGTGTTTTCGTGGCATTGCAGGATCCGGACTACTACTACTGGGCTTTGTGGTGATGTCGTACATGCTCACACTGACAAAGGCCTCGGTGTTTATCCCGCTGAATACCGCAACGACATTCATCCTTACGGTGGCCATTGGACTTATCTCTCAGTCAGAAAGGCTGTCCGCGCCACTCATCGTCGGCATGATGCTTGTGCTATCGGGCATCGCCCTCATAGCGACGCAGCGAGGATAACAACACTGCTCTCGGCTCAGTAGTTGTCGATCTGCGCCCGTTGCAGGTGACCCGAGTAGTCCACGTAAACTGTCTTCCATTCCGTGAAGATGTCAAACACCGTCCAGCCCCCTTCACGGTGACCATTGCCGGTTCCCTTTATACCGCCAAACGGCATGTGCGCCTCGGCACCGATCGTCGGTGCGTTGATGTAGGTGATCCCTGCCTCGATGTCTCGGATCGCAGCAAAGGCACGGTTAACGTCACGCGTGTAGATGCTTGATGAAAGGCCGTACTGACAGTTGTTGGCCATCGCTATGGCCTCATCGAATGAGCGTGCCTTGGCGATACTCAGGACCGGGCCGAAGATCTCTTCCTGAAAGATGCGGTGATGGGGCTGAACATTCGTAAAGATCGTTGGCTTGACGAAGTATCCCTTTGACTTGTCTGCTTCGACATCACGCTCTCCACCAGCAACGCACGTTGCCTCACTTTTGCCGATCTCGATATAGGAGAGGATCTTGTCGAGCTGACGCTGGTTGATCACCGGACCAACTTCGGTGCCGTTTTTCCTTCCGTCACCCAAAACTAGTTTCGATGCTGCCGCCACAAGTCGATCAACAAATGCATCATGAATCGCTTCGTGCAGGATGAGTCTGCTGGTGGCCGTACAACGCTGTCCAGTGGTGCCAAAGGCACCCCACAGAACGCCGTTCAAGGCAAGATCTAGGTCTCCATCTTCCATGACGATCTGAGCGTTCTTGCCACCCATCTCCAGGGAGACCTTCTTGTTGAGTTCGCCGCATCGTGCAGCGATAGCCTTGCCGGTGGTGGTAGACCCGGTAAAACCGACAACACGTACGTCAGGGTGCTCAACAAGGGCCTGACCTGCTTCGGCATCGCCATGGACAACGTTGAAGACGCCTTCCGGAAGACCTGCCTCGAGAAGGATCTCTGCGAAGATGTTGGCACTGTGCGGGGAATCATCGCTGGGCTTGAACACAACCGTGTTTCCGGCTGCAAGAGCAGGAAGGATCTTCCATGAAGGAACGGCGATCGGAAAATTCCATGCCGTGATGATGCCGCACACTCCGATCGGCATGCGGAAGGACATGTTCATTTTGTTGGACATTTCCGAAGGGGCGGTGTAGCCAAAGAGACGTCGTGTTTCGGTGGCCGCATAGTACGCCGTGTCGATGGCTTCCTGAATGTCACCCTTTGTTTCGGTAACTGTTTTACCCATCTCACGAGTCATGATCTCTGCAAGCTCGTCTTTACGACGAGTGAAGATGTCACCAGCCCGACGCAGGATATCACCACGCTTCGGTGCTGGCACCAGGCGCCATGCCGCAAAGGCCTTCGCGGCGGCAGAAACCGCAGCGTTCACATCCTCAGCCGATGAACGGGGGAATGCGCCGATGACGTCGGTTGCATCAGCCGGATTGAGATTGTCGAAGGTGCGTCCGGTTTCGGATGGCAGCCAGGTGTTGTTGATGAAGTTGTTCATTCAGGTTTTGGGTTTTAGGTTTTGGGTTCTGGGTTTTAGGTTTTGGGTGCAATCGTCGCACGTCCTTCTGGATGCTGTAGGTTACTCGGACTGGGGGAATGTTGGATAGTCGGCTTCGAACTGGCCTCGGGCGATCTTCTTCAGTTTTCCGCTGCCGAGAGTGCGCCGGATGGGGGAGAGCCGTTCAAAGAAGTAAATCCCGTTAAGGTGATCGATCTCGTGCTGCATGACGCGTGCAACGAGGCCGTCGGCTTCCATCACGCGCTCGGTCATTGACGCATCGAGATACCGAACCTGGATTGCACTAGGGCGAATGACCGTGTCGCGGTAATCAGGAAGTGAGAGGCATCCTTCTTCAAACTCTTCCTCATCGTCGGAAAATGCCTCGATCACCGGATTGATCAAAACGATCTGACCTGGATCTTCGCCCTCGTCACGATCCGAGATATCAATAACGGTGAGGGAAAGCCCCTTTCCCACCTGATTGGCGGCAAGACCAATACCGTTGGCCTTGTACATCGTTTCAAACATGTCGCGGATAAGATCCCGCAGCTCGTCGGACATGTCGTCAATCTGAGCCGTACGCTGCTTCAGGACGGGGTGATTGTAGGTATAGACCGGCAGGATCATGCGACGATATCGAGTAGTTGTTTAATGTCGTCCAGGATGAAGTCCACATCCGTCAGGTCTTGGTTGCCGAATGAATCTCCGTATTTGGCAAAGGCGGTTCTCATACCAACGTTCTTCGCTCCCCGCATGTCGCGCTCTGTCCAGTCGCCAACCATGATGGCATGCTCGGCATCGACCTCCAGCCGCCGAAGGACGGTCTTAAATGGCAAGGGGCTTGGCTTGCGCTCACCTGTATCGTCGAAGGTTACCACCACGTCGAAAAAATGATGGTAGTTGATGAAGCACAAACGGAGCCACGCCTCCCGCGTGGGAGCATCGCTAAGGATTCCCAGCTTGATACCCATGCGATTCAGCTGCATGAGCGTCGCTGTTACGTGTGGATATGGCTTCAGGGCGGCTTCACGAGCCCGACGGTAGGCAATGATGCCGGCCGAGATGATGCGCGGATCGACAAATCCGAGAACGTCCGTCAGGAGCCGATCAAAGACCTGCTGGTACTCAATGCCAAGCTCCTGATAGATCTTGTCTATGTGGGATTTAACCTGGTCATGGGTAAGGTTCAAACCGGCATCCATCATCGCAGCGATTGCTGCGTCAACGGCCTGCCGTTTCATGCCCATAAAATCGACAAGCGTGTTGTCGAGGTCGAATACAACGGCTTTTATCATGATGCAAAGATAGCCACCAGGCATCATCACCACCGGATTGGGGGCAATCGCAAAGTGGCCGTATTTTACTGTTCAAGAATTGATCCGTCTCACGAAAACACACTACCATGTCACTGACCGAAACCATCAACGAGCAGCTGAAAACTGCCATGAAGTCTGGCGATAAACTCCGTCTCGAGACGTTGCGTTCGCTGCGGGCCGGAATTCTTGAATTTGAAAAGAGCGGGGTTGACCGTGCGATGACTCCGGACGACGAGTTCAAGATTCTGAACTCGGCCGCTAAGAAGCGCAAAGACGCCATCGAGCAGTATGAAGCCGTTGGCCGCACCGACGCGGCCGAGCAGGAACGTTCCGAACTGGCCATCATCATGGAGTTCCTGCCCGAGCAGATGTCTCGCGAAGAGATCGATGCTGCCGTTGCTGATATTGCCCGCCAAGTCGGTGCTTCGCAGCAAAGTGATTTCGGCAAGCTTATGGGGGCGGCAACAAAGGCCCTCAAGGGTAAGGCCGATGGAGGCGCAATTCAACAGGCTGCAAAGGCTCTTCTGAGTGGCAGCTGAACCCTTGAAAGGGGGCGAGCAGCTCCTGCTTGACCAGTCTCTGGGCGAGCTGGACTTTTCGCGCATCCTCGACACCATTGCCCGTCGATGCATGACCACGACCGGATCTGAGGCCGTGCGCAGACTCGTACCTCAGTCGACATCTGAAGCCCTTCGGGACGAACTCGAATGCGTTGACGAATGTCTGCGACTATTGCTCTCAAGTGATACGATACCACTTGAGCGATTCGAAGATGTTCGTCACCTTGTTGCACGGTGCCGTATCGAGGGCAATTTCATCAGCGCTCCGGATATGCTTAACGTTCTGGAGGCACTGCAGACATCCCGCCACCTAAAAGTGTTTTTTCGCGATCGGCAGGCGGGTTGTCCAAACGTTTATGCGCTATGCGAGCCCCTTGTCGATGATCGGTTTCTTGAAAAGCATATCACGGATGCTATCGATGACACCGGCATGGTTAGGGACACGGCAAGCAGGGAACTGCATTCTATCCGCCGGGAAATCCACGACCTGAGTGCGCGCCTGCGGCTGAGGCTTCAGCGTATCCTCAAGAAGTTTGGCGAAGAAGACGTCCTGCAGGATGAGTTCATCACCCAGCGGGAGGGACGCTTTGTTCTTCCGCTTCGCGTTGAGAGCAAGCGAGCTGTGGACGGTATCATCCACGGGGTATCTCAGTCGGGCCAAACGGTTTTCATGGAACCGGCCGAAACCTACGACATGAACAACGAGCTGGCCATTCTCAGGGGTCGGGAGCAGCGAGAGATCATCAAGATCCTCACGGTCTTGTCGGCAGAGATCGGAACAGTGGCTGACTCTATCCTTGCCGCCGTGGAGATCCTCACCCGTATCGATACCATCATCGCTCGTGCAGGGTTCGCAGCAGAGTATGGCGGAATCAAGCCGGTGATCGTAGATGACAATGAGATCGAGATGGTGAATGTGCGTCACCCACTGCTGGCCATCCAGATGCGGGGGACGCCTCAGTCGGTGATTCCACTGAGCGTACGATTCAATGATTCTTCCCGCGGCATTCTGATCTCCGGCCCCAATGCGGGTGGCAAGACTGTTGCTATGAAGACCATCGGACTTTCGCTGGTGATGTCCATGAGCGGCATCTTCCCCCTCGGGATGTGTTCTCTGCGTCCGAGGCGTGTTATGACGGCCATCGGAGATCATCAGAGTATCGAGTCGAATCTATCGACCTTTTCTTCACAGATCATACGTCTGCGTGACGTGCTAAGCTATTGCGACCGAGATGCCATCGTCCTGATCGACGAGATCTGTGCCGGTACGGATCCTGCGGAAGGGGGCGCTCTGGCCGCCGGAATTCTCGATTCACTTCTTGAACGTCAGGCTTGCTTCGTTGTCACCACTCACCAATCATCACTGAAGCAGTACGCGCTTACCCGTCCGGCAATCACCAATGCCTCATTGGAGTTTGATGATGCGAAGCTTCAGCCAACGTTTTCTTTTCTGTACGGCGTTCCCGGTAATTCGTACGCCTTCGTACTTGCTTCGTCCGTCGGCCTTCCCGACGTGGTCATCGAGCGGGCACGGGGCTATCTCGGCGAACGTCATTCGGAACTCGAAGCCAGTATCAATGCTATTCAGCAATTCCGAACCGAAGCCGAACGAACACGCAATGCCGCGGCGGCAGATTATGAGGCAGCTCGACGAATGCGGCAGGATGCCGAAGAACGACTTGCCGAAGTCCGCAAGCGTCGAAGCAGTGTTGTCGGAGATGCCCAGCGAGAAGCAGAGGACATTCTCCGTAAAGCCAATGCCCTTGTTGAGAACACGATCCGTGAGATTCGCGAGCAGCAGCGCGCGGTATCAGAGGTCAAGACAGACTTCGAACAGCAGCGTCGCGAGATCCTATCAGCAGCTGATGAAACGGTAAGCCGCGAAGCTCCCACGTCATCGGTGTCTGTCGGTGCAAATGTCATCATCACCGGCACGTCAACTCGAGGAACCGTGATCGCCATTGATCAGAAGGGGACAACGGTCACGTTGGAGGCCAACGGCATTCGGTTCAACGTGCCACTTTCCAGCATATCGCAGGATACCGGGCACACGAAGATTGAGCAACGCAGAGAGCGTCGCCAAAGCTCACCGGTGGAGTTTCTCAAGCTCGACGCATCAACCAATCTGGACATGCGTGGGATGAGGGTAGATGAAGGACTGCGGGCACTGGAGAACTTTATCAATGATGCCATCCTCGGAACGATGTCTCACGCAACGATCATTCATGGCAAGGGAACGGGAGCGATGCGCAAGGCTGTCCACGAGTATCTGAGTGAGCATCCGCACATCTCATCGTTCCGAATCGGCACCATTCACGAAGGGGGCGATGGCATCACAATTGTTGAATTCCGATGACCACCCGGCGTGGCTGACGTAAACGTTATCTTTGCCACATGTTCAAACGCGTTCTGATTGCAAATCGCGGAGAGATCGCACTTCGTGTGATGCGAACCTGCCGTCGGCTCGGTATCGAAACAGTTGCGATCTACTCGGATGCTGATGTCAGCTCACCACACGTGAGCGAAGCAGATCACGCCATCGGTATCGGTGGGTTTACCCCACGTGAGTCATACCTCGTAGTCGATAAGGTCCTTGATGCCGCCCGCAGATCGGGTGCCGATGCAATTCATCCCGGATATGGTTTTCTGAGTGAAAATGCCGACTTCGCTCATGCCGTGGCTGAAATGGGATTGACATTCATCGGGCCTTCACCAGAGGCGATCGCCATGCTAGGTGATAAAACAGCTGCGCGCGATCTGGCCATTCGGTCGGATGTACCGATCTCTCCCGGTAGTGATGGGGCTGTAGCAACATTCGACGAGGCCCGGGCTGTAGTTGAGCGCATTGGCTTTCCGGTCATCATCAAGGCTGCGGCCGGTGGTGGCGGTAAGGGGATGCGAATCGTCGAGGAGCAGAAGGACATCGAAACGGCCTTTCGAGCTGCACAGAACGAAGCACTTGCGTCGTTCAATGACGAGCGGGTGTTCATCGAACGCTACATTGTTCAGCCTCGTCATATTGAGATCCAAATCCTGGCTGATCATCACGGAACAGTGCTCTATTTCCCGGAACGCGAGTGTTCCGTGCAGCGTCGACACCAAAAAGTCATCGAAGAGTCTCCGTCAACAGCAGTAACTCCGGCGATACGCCGGGCCATGGGGGAGGCGGCTGCACGACTTGTAACGGCATCCAACTACACCAATGCCGGAACACTTGAGTTTCTTCTCGACGCCAGCGGTGAATTCTATTTCATGGAAGTCAACACGCGTCTGCAGGTTGAGCACCCGGTGACGGAGATGATCAGCGGTGTGGACTTTGTTGAGCAACAACTGCTCATCGCCTTTGGCCAGCCCCTTGCCATGTCTCAGCAGGATATCGCCGAGCCCAAGGGGGCAGCAATTGAATGTCGAGTCTGTGCCGAAGACGTTTTCAACGAGTTTCTCCCAGACACCGGTGTGGTCTCGTTCATGCAGCTCCCCTCTGGTGATGGCATACGAAACGATACCGCCTTGTATGAGGGCTACGAGGTTAGCGTTCATTACGACCCGATGGTTGCCAAACTTATCGTTCACGCTCCTACACGTCAGGAGTGCATCGAACGGACAATCGCCGCACTGGACGACTATCACATTGTCGGCTTCAAGACAACAATTCCTTTTTGCCGACTCGTCCTCGACTCGGAGCCTTTCCGCACCGGTGCCTACAGCACGTTCTACGTAAAGGAACACTGGCCAATCGATCATGGTGATGAATTTCTCTCCATGCTCTCGCTTGTTTCAGCCGCCGGTTTCTCGGCAGAAGACGACAGACGTTCTCCCATGAACCATAATGACTGACATGACCCCACATAGCGAGATTGAAGTAACAGTCGAAACCGCACGCGAACTTGGACTCACTCCTGCGGAGTATGAGCGGATTTGTGGCGTCCTAGGACGCACCCCGTCATATACCGAGCTCGGTGTGTACTCGGTGATGTGGAGCGAGCACTGCTCCTACAAGAACTCGATTCTGCAGCTGAAGACTCTACCGCGCACCGGAAGCCGAATGCTTGTGGCCGCTGGTGAGGAGAATGCCGGTGTTATCGACATCGGTGAAGGGTATGGCGTGGCATTCAAGATCGAGTCCCATAATCACCCCAGTGCCGTTGAGCCTTTTCAAGGTGCAGCCACCGGAGTTGGCGGTATTCTGCGCGACATCTTCACGATGGGGGCCCGTCCGATCGCTGCATTGAACTCGCTTCGGTTCGGAGAACCTGATACCGCGCGGACGAAGTATCTCGTCAAAGGGGTTGTCTCGGGAATTGGCCATTATGGTAATTGTTTTGGCGTGCCGACTGTTGCGGGAGAGATCTACTTCGATCGGTGCTACACAGACAATCCACTCGTCAACGCCATGGCCGTTGGTGTCCTGCGCTCTGATGGTATGGCATCGGCAACAGCCAAAGGTCCTGGAAATCCGGTCTTTATCATGGGCTCGGGCACTGGACGTGACGGTATCCACGGGGCTTCACTGCTTGCATCACGGGAGTTTGACGAAGAAACCGAAAACATGCGTCCGACGGTGCAGGTTGGCGATCCATTTGCAGAGAAGCTCCTACTTGAAGCATCCCTTGAGCTAATCGCTGCGGGAGTTGTGGTTGGGATGCAGGACATGGGCGCGGCAGGCATCTCGTGCTCAACGGCGGAAATGAGTGCCAAGGGCAACGTCGGTATGCGCATCGATCTCGATAAGGTACCGCTTCGCGAGTCTGATATGTCGGCCTATGAAATCATGCTGTCGGAATCACAGGAACGCATGCTCGTGGTCATTGAACAGGGCTTGGAGCAACGTGCAGCAGCGATCTGTGCGAAGTGGGATGTCCCGTTTGTGCAGATTGGCCAGGTTACCGATGACGAACATGTAACCATTACTCGTCACGGTACGCTTGTTGCACGAGTTCCGGCGCAGTCGCTGGTTCTGGGTGGCGAAGCACCCGTCTACGTGCGCGAACAGAAGCGTCCGGCCTACCTGGATGAGACGCAGAAGCCTGTTGACCACGGTCCGGTGATAGACGCCGAAGCGTTCGCGACAGTTCTCCCCAAGCTGCTTTCCTCGCCAACGATTGCCAGCAAGCGATGGGTGTATGAGCAGTACGATTCGCAGGTCGGGGACAACTCCGTGATGCGCAGTGGAGGTGATGCCGCCGTTCTCCGTATCAAAGAACTTCCCGGCAAGGCCGTGGCTGTTACGACTGACTGTAATAGTCGTTATGTCTATCTCAATCCGTATCGCGGCGGCCTTATCGCTGTGGCTGAAGCGGCGCGTAATTGTGTGTGCGTTGGCGCTCTGCCGGTGGCAATCACAAACTGTCTCAACTTCGGAAATCCATACGATCCCGAAGTATACTATCAGTTCGCTGAAGCCATCCGTGGAATGGGGGACATGTGCCGTGCACTTGATACGCCGGTAACGGGTGGCAATGTCTCGTTTCACAATGAATCGCAGAGTCATGCCGTATTCCCAACGCCAACGATCGGGATGCTCGGTCTTATCGATGACGTTTCGACCATCATTGGCAACAGTTTTACACAAGACGGACAGGTCGTTGCACTTCTCGGGTGGCATCGCAGCGAGCTTGGTGGAACTGAGTATCAGAAGGTGATCCAAGGACGAATCACCGGAGACGCACCATGGATTGACATCAACGAAGAAGTCCGTCTGCAGCATGTGCTTCTCAATGCGATCCGCTCAGGAACAGTCACCGCAGCCCACGACTGTGCTGAAGGTGGTGTGGCTGTTGCGCTTGCGGAGATGACCCTTGGTAAGGGGCTCGGAGCAACATTGAATTGGCCGTTCGACCGCACGGCGGCTGATCTGTTCGGCGAGGCGCAGAGCCGCGTGATCGTGACAATAGCGCCGGAGAACTACGACCAGTTTGTCGAGCAATGCCAGACCGATAATGTGCCGGTTCACCGCCTTGGCACGGTCGGTGGAGTTCACCTCGACCTATGGAATGGTTGCCACGTTTCTATTGATTCGATCCGCTCGGCCTATGAGGGTTCACTCCCTAGCATCATGGCCAGCTGAATTCGTTCACCGAAATCGCAGTGCCCGGATAGGTCGGATTCGCATGGTGATGATCATCGGAACGGTAGCAGCTAGGCAGGCCGCAAGGAGGATCAGCAGACCCGAACGTAGCAGAACCAACGGTTCCAATGCTACGGGCAGATGTTGAACGTAGTAAATGCTGCCATCGAGGCGGATAACGTGCCACGTCCGCTGCACTGCTATCAATACAGTGGACAACAACAGCCCCACAGAGACACCCGTCACGGAAGTCGTTAGCACTCGAAATGCCGTGACCAGAGACAGTTTCCACGGCGACATCCCAAGCGTGGCCAGCATTGCAATTGAGCGCGTCTTTTCGACGATTGACAGCAGGATTGTTGTGACGACGGTAAACATACTGACGATCGCAATCAAACTCATGATTACCGGTATGGGGCGTCGCTGAAGATCAATCCAGTTCCACATCGATGCGAAGTGGTCTCGGTATGTCAAAACAAGCATGTTGTTGCTCAACCTCATGTTTATGGACCGGACAATACCTTCTTCGTCGACTCCGGGTAGGCATGTGATCATCAGCATGCTTGAAGCAGTACTTGGGGCTCGAATGATTTTACGGGCAAAGTCTGTAGAAGTGACCACTGCATGCTCATCGTAGGAGGCCATGCCGCTGGTGAACACGCTCGAGATCCGCACACGAGCTATCGCAGGAACCTGTTCCCGAATGGAACGCGTGATAATGGTAAGACTATCGCCAACATGCATGTTGAGTCGACGAGCAAGACCAGACCCTACCATTACAAAGTCCGACATTCCGGGCGGACAACTATTGGTCATCAAACCGTCGAATGCATGGCGAATGTGGCCGGGCTGCAGGCCAACAAGAATCGCGCCGTCTAGCTTGTTACGCACTTTCACCAGCGTCTCCTGGCGAATGGCATCGCTGACTGATGAGACCCCGGTGATCGATGAAATCACGGCGGCGGCAGCATCGTCAGCAAGGGGAGCCCCATCGTGATTTTGCACCGTTATCGACATTCCGAAACGGGCTGCAGTCTGCTGGATTATCTCCTCATACCCCGATAGGATGCTCTGAGAAAGGCACACGGCAAGTGTACCGAGACAAACGCTGGTAACTGCTACCGCAGAGGAGAATCGGGAAAAACCATTTCGCCGCAGACTGCGAGAAAAACGACGGGCAATGGTCCACGTGAGCATCCTTCACCTAGAGCGTAAAGCCCTTGCCCGATTTTATTCCGTGAAGTCCGGCATCAACATACTGCTGCTGCAGTAATGATGGCGTGAAACGGGGCTCATGGAAGAACTGTTCCCATTGCGACTTCGTGACGTCCAAATTGACATCGACTCCAATGAGATCCATGAGTTCAAACGGTCCCATCTTAAAACCAAGCCCCTTCAAGAGCGTATCAACTTGGGGTATGGTGCTGGCCCCTTCCATGACGATGCGCTGAGACTCGTTGTAGTAGTTCCGAGCAATGCGGTTGACGATGAATCCCGGGGCATCAGCGGCAACTACAGGAGTTTTGCCAAGCCCCTTTGCATACTCAACACAGATTTGAACAGTAACCGATGACGTACGAGGCCCTTTAATGATCTCCACCAGCTTCATGATGTGTGCCGGATTGAAGAAGTGGAGCCCGACAAAACGAGTTGGGTTTTCCAGTACCCGCGCAAGCGACGCAATGCTGATGCTTGACGTATTTGTTGCGAGAATGGCCTCCGATGCAACAACCTTTTCGAGACTGCTAAAAAGGCTGTGCTTGATATCGATTCTCTCGGCAATGGCTTCAATGACCATGTCTGCGGCATGTAGCGCACCAAGATCCGTGGATACAGTGACCGATGCCGAAGCCGTACCATACTGTTCCTCGGTCATCTTTCCCTTCTCCACGGCCTTACGGAGCTGTTCACGGACTGCGGTCTGAGCAGCTAGGAGGGCAGTCTCAGACAAGTCGAACATGATGACCGTATGACCAGCTGACAGGCTGGAAATAGCTATGCCGCGTCCCATCGTACCGGCGCCACAGATACCGATGATCATTGGATAACTCCCAATTCCTTGCCAACAGAGCCGAATGCTGCAATCGCCTTGTCGAGATGTTCGCGGGTATGTGCCGCCGACACTTGAACTCGGATACGTGCCTTGCCTTTCGGCACAACAGGGAAGAAGAATCCGATCACATAGATGCCATGATCAAGGAGTCGGTCAGCCATCTTTTGTGCCAAGGGGGCATCATAGAGCATCACCGGGGTGATCGGATGCGTCCCCGGGATGATGTCAAATCCGAGGGCGGACATACCACTGCGGAAGTAGGCGGTGTTTTCCTCCAGTCGATCGCGTAGTTCGGTCGTCGAACTCAACAGGTCCATAACCGCAATGCCTGCTCCGACGATAGACGGTGGAAGTGAATTCGAGAAGAGGTATGGACGCGAGCGTTGACGCAACATGTCGATGATCTGTTGGCGGCCGGTGGTGAATCCTCCTATGCCCCCTCCAAGGGCCTTGCCGAGAGTCCCGGTGATGATGTCAACGCGTCCGGTAACACCGCAATGTTCAACAACGCCTCGTCCGTGGGCCCCCATGAAACCCATCGAATGGCATTCATCGACCATGACAAGAGCAGAGTATTGGTCCGCAAGGTCACAGATCTTGTCAAGGGGCGCGATAGTTCCGTCCATGGAAAACACAGCGTCAGTAACAATCAGAATCGATCGCGCTCCGTCGGCACGAGCCTGGCGCAGCTGAACTTCGAGATCCTCCATGTTGCACGACTCATACCGATATCGCTTGGCCTTGCACAAACGCACTCCATCGATGATCGAAGCATGGTTCAGAGAGTCGGAAATGATCGCGTCTTCTTCGCCGAGAAGGGGTTCAAACACTCCTCCATTCGCATCAAAACATGCGGCGTACAAGATCGTATCATCCGTGCCACAGAAGTCCGCAACCTTGCGTTCCAGCTCCTTGTGGATGTCCTGCGTGCCGCAGATGAAACGCACGCTCGACATTCCAAAGCCGTGCGAATCCAAGTAGTTCTTTGCGGCGTCAATGACCGATGGATGCGATGACAGACCGAGATAATTATTTGCACAGAAGTTCAGTACAGGCTCGCTGCGGCCCTGCACACGGATCTCGGGGCCCTGCTGCGAGACAATGATCCGTTCGCGCTTGTAGAGACCGGCATGGTCAATGGATTCAAGCTCAGATGAAAGACGCGATAGAAATGATGCGTCCATAGGGAAGGGTCTCCAGAAAAATTCGGGGAACAGGGTGCGCAAATATCGGTCGTAAATTGCGGAACTCGATACGACAAACTGGTGTCTATCGTCATATCAAACTGCCTGACTCTTCACTCGCGATCAATGAAAGTTCAAATGCCGTCTATCCGCTCCAATTCTTTCGTGCTTGTGGTTCTTGCATGCATCATCAGCGCTCCTGATGGTCTCGCACAGAAAACGTTCGAAGAACTCCGCCGAGACTATCAGCAGTCCGTTGAAGTGCCAGGCTCCGATGGTAAAGTCAAGATCAACAAACAATTCCGTCGTTGGGAATGGTTCTGGCAAAGTCGCGTGATGCCGGATGGCACACTTCCGACTGCGTCGGTGTATCTGAAGGAGCTTCAAAGTCTCCAACGGTCCAAGCAGGCAGAAGACGTATTGGCTCCAAAGACATGGAAGGAACTTGGCCCGATTGCACCTGACATGCCCTCAGCGCTATCGACGTGGAATGGAATCGGCCGTGTGAACTGCATCGAGTTCTCGCGGAAGGATCCGAACGTTCTGTATGCCGGGGCAGCTGCCGGGGGTATATGGAAGACAACCAATGGAGGCACGCTCTGGCGACCAGTTCCCATCCCATCGATTCCGGTGATCGGGATTACTGACATGGCGATTGCGCCATCAAATGACGACGTCATGTACGTGGCCACGGGAGATGCCAACGGTGCGATCGCTGGACAGTTGTCGCGATACAATACCTTTAGCTACGGTATCATCAAGACAACAGATGGGGGACAGACGTGGAAGCAGACGAACTTCTCCAATGAGCCTGCCGATAATGCGCTTATTGGCCGCCTATGGGTTGACCCACGCGATCCAAACATTGTTGTGGCCGCAACCTATTCGGGGATGTATCGTACGACCAATGGGGGTGCGAATTGGACCCGTACAGCCCCGGGTATCTTCCGCGAGCTTATTGGCAATCCTGTGTCAATACCAACGCTGTATGCGGCTACATACGGCTTCAACGGCGGAGCAACGATCTATCGAAGCACGGACGCTGGTGTGACGTGGAACGACGTTTACTCTATCGCGCAGGCCAATCGCATTCGTCTCGCGGTAACGAAGGCCAATCAAAACGTTGTTGTTGCGCTTGCATCGAATGCGAGTTCTCAAGGTTTTGAAGGGGTCTATAAGTCGACCGATGCGGGATCGAGTTTCGCTGAGTTGCCTACGTCTTTGAATCTTCTCGGATGGCAGGCAAGTGGACGCGACAATGGTGGTCAGGGATTCTATGACCTTGCACTCGAGGTCTCGCCGACGAATGCAAACCACATCTTTGTAGGTGGCGTCAACATTTGGCGTACCACAACTGATGGCCGAGATTGGGTTTTGTCCGCGCATTGGACTGGCGATGGAGGAGCCCCTTTCGTTCATGCCGACCAGCATTCGTTCCGATATCATCCGTCAAACAACCGACTGTATGCCACGCACGACGGCGGTATCGCGCGCTCAACGGATGGCGGTATTACCTGGCGTGATATTTCAAACGGATTGGCAATTCAGCAGTATTACGGACTTGCCACGTCGAATGTCAATCCGGCGATAACAATCGCTGGTGCTCAGGACAACGGGACGGCCCTGTCAAAAAATGGTGGAGCCACGTTCGTTCATACGCTAGACGGAGATGGAATGCTCGGTGCGATCGATGCGGTCTCACCATCGATCATGTACGGTAGCCAATACTATGGAAACTTCTGGCGCACGAGTAATGCCGGTACGAACTGGACATTTGTCTCAAGTGCTCAAGCACGGGGCGAAAACAATGCATCGTGGGTAGCTCCGATTGCTGTTGATCCTCGCCTTCAAGGAACTGTTTTTATTGGGTACACACAGGTTTGGAAGAGCACGAATTCTGGATCGAATTGGACGAAGATCTCCAACATCCCAACATCGACCTCAGCCCGATTCATTGCCGTTGCTCCGTCGAACTCAAACTACATCTACGTTGCCTACAATACGTCGTTGTACTTCACCACGAACGGTGGTACGTCATGGCAGCAGCAGACCGGAATTTCGGGCTTTATTATGGGTGTCGAGGTTCATCCGTCGCAGCCCGACAAATTCTATGTGGCCATAGGTGGATTCTCCCAGGCGCAGAAGGTTTATCAAGTCGACAAGGGCGTGGTAAGTAACATCACCGGCACGGGCCTACCAAACGTGCCATGCAATAGCGTTGTGTACCAGCGTGGTGCAACCAACCGACTGTATGCCGGCACTGACGTGGGGGTCTTTGTGTCTGACGAAGGCTCTGGATTCTGGCAGCTGTATGGAGCAGGACTTCCACCGGTGATTGTGACGGGAATGCGACTGATATCCTCGTCGAACCTCCTACGAATCTCAACGTATGGTCGTGGAATCTGGGAAGTGGATGTGGCTCAATGTGCGGCGACAGCGCCAAAGATCTCAGCACTAACGCCAACAACGCGATGCGCTGGAGACACAGTTGTCCTTGAGGCTGATGCAGGATTTGCGAGTTATCGGTGGTCGAACGGAGATACGACGCGCCAGATCCGCCTGTCGAATGCGGCCCAGTCCGGGTCTTATCAGGTCGGAGTCGAGGACGCGAAGGGCTGCCGTGCAACGTCGAGCGCTATTGCGGTATCGCTCAGCAAGTTGCCCTCGAAGCCCCTTGTCTCCAAGATTGCGCCGGATACACTTCGTTCATCGGCACTGGGTGGTGTCACCAGGTTTTCGTGGTCACGCAATGGAGTCGTGATCCCTGGTGCGACGGCGCGCACACTTCAGACAACTCAGAGCGGCACGTATCGTGTTGTTGTTTCCGATGGTACGTGCATTAACGTCTCGGATGAATTTGCTTTCGTCTATGAAGGTACGTCCGTGAGCGAGGACGGAGCAGGGCAGGGCGTTCTGTCAATCACACCAATTCCTGTTATGGATGAGTTGACGGTTAACCTTCCAGCGCGCATACAACGAACCCTAGAGATCGTTGATTTATCGGGCCGTGTGCTCTATCGCGGATCTGTTGCCGATGACGTTTCGGTCTTCCAGACGTCAACAGCTGCTTGGTCATCGGGTGCGTACATCGTACAATTGCGCAGCGCCAGTGCGATCTGGACGGCAACCTTTGTGAAACAGTAAGGCCTCTTCTCTGAGGCGCATCCGCGTCTCATGTGATTCACGGTTGGCGTCCGAGAATTGCGTCATAACGCTTTTCCATTGAGCGTCGGCCGGTAATGAACCTGTCGTACGATGCATGGCTCTCGTTCATAGCGTCTGTGCGGAGCGTATCTCGGACAACTGTTAGGGATTCAGAGATCATTCTCTGAACAGTGCGAATCGGAGTGCCGGCATCAATATCAAGGGGCTCACCAAATCGCACCCAGCAGCAAGGCCGTTGTTCGCGCAGGAGTTCATATCGCATAGCAACAGGAAGAATTCTGCACTGGCCAAGCATGCGGGTAAGAATGCCGATTCCCGGCTCGCAGTCGATCGATTCAACGTCCTGGTGAATGAGCGTTCCTTGCGGGTACATCCAGAGCATACGGTTGGAATTGCTAAGCCTGGAACCCGCGTATCGCAAGGATTTCATTGCACTGTTCGGATCTTCACGGATAACGCTGAACATTCCGAGTCGGGAAAAGAATCGATACCGATGCAATTGTCGGTATTCCATCATCCCATCGGTGTCCAGTCTGTGACGCGAGAACGCAAGCGACATGGCAACAGCAGCATCCCACCAGGATGCATGTGTCGAGGCAACGATCGTTGGGATGTTGTCGCTACCTCTACTGAGCTTGACAAGGTGATGCTCTCCGGCGATGTACCCGGCGGAAAAGTGCCGTCGAAGTGTCCACGAGAAGTAGGCACCCCAGAAGCGTCGGTCAAGTGTGCGAGGACGGGCAGGGATGAAGGGTTGGGTTGACATGGGTAATTTGCAGGAACTGAAAGCTACTACTACGTGGAACGGAATTCAAATCGCGTCATCGTCGGCATGTCCGGCGGCATCGAC
>VEQR01000062.1 GCA_018883125.1 Candidatus Kapaibacterium sp.
CCGTCACCGTTGCAGTCCTCGACTCTCTTGGCGTTCGTATTCAAGGGGCAAGCACAGCCTGCCAGGGGGATACCATCCTGCTGACCGCTTCGGCCGGAACGGTATTCCAATGGGACGGACCCGGAGTACTCGACCCAACGCTGGTTACGACGCGTGTTGTTGTCGGCTCTGCACCGGCTCGAATTCGCCTCCGTGCCGTAAGTGGCGGATGTGCAGCAACAGACTCGCTTATGCTGCAGCCGCTGTCCCCACCCGTCCTTCGCGTTTCGGCGGGCGTACAGATCTGCTCAGGTGAGCGCACGTTGTTGTCGGCCAATGCGGGTACATCCGCGCTGTATTGGAGTCCTGCTACCGGACTTGATGTCGATACAGGCGCCGTTGTGATCGCCTCACCGAAAGTGACCACCGACTATGTGGTCATCGCTGTGAACGAGCTTGGCTGCACGGTGCGGGACACCATCCGCGTGACCGTTAATCCGACGCCGATCATCAACGCCGGTGCCGACCTCTCGATCTGTTTAGGCTCCGGGAAGCGCCTGCTGGCCTCGGGATCTGGATCGGAGTACTTGTGGACACCGGCCGACGGATTGAGTGACCCGCTGTCGCTTACCCCTATCGCCTCCCCAACAGTTACAACCACATACGTCCTGCGCTCACGCAATGGTGATTGCGAGGACCGTGATACTGTTACAGTCTTTGTATCGCGACTGCAGGTGCGACTTGGCGGAGATACTGCCGCCTGCCGAGGCCAGGTGATTCAGCTCCGCGCGAGCGGTGCGTGGAAGTATCGCTGGTATCCGACGATAGGGCTTGCTGACAGTACATCCGCTGTACAGACCATTACCGCAGACACCTCGATCACCTACACCGTCACCGGCGTTGATGGTCTTGGTTGCACAATGACGCAGACGCATCGCATCACTGTCCGCGATACCGTACCGATCTCATTGATGGCCGGAAGTGTTACCGCAGGGGCAGGCTCGGACAGCATTGGCGTGCCCGTAGTGATCGACATACCGGCGGAGCTTCTGCCGTTGCACATCGATGAGATGCGAGCAACACTGGTGCATGATGCCAGCACCTTTTTCCCGAAATCAACAGATCGTGGTTCTCTTCGCACAAGCATGCGCGGCAATGAACGGCTAACCCATCTGCGAATTGAGAATCTCGATATCATCTCGCCACGTCAGGTCGTTACATCGGTCCGTGGCGTCGTTCTGGCAAGTCAGGTCAGCAATGCCCGGTTGCATTGGGAAAACGTGGAATGGGATGCTGCCAAGTGCCCTAACGTAACAACGAGCCCGGGCGTCCTGTTTGTTACCGGCTGCAATATTCAAGGTCGGCTGATTCGCATGTTTGAGCGACCAACGTTTGGAGTGCGCCTGCGTCCACAGCAGAACGATCTAGAACTCAGTATCGCAGCCGAGATGCCGGGTGAGTACGATAGCCGATTGGTGAGTCCGGATGGGCGCACGATCTTCCGGCACTACATGATCGTGAGCTCAGGCGCCGGGCGAACAGAGCTGCAGATCATAGACATGTCAACCGTTAGCTCCGGGCTGTATTTCCTGCAGGTCTCAACGCCGATCGGCCAATCAGTTACACCGGTCATGTGGATACCGTAGCACTGCGTTGGGCAGTATTTTCGCGCCGTGCAAACGGTCACTGTTCTCTTATCCCTCGTCGGTGCTCTGCTCTGTCAGGCAGCCCCTTCAGAGATAACTCGCGACACCTCCAGAGCGTCGGTCGTAACCGATAGCATCAAGACCTTTCTCTCCCGCCAGATCGTGGTGACGGGAACCAGAAACGAGCTCCGTGCAAAGGACTCTCCTGTTCGCGTTGAGATCATTGGCTCGCAGCGACTCCAGAACTCTGGACTCGTCACAATGGGTGATGCGCTTCGGGAACAGAACGGACTGGCGCTGAGCGGCACCATTCGATCCGGCATTCAGATGAATGGCTTGGGACCCGACCATACGTTGATCCTCATCGATGGGCAGCCCGTCATCGGCCGTGTTGCCGGCGTACTGGATCTGTCGAGGCTCTCGGTCGGCAACATCGAACGGATCGAGATCGTCAAGGGGCCAATGAGCAGCATGTACGGTAGTGATGCCCTGGCAGGCGTGATCAACATCATCACGAAGCGTCCACCGAACGGACTCACCGGAACGTTGATGCTGCAGCAGATCTCTCGCGGACTCAATGAAGTGCGGACAGAGCTTGGATGGGGCTCCGACTCACTGGAGCTTTCGGGCTTTGCGAATATCAAGGATCAGAGGGCGTTCACCCTTACACGCAATGGCGTATCGATTCCTGTTGCAGGGTTTCTCGACGGCACGCTTCAGACGAAGCTGCAATGGAAACCCAGTCGGCAATGGACGGTTCGCTCGTGGATACGGGCATTCGGCTCGCAGACAAGCGGCGCATTCGTCGAGAGCGTTCTCGGACAGATCGCTGCGAACTCCGGCAGCGTTGATCAGTGGGATGGATCGGCAACCTGCAACATAGAGTATCGGAGTGGTCGCGCTCGACTAAATCTCACAACCTATGGATCTCTCTATAACGAACGATACAACTTTGATACGGTTCAAGGATCGGGCAGTACCGTCGATGATATGCGACGACGTATCCTTCGAACGTTTGGTCAATACGATCTTACTGTGGGACTCCGAAACAGGCTAACGCTCGGCGGAGAGATCATCTATGACGACATAGCCGGCACACGCTATCGCGATTCCACGGGAGCCGATCCGTTCTACCGGACACATGTCGGCTTTGCTCAGTGGGAGGGCCTGCCGACGGATTACATCTCCTACGTTCTAAGTGCACGGATCGATGACAACAGTGCTTTTGGTACGGCAGTGAGCCCACGGTTCTCGCTCCTGCTCAAACCGGGCGAGCACTTCCGTGCCACGGCTGGCATTGGTACAGGATTCAAGGCACCGGATTTCCGTCAGCTGTTTGTGACGTTTTCGAATCGCCTCTCCGGTGCTGGATATGACCTGATCGGCGCCCGCCGTCTGGGCATTGATCTCCGGCCCGAGCGAAGCCTCACGTATGATCTTGGCGTGCGCTACGAAGATGGACAGCGGCGTCTTTCGTTGGTGTCCTCGGTTCTCTACAGTGCCGAAGTCCGCGCCTTCCGAAACGATCTATCGAACCTTATCGAATTCTACTTTGTAAAGCGCCTGGACGGCCGTGATGTGTACTCTTATCGCAATATCGCACGTGCCTACACACAGGGAATCGAGTCAAATCTGCAGCTTGCCTTTGCCCATGATGTGATCGGCACATTCACAATGAGTGCCGGCTATCAGTTCCTTGATGCGAAAGATGTGGAAGTACTCGAAGCAATTGACAGGGGGCAGGCAGGCACCATCGACAAGTTGCTCACTCGCAATGACTATGGCGGACTCTGGGGACGCTCACGAAATAGCGGAACACTACGATTGCAGTATGACGAGGCCGAAGGGGCGTATTCCTTCAACGTCCGATTTCAGTTTCTCGGTCGGTTCGGTGTTGAATCTCTCGACAAGAATGGTGTGGTCATTAGTGAACCGCCCCGAAAGGTCCTTGATAGGGACGACGAATATGTGGCAGGATACACCGTGGTCAATCTTGCGGGATCAACAACCACGTCTATCCTCGGCATCAATGCAACGATCGGTGCCGGAATTCTGAATGCTTTGGATGTCTGCGATCCAACACTAATACCTGGCCTGGTTGGACGCCAGTTTTACGTGCAGCTCAGCACAAGGTTCTAAATCGGCTTAAAGCCTTCGAAGGCCTGCAGACAGGAATTGCAGTAATGCAGCGACCGGCAAAGTGTTGGTCCGAACGGACTCTTCAGCGTTGTCTTGCGCGACCCACAATACGGGCATGCTACATTGTTCAGTACATCCAATTCAAGCGTCAGCGTCTCATACGGTTCCGGTGGTGCTAAGCCATGCTTCAGGAGGGCTGCTCGCCCCTTTTCCGTCAGCCGGTTGGTTGTCCAGGGAACATCGAACGTAACTGATACCTCTACAGTTGTAACTCCAAGTTCACGGACGGCCTGCTCAACATCGCTGCGCATCACGTCGATTGCCGGACACCCGACGAACGTTGGCGTCATGCATACGCTGACATTATCGTCCGAGTGAACAGTAACGTTAGTGATGATCCCCATATCCACCACCGAGATCGTTGGTATCTCGGGATCTCGCACGGCAAGCAGGGCGGAAAGGACGTCGTCTTTGGTCATATCACCACTGAGCGGAAGGGTCCTGACGATACACTTCAGTCATCTCGTCAAGCAATGGTCCGAGATGCTCAGTATGATATCCGTCACGTCCGCCTAGAACCGCGCTCGCATCAACAGGAATCTCGAGCTTTGCCTTCTCGAACACGTTGCTGACGAATGCGATCCAGCGCTCACGAAGGACATCTTCGCCGGGGAACACACCATCGCTGACGAGATCGGCATCACCCGGGCGGACTTCAAAGATTCCGAGTGCAAAGGGCCATACGTTTCGGAGTGCCGTCTGCATGCGGGCCTTTGATTCTTCCGAACCTTCTGCTCCGAGTTGGATGACCCATGTTTGGGCATGGTAGAGGTGATACTTCAGCTCACCGCGGATCTTTAGCGCAAGCTTGGCAAGGGGCTCAAAGGAGCTTTCGCACAGTGCGGTCCACCGAACATATTCAGCAGCATCGAAGAGAAAGTGCCTCATCAGGGAGAAGTCGTATTCGCCGTTTGGCAACTCCACCAGATGACAGCAACGCATGAGCTGCTCCGTGCGTCCAAAGGCCATTGCGTCCGGCTCTGCCCCCTCAAAGTGCTCATGCAGTATGGAAAAGAGGGCCTGGGCATGACCCAGTTTATCTTGAGCGATCGAAGAAAAGGCAATGTCTTCTTCGAGCAGTGGTCCAAGACCTGTCCACTCAGAATGGCGATGTGCAAGGATCAGCACATCATCAGCCATACGAAGCAGCATATCCTTCATGGCATCACGATTCATTGGTGTTGCCCTCCTGTTGCTTCTTCTTGTAGGCTTCGACCTTGTTGCGCACCATGTATGCACCGACGTCGCGATAGGTCTTTTCCGGTGTCGTGGTAAAGATGTCTGAATCAGCTGATTCCATGGTGACCACATCGCGGGTATTCACCACCCACAGGTTAATGGTCTGTCCGCGCCGACCGTACTGTTCTTTGGCCAGCAGCAGGGCCATTTCCGCATTGGGCGCGTGCACGACGCCAACATGTACGTGGTGCGCACCCGTCTTCCCCTGGTGGAACACCTCATAGGTATGGAACTGATCCAATTCTGCCTTTGGTTCCGGAGCAGATCCCGGATCCTGTTCAATTCCCAGTCGCGTAACGCGTGGATCGAGCGAAATCAACGTTGCCATGTGTGCAAACTACGAAGTTTCTTTCGGCCACTCGTCCTGTGTCATCAACGATTCACGATGAAGGGGAAGCTGTGGAGCTGTTCACCGTTTACATGCAGAGTAAGCACGTATGGCCCGACGTGCAGATCACCAATGTTGAACTGATGCTCCAGTGTGGAGCCAACATCCAGTGCGATGCAACAGGCAACGCACGTTCCCATGACGTCATGAATAGACGCCATGACGGTTTGTCGGTGAGTGCCCGTTTGTCCGATGGCAAGGAAAAGCCGATCCGACGCGGGAACGGGGTACGGGGCACGCAGTTGCCAGGCACTACCCGCTCGCACGATCGTGGTTTGCACCGGAATATCACATCGAGAGACGCCCTGGTGTACTATTGGCAATCCTGTCGTATACACCGGTACACCGATCGTGCTGCACGTATCGTCGAAAAGTAGAGTGTCCACCACAAGCCCCGTATCGATTGCCGCAGCACAGATCTCAACATCAGCCACAGCCTTGGGTTTGATGATGATCGGGAACTGTGCCTTCGGTACCGAGAACAGCACGTTGCCGGCGAATCGAACATCGCTCAGGACTAGGTCACTGCTATCGGCGGTGTTTCGAACTTGAATACGTTTGCAGCGCATCGAGCCAACCTCGTGATCTTCGATCGTGTATGAGGGAGCTGACGAGCTGAACAGAAACTCGGCCTTGTTCTTTGTGTCAAGTACGATGACCTCGATCTCATTCGACGTGCCTGCGCATCCATTTTTGTCGACAACCTGGAGAGTGTATCGACCAGCAATAGAAGTGATAACCGTCTTTGTTGTTTCTCCGTTTGACCATCGATACGCTCGATAGTCCTGATCAGGGCGGAGCTCTACTTGTTGTCCGACACAGATCGTTGTCTTGGTAAGCGACGAGATCGTCGGATTCGGCAGCGGATTGACCACGACATCAAATGATGCTCGCTTGACACATCCCGCAGTGTCTATGGTCTCGCACGTCACGCTTCCCTGAGACCAACGGCGAATGGTCTCCGTTGTGTCGCCTGTGGACCACCGCCACTGTCGCACCGGACCAGATACGGAAAGAGTCATTGTATCGCCCACACATAGTGCTGCGGATGACGTAGTGATCTTGGGCTCGAACGTACTTCTCAATGTTACGGTAAGGGTATCACGAACGAGCTGACACGTCAGCGAATCGTAGGCCTGCACGGCATACGTACCGGCTTGGGTAATAATGCGGGATGGAGCTACAACACCATCGCTCCATTGATAGGGGGCGAAGGGCCCCCTCGCTTCGATGAAGAGAGAATCTCCAAGACATATAGACGTGGTTCGGACATCAGGATAGATCGTTATCCGCGAGTTCCCAGTGCTGAAGTCGGACCGGTAAATCCCTTCTCCTACAGCCCAGCCAATGGAATCGTTAACGAACCATACGTCATCAATATTTCCGCGTATACCGCAGTTACGTCGTATCCACGTTCGACCAAAATCTGTGGTCTGGAAGACCGAACGCTCATCCCCTACGCCCCAACCCGTTGATTCACTGATAAGGAATGCTCCAAACATGTTCGCACGAGTTTGGAATTCGCTCCACGTTCTTCCTGCATCGCTGCTGAATCGCAAAGCGCCCACCCCTCTCGTCTGTCCATCGCAGTCAGTACCGGAGGAAGGAATGAGTATGGAACGACCAAAGACCGTAATCTCTTCATTCCACGTCCTGGATCCTGTGTTGTTGATCTTGAACCAGTTTCTTCCGGAATCGTTGGTTCCCCAAAGTACCCCACTGCTGACGGCGTAGCCATTACCATTCTGGTAGATGATACCGTCACTAAGGCCGCTTGATGGTTCACTTGTAACCGAAACCGTCCAGTCTGTGCCGGCATTCGTTGTGCGGTAGAAGAACTGACGACCGGTCAGACAACCACCGACGAAGAAGACGCCCTCATTTTCATTTAACCAATAGCTGCCCCACATCTTTTCATCTTGTACCAGTGGTGGCGTAATGTCGGACCACGATGATCCACCATTTGTACTTCTGTAGGCACCGGAGGGTCCGGAAGCGTATCCAACTGTTGGACTGAGAAACTGAACATACTCAAGATTCCCACCTCTGATCTGTGTTCCTCGCCACGTACGCCCCGCATCTGTCGTTCGTATGATATACCCTTCAATCGAACAGGCCCAACCGAAGTTCGGGTTGGATGGAAGGAAGAACACATCCAGGTAGTAGCCTTGATTGAAGGGGGCAGGAACAGCAACCTCTCTCCACTGACCAAAAAGCGCACCAGTAGCGCAGGCAACAGCTGCGCAGACTGATAGGAGTCTCGACATTACGGATGAGCGTGGCATAGGCCTGTTGGAGTTCGAAAACATTGGCTTAAGACGCGAGGATAAGAGACTTCGTGTCCTCGTACATCAAAGATCAAACTATGTCTCTAGAAAGCAAAAGCGGGGATTCACTTTCGTGAACCCCCGCTCTTTGAAAATCACATTTTGCGAGGTCGCTTACTGGCGAACCAGGCGGACAACCCAACGCTCGCCACCGTTGTTGACAACAACGTTGTACATTCCGGCCGGGAGTGTTGTGAGATCGAGAGTGGTTGTGAAACCAGCACCGGTTGCAACACCAGTTGCCGACATCATCGAAACACCAACGGCATTCGTCACGTTTATCTGAACATCACCGCTCAGTGCGAGACCCGTTGAGAGGTTAACGCGACCAGTGGTTGGATTTGGATAAACGCTGAAGAATGATGCGCCGGCAACAACATCTTCGTCAACGCCCGTGAAGAGGATGTTGATCTCATCTGAAGTTGTTGAACAACCGGTGCGTGTTGCCATAGCGGCATACTTACCTGGCTTAGTAACAGTGTACGAACTAGCCGTAGCATTCGGAATCACGGCGCCATCAACCGTCCACGTCCATGAATCAATGTTGTCTGATGACTTTGCAGTAAGAACATCACCAACACGCATCACAACTGGCTTGACAGGATTTTCGTTGACCTTTACCGCTACATCTGGCGACGAAACTGGGCACTTCGAATTCTTATCAAGCACAGTTACCGAATAATCTCCAGACTTTTCAACCGTGATCTCGCGTGTCGTTGCACCGTTAGACCACAGATATGTCGTAAATCCTTCTTCTGCTGAAAGTGTAACCTTGCTGCCATCGCAGAACGTTGTTGGTCCGCTGCTAACAACAACTGGGCGCACAATTGGAGGCGTCTTAACGCCAACAGCCGCAGATGCACCGGCGCATCCGAACACGTCAACCACTTGGCAGGTTACAGTGTCCGTGGTCTTGATGACGATGCGATTGCCCGTGCCGTATGAGTTGCCCGAACTCGAAATCCATGAGTAAGAAACAAAGCCCGAAGGAGCAGTTACGACAACGCTGTCGCCAGCGCAGAAGTTAGCGTTACCCGTGATTGAAAGAACTGGCTTTGGAGCTGCGTTGACGACAACGTCGATCTCAGCAGAAACACCTGTGCAGCCTGTTACGGCATCAGCTACGCGAACGCGATACTGGCCACCCTTTGTTACAGTTACCGACGGCGTTGAGGCCGTCCATGAGGCGTCGGCACTTGATGTCCATGCATAGGCTGAGAAACCGGCTGGAGCAGTAAGCACAACGTTTCCGCCTTCGCAGAATGTTGTTGGACCGCTGATAGCAACCGTTGGACCAGGAGCAGCTGTGACGTTCAAACGAACAGTGTCCGAAGAACCCGTGCAGGTGTTTCCGTTGGTAACCATACACCAGTAAGCGCCTGTTGTACGGGCAACGATACAGCGAGCTGTTTCGCCCGTGTTCCATACATACTTGTCGAATCCGACAGGAGCGCAAATGGTAATGTCGCCGCCTTCACAGAATGATGTCCGCCCTGAAACGCTGAGAGACGCGGTTGGAAGTGCGTTGATCGTAACGCCCAACGTGTTTTGAGTCGGACAAGCGAACAGCGGGTTGTTTTGCGTCACAGTCACTGTTCCCGTACCTGCTGTATTCCAGCGAACGCGGAGGCGGTTCGTGTTCTGACCCGAAACAATCGTTCCGTTGGCTGACACCGTCCACACATACGTATTACCGGCTACCGCAGGGGTGATATAATCACCGGCTGTTTGAGCACAGAGAGCTGTTGGACCCGTTACCGTAGGTGTTGTGAGTGGGTTCACGGTTACGTTGAGGCTGCCAGTTGATGTACAACCGAACGTCGAGCTATGGAGACAAGACACAGATCCAGTGACGGGTGCATTCGATGCATTGTTCCACTGAACCGTGATTGTTGCCGTACCCTGACCGGCAGTAATTGTTCCACCTGTTACGGTCCACGTTGGGGTAAGAGTACCCGAACCGGTGAAGCCCGTACCGGTGTTGGCTGGCACAGTGCACGTATAGGTTGCATTGTTGACCGTCTGAGGATTGTTGCTCAGGTTCGTCGCGCAGATAACCGTATTGCCAGTGATCGTTGTGACCGGTGGGATTGGCTTGACTGCGATTGACGTCGTCGACGTCGTCACAGTTCCGGCGCTACCGAGCGGAAGAGCGTCAGCAATCGTTTCGGTCACGCTGACCGACGTGGTCGTTACGTTAGGCCATACCGGAGCTGGTGCCCACGACACTACGATCGTGTTCGTTCCTTGACCAGAAAGAATGGTTCCATTGACAGGAACGCTCCAAGAGTAGGTATTTCCAGCGACTGCTGTCGTTGTGTACGTAGCCGTTGTATTTGCGCATGGTTGTGTCACCGCAGCAACACCACCAGGACCAGTGATCGACGGAGCTGGAGCTGGGCGGATAAACACCGTATCAATACGCTCTGTAGAACAGTCAGAACCTGGAACCGTTTCGCGACAGCGCAATACACCAGTACCGGCAGTTGACCAGGTGACAGTGATGCTTGCACTGGATGCTGTTCCCGATGTGATCGTTCCGCCCGTAACGACCCACTGGAACACGTTACCTGGCGTAGCAGCAACTGCGTACGTGTGAGACGAATTCGCGGCAACGATACCCGGACGGCGCGTTGTAGGATTGCCATAACCGGTTGATGATTGCGGATTTGGCGACGGAATTGGATTCACGATCACCTGGGCAGACGTCGTTGCACTACAGACACCACCGACAGCGGTCTCCGTGACAGAAACCGTGGCCGTTCCGGTGTTGACCCAGCGGAGATTCACCTGGTTTGAACCCGAAGCAACACCAAGCGGCACGCCGCCGATTACGGCGCACATGCTCGCCGGGTTCACGTTCCACGTATAGTTACTGCCCGCAACACCAAGCGTCGAATACGTACGCTCGGAATTGAGACACACCACGTTCGACCCTGCAATCGCTGGAGTCGGCGTGCGGCTGACAGCAACATTGATAGTGGTCGCCGTTATCGTTCCGAAGTTGTTGCGCGTGATCGTCAGCGTCTGATTGCCGACATTCTGCCACTGCACAGTGATCGACGGTGTTCCGTTAGCGGTCGTGAAGAATCCACCGACAACCGTCCATGTGTACGTGACACCTCCTCCAACACCAAGATTCTCGGTGTTGTAGACAACCTGCTGACCTTCACAGGCCTGATTGATGTTACCAGCTGGCGAAGCACGGTTAATTGTCTGCGCCGTAGCGAACGACGTCATGCCAACTGTGAACAGTACCGCCAACAACACGGTTCGGAGCCACAGCGCCGGATTCCGTTGTGAAGACGAGAACGCGGAATCGAATCGATTCATACGATCCTCCAAGTGAAACGTTGATTTATTGTACATCTTTACTTTCTTGATTCATCGCCACAAACGCACAATGCCGAATGCGACATTTCCATGTCGTTCGACATCATACTGTTACCACACGGTATGGGTGTTCCCCACCCCGTCCTCCGAAAATACCACGTCAATATCGATCTGCCAAACCAAATTGGCATTACCGACAAGCACACCGCTGGTTCTTCACCGGGTGATACGCTGAGGGTAATCGATGAAAACGCCATTTTCGTCCGGAATTCACCAATCAAGCATCGTGCCAGATTTACAAAGTTATTCACCGGATCGCTGTGCTTGAACAAAAGACCACATTTGTTCAACGAGCTCAGGTACACCGCGACCGGAAACGGCAGAGATGATCCGCACTTGATGTTTCTCTGCAAATGGGGTTCTGCGAAGCTCCTCCGACAACTCATCACCGAGAACGTCCGCCTTGGACAGACACACAAGCCAAGGTTTTTCAAGGAGTTGCGGAGAATATAGTCCCAGCTCTTGACGAAGCACAACCAAGTCGTGCTCAGGGTCTTCACTCTGAACGTCGATCAAAAAAACGAGAACGGCAGTCCGTTCGATGTGTCGCAGAAACTGAATACCAAGACCTTTGCCCTGGTGAGCCCCCTCAATGAGTCCGGGGATATCGGCCACCGTAAAACTACGGTACTGTCCGGCACGCACCATACCCAGATTTGGCACGAGTGTGGTGAAGGGGTAATCGGCAATCTTCGGGCGTGCTGCTGAGATGGCCGAGATCAGTGTGCTCTTTCCAGCATTGGGAAAGCCGACCAGCCCGACATCGGCCAGAAGTTTAAGCTCAAGGTCAAGCTGACACTCCTCACCGGGGGTGCCGGGGTCAGCATTACGCGGAGCTTGGTTCACCGACGTGACAAACTCTGAATTGCCCCGCCCCCCCATTCCTCCGCGGGCAACGATCACACGCTCACCATGCACCGTCATGTCGGCAACAACCTCGTCGGATTCCCGATCGCGGATGATGGTGCCAACTGGAACGCGGATCACAACGTCATTGCCGCTACGACCGGTACAGTTGCTTTTGCCCCCTCTTTCTCCATCCTGTGCTTCGTACTTGCGCTTGTAGGTAAAGTCGAGCAGGGTTCCCAGCTGTTGATCGGCTTCGATGATCACCGAGCCCCCGTCGCCCCCATTACCGCCGTCGGGTCCACCCTTGGGCACGTACTTTTCCCTGCGGAATGAGACATGACCGGCTCCACCGTCGCCGGCCTTCACCGCAATAGTTGCGGTATCGATAAAATTCATGCAAAGCTCCTATGCAGGGCCTGCGCAAATTCCATCGCGGTGGAACTGTCAGGATCTATGCCCTTTTTTGCAAAATATCTGTCAACCATCCCAGCCGCCTCTCGCCAATCAGTGCAGCCCACAACGCGGCGCAGGACAGACTCGTATTCCTCATGGTCGCCACCGAAAAGCTTCCGCAAGAACTTCGATCGCTGGTCTGCATCAACGGCGGCATCAAAGCTCGACATTCGGCGGCGCAGCAGGTCATCTGCTGATGGCACAGCCGTGTCGTCGAAAACGTCCGCCGATCGCAAATCCGCTTCCTGTGTAACAAGTTCCTGCAAGGGGCTTGGCGGTTCTGCGTCGATCGATGCGATAACGCCATCGATTACCTCTATCAGTTTGGAACGAGTCAATGTGCGCAGTTCCTCGCGATAGAGCATTCGCTCCAATGCCTGCGATAGCGGTACAGCCCCCTTGTCATCAAGGAAGATGATCACAGACTCCGTCGGTACACTCTCCGGCGGAAGATCAGGGTCGGCCTCGGCAAAGAAGGCATAAAGTCCGTCAAGCAGGTGGACGAATTCTTCCTGCGACAGGTCGAGAATTGCCTCATTGTCGATTCGCTCGATGATGCGCTCAAACTCGACAACGCTGAGAATCTCATTCGTAGAGGCTTCCGAGCCGCGGCTCATGGCCCACTGACGTAGGCCCTGCAACAGGTATGCGTGGTCGGTCAGGTAGTCCAGACGAAGGAGGATCTCATACAAAGGCTTCGTTGGCTCACCACGAAAGACGAACCACTTGAGCGTGGTGCGGGGCCTGCAGAGAAAATTCAGACGTGTTTTGACGGCGGCATCGATAGTTGCCGTGAGTTCTTCATTGTCGAACCGCGCATGCTGATAGAGCAGATCATCAACCTCGCTCAGAACGCTTCGCATGGCGTCAGCAAGCGTATCAAAGCGCGAATTCGATTTTCGGATTGCCTGCTCCTCGTGAATCCACCAGCGCGCCTCTGCCTGCAGGTATGCCCGCACGGATGCATGGACATCACTGCGGTCGATGATCGACTGCAATGACGTGTATGGGAGACCCGTATCGAGCCTCTGGCGGAGTGAGTGTTTTACGCGGTCGAGTTCTTTCTCGAACATGCTTGCAGATTTCCGTAACGGTGAACGGCCGCAAAATACGTTGCGAACGGAGCCATCCGTCGGTACGTTTGCATCGTTCTCTCAACCATCTGCAGTATTCCTATGAGTATGTTGATTGCTCTTGCCGTTGCTTTGTTCGTGCTCTTTCTCATGTTCGTCACGGTTCGACAGGGTACGGTAGCCGTGCTGACCATCTTCGGGAAGTATCGTCGGATACTCGGTCCGGGGCTGAACTTCAAGATCCCATTCTTTGAACGTGTGCATCGGGTTATATCAGTCCAGAACAGAAGTATCGAGCTGGATTTTCAGGCGATCACCCAGGACCAGGCCAATGTGTACTTCAAGGCTATGCTTCTGTATTCGGTTCTCGACAGTAACGAAGAGACGATCAAGAACGTGGCGTTCAAGTTTGTTGATGAGCGCGACTTTATGACGGCGCTTATTCGAACCATTGAAGGCTCGATCCGTGGTTTCGTAGCCACCAAGCGCCAGGCCGAGATCCTCTCGCTTCGCAAAGAAATCGTTGAGTCGGTAAAGGAGAGCATTGACCACGTTCTTGAGACGTGGGGATACCACCTGCTGGATCTTCAGCTCAACGACATCACCTTCGATGAGGCCATCACAAAGTCCATGGCCCAAGTGGTCGCCTCCTCAAACCTGA
>VEQR01000063.1 GCA_018883125.1 Candidatus Kapaibacterium sp.
GGCTCTTCGCATAATTGCCCATGGCTTTAGCCATGGGATGAGAGGGAAAGGCCCCATAACAAAGAGGCATACATTGGATTGCCGCACCCTTCATATCCCAGGGCTGAAGCCCTGGGCAGGTGTGCGTGTCACTTGTCACTCGTCACTCGTCACTTGTCACTCGCCTTAATGCCGAAAATGCCTCGTGCCGGTAAACATCATGGCCAGCCCCTTTTCGTTGGCGGCGGCGATGACTTCTTCATCGCGGATGGAGCCGCCGGGTTGGATGACGCAAGCGGCGCCGGCTTCGGCGGCTTGCAGCAGGCCGTCGGCAAAGGGGAAGAAGGCATCCGAGGCTACGGCGCAGCCGGAGAGGTCGATGCCGGCGTCCTGGGCTTTGCGCACGGCAATGCGGGCAGAGTCCACGCGTGACATTTGTCCCGCGCCGATGGCTAGAGACCGATCCTGTGTGGCGTATACGATGGCGTTGCTTTTGACGTGTTTGGCGATCTTCCAGGCGTAGAGCATGGCTCGGTGTTCATCGTCGCTAGGCGTGCGAGAGGTGACCACACGAAGGGCTTCGTCGTTGTACAAGATCGCGTCGGCGTCCTGCACAAGAAGTCCGGACGCTACACTGCGAACGCTGGTCTTCGTTGCGGCATTGTATGCTGCACGATCGACCACCATCAAGCGACGATCCTTCTTCTTCTGCAAGAGGGCAAGCGCGTCATCCGAGAACGACGGAGCAATGAGCACTTCGGCAAACAGTCCGTGGACTTCTTCAGCAAAGGAGATGTCGATCGGACGATTGACGGCGATGATACCGCCGAAGGGACTCACGGTATCCGTTGCAAAGGCCTTGCGATAGGCCTCAACGATCGAGGCATCCGAGCCGACGCCGCATGGATTGTTGTGCTTGACGATCACCACTGTTGGCTCGTCGAACTCAGCACACAGCCCCATGGCCGCATCAATGTCGAGGATGTTGTTGTACGAGAGTTCCTTTCCGTGGAGCTGACGGAAGAGCGACGTAAAGGAGCCGTAAAGAACGGCACGCTGATGCGGATTCTCTCCATAGCGAAGGGGCTGATCAATGCGCAATGGCAGAGCCCCCACTGCAAGAAACGACGATGATTCGCGGGCGAAGTACTGCGAGATGCGTGCATCGTACTGCGCTGTATGCGAGAAGGCCTCCAGGGCAAGCTGGCGGCGCAGATCGTAGCTGATGCCGCCGGACTTTAGCTGGTGGATGATTGTGGGGTAGTGTGAAGGGTTCACGACGATGGCCACGTGTGCATGGTTCTTTGCCGAGGCGCGCACCATGGCGGGACCGCCGATGTCGATGTTTTCGATGATGTCCGCATCGCTTGACGAAGGATCGGCAACCGTCTGCTCGAACGGATACAGGTTCACCACCACAATGTCGATGTGCTCGATGCCATGCTCCTGCATCTGCGCCGCATCGGTCGGGTTGTCCATTCTCCCCAAAATTCCCCCGTGGATTTTCGGGTGCAGAGTCTTGACGCGCCCGTCCATGATCTCCGGGAACCCCGTTACATCAGAGACGCTTACCACCGGAATGCCGGCCTCTTTCAGCGCCTTTGCCGTGCCCCCTGTCGAGAGAAGTTGTACTCCCAAGGAGTGCAGCTCGCGGGCGAATTCAATAATTCCGGTCTTGTCGGAAACTGAGAGCAGTGCGGTCATTGTTTATCCAGAGTGATAAGGGGCGAAATCGACGCGAAACTACGGCTCTATTTCCGACCGATGGGTCGGTCGTTGTAAATTCGTATCACGTCAAACAGCATTTTCCATCAAGGAGCAGACATGGCAACGACGTTAGACAAGTCAGTCATCACGTGCGACATGGAGGGGGTCATCGAGACCTTTTCGCCGGGCGCGCAGGCGATGTTTGGATACTCTCAGGACGAGACCGTCGGCAAGTTGCGAGTAAGCGCTTTCTCGCCGGGTGAAGTTGTTCTTCAGAATCTCCCAGGTTGGCTGGCAACTGCCGTCAAGGAGGGTGAGTGGGCAGGCGAGACGAACTTCATCCGTAAGAGCGGAGAAAAGTTCGGCGCACGCATCCGCATTACGCCAACGTTCAAGGGCGGACAGCAGGTAGGCTTCTGCGGCGTGACCGAAGAACTTGATGCGCCGGTAAACATTCCGATCAAGTCGAGCACCAAGATTATCTCATGGCTGGTGATCACACGCGCCCCATTTCTTTCGGCTGCGCTAACGCCGTGCTTCATCGGGCTGGCCTATGCCTCCGGCATTGCCGATCCACCGCAAACAATCAACTGGTTCCTGGCCAGCCTTACAATGCTGGGAGTGGCGCTTCTGCACCTTGCCAGCAACGTCTTTAACGATTACTTCGACGTAAAGAGCGGCACCGACCAGGCGAACACGAAGTACTTCGTTCAGTATTCAGGGGGCTCGCGATCGATCGAACTCGGCCTTATTGACCTCAAGGGCACGCTGAAGGTGGCAACTGTCTGTGCCCTGATCGCCCTCGGCATTGGACTCTACCTAACATCAGCAGTCGGCACAGGTGTGCTCACGATCGGTCTTACGGGTCTTGCCCTTGGCTTCTTCTACACCGCTCCACCGCTCCGCCTTGTGGCGCGTCATGGTCTCGGTGAGATCACCATCGGTATGGCATTTGGACCACTGATCACGATGGGGATGTACTACGTTCTCACAGGCACAATGAATTGGGATGCGTTTCTTTTTGGAATCCCAACCGGACTGCTGACCACGAACATTCTGCTGATCAACCAAGTGCCCGACACCGAAGGTGATGCATCAACAGGGAAGAATCACCTGGTGGTCACGTTTGGATATGCCATGGCACCTGTGTTCTACGCCATCTTCCTGCTTGGCGCACTTGGCGTAACCGTGTGGTTGGCGATGGAGCACCAGAAGCCCCTTCTCTATGGCGTAGCAGCCGTTGGCGCTGTATGGGGTGGATGGGTGACGAAGTACATGCGTGACAACATCAATAGCCGAGCACTTGTCAAGGGCAACGTGGCAACCATCCAGTTGCAGGTTGTCTTTGCGATCCTGTTTGCTTTGGCGATGATCTTCTAAGACGACCCTGGCCGCTCAGGACAGAAAGCCCAGTGTCTGGGCTGCCTCGTCGGCCACATGAAAACTTCCGCAGATAATGGTTGTGCCCCGGGCACGAGCCGCCTGCACCGCTTCGGCCACGGATGTGTGAGAGATCACCTGTTCGTGGCCGATGCTTTTTGCGATGGCTGCTACGTCAGGGTATGGCATGCTGCGCGGCAGATCGGCAGCGCAGGCGTGAATCGTGGGGTGAAGCGCGAGAAGCTCGCCAAGCATTCCCTCGACGTCCTTGTCGGACATTGCACCAAAAACCACATGAAGGGGGCCGGCAATGCGCGAAGCCATCAGCGTGCGCACCAGTGAGTGCATGCCGCCAGGGTTGTGCGATACGTCGATGATCGTCAGCGGGTCATTGGCGATGATCTCCGTGCGACCCGCAATACCGCTGTTGCGACGAACCGAGCGCAGACCACGGCGAACATCTTCATCGTCGATCGCAAGGCTGCGCTGAAGGATGGGAATGGCCCCGAGGACGGTGCAGATATTCTCTGACTGATGAAGCCCCGTGAGCTCGCTCACGTAATACCGGCGCGTATCATCGGAAATGGCCGATATGCTCATTGTTAGGTCCGCATAATATGCGTCCACTTCCACGGCCACGCTATCCTCAGCAAAGACGATCTCCGAGCCAACGTGTTCGGCGCGACGCTCGAAGACATCGCAGGCATCGGAGCCGTTCGGTCCGATCACCACCGGTACGCCGGCCTTGATGATACCGGCCTTTTCACCCGCGATCTGTGGAATGGTTGTGCCGAGATACTCCATGTGATCAAGATCGATCGCCGTGATAACACTCAGCAGGGGCGTGATCACATTTGTTGCGTCAAGACGTCCACCCAGCCCCGTTTCGATCACGGCAACATCAACGCGGCGTTCCGCAAAGTACTGCAAGGCCGCTGCAGTTGTGACCTCGAAGAATGTGCCGCCGATGGCCTTTGCATGCTCCATAAGGGGCACGGCAAGGCGTGCTACGTCTGCGTCGGTAATGGGCACGCCATTGATGCGGATCCGCTCGTTGAAGCGTCGGATATGGGGCGATGTATACAGCCCCACATTGTAGCCTGCTTCGGTCAGGATCGAGGCCAGCAGTGAACACGTTGACCCCTTTCCGTTGGTGCCGGCTACGTGGATCGATGTGAGTCGATGATGGGGATCACCGAGTTCCGCAAGCATAGATGTGATGCGTTCCAGTCCTGGCTTGATGCCTGCATGGAACGTCATTGCAAACAACTCGTCGAGGATAGGCTGTAGACTCATAACGGGGCGCAACATAAAAAAGGCCTGCCGAATGGCAGGCCTTTTCATACTGACGAGTTAACCACAGAAAATCAGAGCAATTACTCTGAAACTGGCTCGCTGCTTTCGAGATCTTCAATCGTTGTAGCAGCAGAAGCTGATCCGTCTGCATTGTACTTGTCTGCATTCGGAACAGGGTGGTTGGCATTGTACTTGGCGATCTCTTCAGCCGAGCGACCGCGCAGAAATTCAACAGCCGATAGGACGATCTTCTTCTGTTCCTTGTCGAACTCGACGACCTTCAGAGGGAGCGTGTCATCAACATTGAAGAAGTCTGAGATCGTGCGAACCGGAGCGAAGGACAGCTGTGACACAGGAACGAAACCATCAACACCTTGCGGCATTTCAACGATCACGCCCTTATCGATGAGACGAACGATCTTGCCTTCGGTTTCCATACCAACGGCGAACTCGTTCTCGAAGATGTCCCATGGATTTTCCGAGATCTGCTTGTGTCCGAGGGAGATACGACGATGCTCGTTGTCAATGGCAAGAACCACAACCTGGAGTTCATCGCCCTTCTTGACGAATTCACCCGGGTGACGGATCTTCTTCGTCCACGACAGGTCGGAGATGTGCACAAGGCCGTCGACACCTGGTTCGAGTTCGATAAAGACGCCGAAGTTCGTGAGGTTACGAACGATACCCTTGTGAACCGATCCCGAAGGATACTTGGCCGTGAGGTCGTTCCATGGGTCTGGCTCGAGCTGCTTCATGCCAAGCGCAAGCTTGCGCTCAGATTTGTCGATGTTCAGCACAGAGGCTTCGACCATCTGACCAAGCGATACCACCTGTGATGGATGCTTGACGTGCTGCGTCCACGACATTTCGCTGATGTGGATCAGACCCTCGACGCCCTTCTCGATCTCGATGAAGGCACCGTAATCTGTCAGCGACACAACCTTGCCGCGCACCTTTGCGCCTGGCTCGTAACGCTCGCCGATTTGATCCCATGGGTGTGAAGTGAGCTGCTTCATGCCAAGCGAGATGCGCTTGCGGTTTTCGTCGAAGTCCAGAACCACGACCTTGACCTGCTGATCCAACTGAACAATCTCGCTTGGATGCGATACGCGACCCCATGAGAGGTCCGTGATGTGCACCAGACCGTCTACGCCACCAAGATCCACGAACACACCGAAGTCCGAAATGGCCTTGACGGTACCTTCGAGAACAAGACCCTTTTCGAGAAGCTCGAGGATCTTTCCACGCTGCTCTGCGAGCTGCTCTTCGAGCAGGACCTTGTGCGATACGACGACGTTTTCGCTCGGGTGGTTGACCTTGACAACCCGCACGTCGATGGTGCGGCCGACCCACGCATCGAAGTCACGCACGGGGCGAACGTCGATCTGCGAGCCAGGAAGGAACGCTTCGATACCCAGCAGGTCTACAACCATACCGCCCTTGATGCGGCGAAGGATGCGAACCTGAGTGACCGTCTGCGTTTCGGCGAGCTTGAGAATTTCTTCCCACGTCTTCATGAAGTCAGCACGACGGCGGCTGAGCATCAGGCGGCCATCGCCGTCCTCGATCTTCTCAACGAACACGTCAACAACTTCGCCGGCTGTGAGGAGCTCAGCACCAACGAACTCAGCGCGTGGCACAACACCAAGCGACTTAAATCCGATGTCAACGAGGATCTCATCCTTTGTAACCGACACCACAGTTCCATGAACCATGTCGTCAGCCTTCAGCGTCGAAACCTTGGTTTCAAAAAGATTACGGAATTCAGCGTCGCCCATCATCGGCGAGTCGATCTCGCCATTGAGGATGTCGGCTACGGCTGAATGTTTGCGGGAGGGTGCAGGTGTGGATGCGGCAGCAACCGTCTCCATCTTGATGTCCGGCGTTGCCACGGGAGCGGTCTCCGGTGTGGCTTCACCCGCGTTTTCGATGTTCTCTGACATGCGATCTTCCTACGTTCTCCGTCGTCGTGTTGCGGCCCTCCAACACAGCGTCGGACTCAACAAATGGTGTGACAAACCCAGGGCCCGGGAAAGACAACAAAGGTACGGAAAACGACGGGAAATCTGATGCGGTAACCGGAAAGCCCCTTGCCGAGTTTTTGGCATACCAATTGGTTCGTCTTCATCCAGAAACGACACCGCGGAACAGGGAGGATACAGCGATGGAATGGTTTGATGCATTTGAAGAGCTGATGGCAACCATCGAGCGCTTTGTGGCCGTCCACGGGCATGCTCCGAGGGAAGTAGCCGTTTCGCCCCAGCTGTATGCCTGGCTCTCCGATATCCGCCGCGAATCTGCCAGTTTGTCAGGGTCCGCCCTGGAGGATCTGTCAACGATCCCCACCCCCTATGGCCAGGTCAGCCTCCAGATTGATGAGGCGCTGAATGAGTTTGAGATAATGCCCCAGTAGGTTTTGGGTTTTGGGTTCTGGGTTTTTGGGGTGGTAGTTGATGGTTGGGGGCTCTACGTGGATTCTTGTGGTGCTCGTAGCTTCTTCCTCAGACTGAACAGCATCTTTCGAAGGACTACGATTTCGTCGAACGTTGGCTGTGCAACGAGAATGTTGTCGGCGTATAGCTCGGTCACGATGAGCAGAATGGCTTCGACCTCGCTGAGCGATCCTAAGGCAATGTCGATAAACCGGCAGTATTCCTTCCGTGTTGTGCGTTGTTTGCCTTCCGCAATATTGAGCGCAACGGACGTGACGGCTCTGCGAAGTTGAGGCGTTAAACCATATCGTTCGGATGGTGGTATGGCATCGGCAACTGCATAGACGACGCGAATCAATTCCATAGCCCTCTGCCAGACAAATAGGTCGCGGAATGTGGTGATCATGGTGGGTATCTCCATTGTGGGTTTACCCGAATGAGCCAAGTCGACCAATGTTCGTGACATTTTCCCTCAACCCCCCAAAACCTAAAACCCAAAACCCAAAACCTGCCGTAATTTCGTTCCATGCGCCCATAGCTCAGTTGGATAGAGCAGCAGCCTTCTAAGCTGCTGGCCGCAGGTTCGAATCCTGCTGGGCGCGCCGAAGGCGTTCCGAGCAATGAGCGTCAATGCAAATCACAGACGGGTGAGCACCATGGGCTACATGAGTGGGTTTGGCAACGAGTTTGCCACAGAGGCGGTAAAGGGGGCCCTTCCGCAGGGACAGAATTCACCGCAGAAGCCGGCGTTTGGGTTGTATGCCGAGCAGATCAACGGCACGGCGTTCACTGCGCCGCGTCAAGAAAACCGTCGGTCGTGGATGTACCGAATTCGTCCGTCCGTTGTGCACAAGCCGTACGAGCGCATCGACAACGGACTCATCCGCTCGACGCCGTTCAACGAGGTTGAGACCACGCCGAATCAGCTTCGGTGGAGCCCCTTGCCAATTCCGACGAAGCCAACAACGTTCATCGAGGGCATCGCAACGATGGCCGGAAGCGGAGACCTGACAACGCACAGCGGATCAGCCATCCACGTGTATGCGGCAAACGCATCAATGGTTGACACCTTCTTCTACAACGCCGACGGCGAGATGCTGATTGTGCCCCAGGAAGGTTCGCTGCGCTTTCTAACGGAGATGGGGATTGTTGATGTTGAGCCCCACGAGATCTGCGTGATTCCTCGCGGTATCAAGTTTCGCGTCGAAGTGTCAGGGGGCGTGCGTGGATACATCCTGGAGAATTACGGTTCCCGTTTGAAGCTGCCTGACCTCGGGCCGATCGGTGCCAATGGTCTTGCCTATCCACGCGATTTTCTGACGCCGGAAGCATGGTATGAGGAGCGCACGGGTGAGTTTGCGGTGATCGCAAAGTTCCAAGGGAATCTCTGGCGCGGTACGTACGACCATTCGCCCCTTAACGTGGTTGCGTGGCACGGCAACTATGCGCCATACAAGTATGATCTGCGGAAGTATCAGTGTATCAATTCCGTGAGCTACGATCATCCGGATCCGTCGATCTACACGGTTTTGACGTCTGCCTCGGATACTCCGGGCGTTGCGAACATCGACTTCGTCTGCTTTCCGCCGCGCTGGATGGTTGCCGAGAACACCTTCCGTCCACCATGGTTCCACCGCAACTTCATGAACGAGTTCATGGGGCTGATCGACGGTGTGTATGATGCGAAAGAAGGGGGCGGATTTGTGCCCGGTGGGTCATCACTGCACAACTGCATGAGCGGCCATGGTCCTGATGCCGATACGTACAAGAAGATGTCGACGGTTGACCTCAAGCCAACGAAGATCGAGGGCACGATGGCCTTCATGTTCGAAACGCGTTTTGTCTGCCGTCCAACGGCATTTGCTATGTCCTGCGCCGAGCTTCAGAGTGATTATTGGGAGTGCTGGCAAGGACTCGTGCCGGAGTTTCGCATTCCATAGTGTATATTTGCGACCCATCACAACCATGAAGTCAACACGGCCAAGTCCCGTGCGGTTGTACCAGGCCCAATCCCGCCAGGTCCGGAAGGAAGCAACGGTCAGCATGTGTACAAGGCGCCACGGTCAACTTGGCCACTTTTTTTGATGGTACGAAGAATCCTCATTAATGCCACGTCGAGCCACCTTCGGATCGCAATAACCGAAGACGGGAAGCTCGCAGAGCTCTTTACCGAGTCGCCCGATACGGAGCACCACGTCGGGAACATCTACCTTGGCCGTGTGGTAAAAGTGGCTCAGGGAATGAATGCGGCGTTTGTGGACATTGGCCTGGAGCAGGATGCATTTCTGCACTTCAGTGATGTTGATTCCACGATGGAAGACGACGCAACAGACGACGGTGATGATGACCGACCGACGGCTGATTCTGTTGCCACGGCTGATGTTGCGCTGCGAACCTCAAAGATCGATTCGAAAAAGCGCCTGCCGACATTCGCGACAAAACGCAGTGGCGAGATCAAGATCAACCTGCAGGCCAAGCAGATGGTGGTGGTGCAGGTCACGCGCGAAGCCTATCACCAAAAGGGTGTTCGCATCACCACAAAGGTTGGTCTAACGGGCCGCAATGTTGTGCTCCTGCCGTTTGAAGAATCGATCGGAATTTCCCGGAAGATCGTTGCCCAACGCGAGCGCAAGCGTCTGCGTCAGATCGCAACCTCGCTGCTTGAGCCCGGAATGGGCTGCATTATTCGCACTGCCGCGCAGGGACTCACCGATGATGATGTGCAGCGTGATTTCACGTCGCTGCTCGACGACTGGCGCGAAATGGAAAAGGAAGTTCGTGGTGCAACGGGGCCGATGCTCCTGCATCGCGAAGCAAGCGTTGCCCATAGCGTGATTCGCGATCTGCTCAAGGACGACATTGCCCAGGTGGTGGTTGATGACCGCAAAGTGTTCCGAGATCTCAAGGCCTACGTTCAGCGGTCAGCTCCACATCTGCTCGATCGACTGGAGTTTTACGGTGATACACGTCCGATGCTTGATGTCTACGGCATCGAGCGCGACGTGTTGCTGTCTCATTCGCGACGTGTTCCGCTGCAGAGCGGTGGCTCGCTGATTATCGATCATACGGAAGCAATGGTGGTGGTTGACGTGAATTCCGGACGTGCCTCGAACGAGCGCACGCAGGAGGGGATTGCCGTCAAGACCAATTTCGAAGCAGTGCGCGAGGTTGCGCGACAGCTTCGTTTGCGCGACATAGGTGGCATGGTGATGATCGACTTCATCGACATGCAGCAGGAGGATAACAGACGTCGGCTCGTGAGTGAAATGAAGCGAGAGGTATCTCGCGATCGGGCGAAGACTATCGTCTATCCGCTCACGCCGCTTGGCGTGCTGCCTGTGACGCGTCAGCGGATCCGACAGAGTCTTGCCGAACGCACCAGCGAAGAATGTCCGTTCTGTCTCGGTACCGGACGTGTTATCTCTCCGGAGAGCGTCGTGTCGGACATCGACAGGTGGCTACGGCGATATCGAGCTGGTACATGGGCACTTGGTGTTACCGTGGCATCGCATCCATACATCATCCATTTCATTGAGCGGAAAAAGGCCACAACGCTGAACCGCTGGCTCCGGAGTTACTTCCTGCGAGTGCATCTGCGTGAAGATGAATCCATTGAAGCCGGTGACTTCCGCTGTTTTGCCGGAACGTCCACCAAAGAGATCACCAGCCGATTCCTGTGAGTACGTCACACACCGCCCCTTCGTCGATCACCGTGCTTGGGTCCACCGGATCGATCGGCACGCAGGCACTCGACATTGTTGCGCGATTAGGGGGCTCGGCACAGCTCCGCTGGATCACCTGTAACACGCGCTGGCAGGAGATTGCCGAGCAGGTCAGACGTCACCGTCCCTACGGCGTGGCCATCCGCGACGAATTTGCCTACTCCGAGTTCCGTGCGGCAATGCCGGATTTTTCGGGACCCGTTCTCTGCGGAGAAGAAGGAATCTGCGAGGCAGCTGCCGATGCCGGAAACGACATCGTGCTCTCGGCCATGGTCGGCTTCAGTGGCGTTGTGCCGACGATGGCCGCCATCAAGGCCGGCCATGTCATCGGTCTTGCCAACAAAGAATCTCTCGTTAGTGCCGGCAGTATCCTGATGCCCGCCGTTCAACGCCATGGCGCTACACTGCTTGCCGTGGATTCCGAGCACAGCGCCATTGCGCAGTGTATCATCGGTGAGCACCGAGCTGACGTCGACCGGCTGATCATTACCGCCTCGGGTGGACCCTTCCGGACCTTCGATGCAGACAAGCTTGTTCACGTTACACCCGAGCAAGCGCTCAAGCATCCGAACTGGTCGATGGGTGCCAAGATCACCATCGACTCGGCAACACTCATGAACAAGGGCTTCGAGGTGATCGAAGCACGGTGGCTATTCGACCTTCCCGGCGATCGGATCGAGGTTGTGGTTCATCCTCAATCAATCATTCACTCCATGGTGCAGTTCATTGATGGTTCGGTCAAGGCCCAGATGGGAGTGCCAACGATGCTTGTTCCGATCCAATATGCGTTGTCGTATCCGCGCCGCTGGCCGCTTGACATCCCGCGGATGGACCTGGCGGCCATGGGCAGCCTGACCTTTGAAGCACCCGATCTGAAGAAGTTCCCATGTTTGCAGATCGCCTATGACGCCCTTGAGGCAGGGGGCTCTGCGGGTGCCATCGTGAATGCTGCCAATGAGGTGGCCGTGGGCGCGTTTCTGGATCATCAGTTGCGCTTTACCGATATTCCAAACGTGATCCGGCACACACGTGATCACATGGAACATCACGATGATCCGTCATTAGTGGACATTATCGCCATCGATGCCGAGGCACGGCGCGTGGCGAAAACGTTTCCTTCACTGTAAACCTACGTAGCAGTATGACGTTTCTGCAGCCCCTTATCTCCTTCATCATCGTCATCGGTGTGCTGGTCTTTGTCCATGAGCTGGGACACTTCCTTACGGCACTCTGGACGGGTATGCGTGCCGATGTCTTTGCCCTCGGAATGGGTCCGCGGGTATTTGGCTGGAACAAGATTCAAGGTTTTACCGTCGGCAAACTGCCGGAGGATATAGACCTTGGTGATCACACAGATTACCGACTCTGCGCCTTTCCGATTGGCGGCTATGTGAAGATCATCGGCATGATCGATGAGTCCTTCGACACCGAGTTTGCCAACAGCCAGCCACAGCCATACGAATTCCGCTCGAAGGGGGCCCTGGCCAAGACGCTCGTGCTCAGTGCCGGCGTCATCATGAACTTTCTTCTGGCAATCGGCATCTTCACGAGTCTTACGATGTGGTACGGTCACGAAGAAATGGCCACCACCCGTGTTGCATGGGTCGAGGCCACATCCCCCCTTGCCGAAGCGGGCCTGCAGGCCGGTGACAAGGTGCGTGCGGTGGACGGGAACGCGGTGCAAACGTGGGAGGACTTTGCGGAAGCACTGACCGTTGACGAAAATCTTTCTCAACGTCTGATCTCGGTCGATCGCAATGGTGAGTCGCGTCAGATGGTAGTTGCTGGTAGCCGACTCGTGAAGTCCATGACCTCTGAGGGTGGTCTTGGCATTTACCCTGATAATGTAAGCGTCCGCATCGGTGGTGTTGTTTCCGGTGCACCTGCCGCCAAGGCCGGCTTCCGTCCGGGTGACGTGATCCTGGCCGCAGACACCATGCCGGTAAGCTCCTTGGTGCAGTTTCAGCGATACATCCGCGCACATGCCGGACGCGTGATGACCGTGCATGTGGACCGGGATGGTCAGCCCCGTCCTATCTCTGTAGTGGTCTCCGGTGATTCAACCATTGGCGTACAGCTCGAAACGGAATACGTTGGTGAGCGCAGGCGCGAGACATTCTCGCTGTTCGATGCACTCTCGCAGTCGGTTGCACAGACCACCAAGACAATTGCCATGATCGGCACCTCGGTGGCCCACGTGGTCAAGGGCACGGTGAGTGTAGGCGAGAGTTTTGGCGGACCGATCCGCATTGCCCAGATGGCTTCGCGCAGCAGCGACCTTGGCATTGAATCGTTCCTGCGGTTCATGGCCCTGATCTCGATCTCACTCGGCGTCATGAACCTGCTGCCGCTACCCGGACTTGATGGTGGACACTTGGTGTTCGTGGCGATCGAAGCGGTTATCCGACGCGAGATCCCAACATCCGTGAAGATCCGCATTCAGCAGGTAGGCATGGCACTTCTGCTCGCTCTGATGGCCTTTGTGCTGTACTTGGATCTTTCGCGCTAAGGGGGCATGCAGTGTACATCCTGGTAACGAACGACGATGGAATCGACTCGGCAGGCATCCATGCGCTTGTGCAGGCGATGCGTCGCATCGGTGACGTAGTGGTGGTGGCACCCGACCGTCAGCAAAGTGCCGTCGGACATGCTCTGACGGTGGCAAGCCCCCTTCGGGCAACACCGTTTCATCGCAACGGAGAGGTCTTTGGGTTTGCGATCAATGGCACGCCTGCCGACTGCGTCAAACTGGGCGTCAGCACGCTTCTCGACCGCCGACCAGACATTGTTGTGAGCGGGATCAACCACGGCTCCAATACCAGCGTTAACGCGATTTACTCCGGCACCGTGAGTGCTGCAACAGAAGGTACGCTGATGGGCATTCCATCAATGGCCGTGTCGCTTGCAACATTCGATCATACTGCGGACATGTCTTTGGCCGCCGACGTTGCCTACGATGTAGCGTCGAGGCTGCTCGACCTGCAGCTTCCGGCCGGAACACTCTTGAACGTCAATGTTCCTCCGGTGGCAAAAGCAGATTTCAAGGGGCTCCGCATAACCCGTCAGGGACATAACGAGTGGAAGGATGCCTATGACGTTCGCATCGATCCGCAAGGCCGTCCCTACTACTGGCTTACGGGCGAGTTTGTGACGGTGCGAGAGTTGGTGGACGGAGACGATGCTGTTGTGGCCAATGGCTATGCAGCGATCACTCCGATCCACTATGAGCTGACGAACTTCAGCATTCTCGAAACTCTGCGATCACATCCGGCTCTTTCCGAGATTTGCAGTCGAGAACCGAACGAAGGAAGATCATGAACCGCCGGATCAACGAAGAGCTTGCTCGCGCCATTGACGCCCATGCCAAGCGTCTGCGCTTTCTCTATCGCATCAAAGGTTTCGGATACGAAAGAGCAATCGAACTGCCACTTCTCGCCGAGCAGCTCAAGCCGTTGTTCGATAAGCCCCTTCGCTACCTTGACATCGGTACAGGTCAGTCGATCTTTCCATCATGGGTGGCAGCGAATTCAAACTGGGACGTTACGTGTCTTGACAAATTCAACTGGGTTGAAAAGCAACACGAGTATGCTGCGAAACTCGGTCTCGACTCATCGCGCTACCACGTGGTGCTGCGTGATTTTCTCGAAGCCGAACTCGAACCCGAATCCTTCGATGTGATCACCA
>VEQR01000015.1 GCA_018883125.1 Candidatus Kapaibacterium sp.
ATGTTACCGGCATTGAGATCGGGGAAGATCATAACGTTTGCCGTGCCGGTAAGGGGCGAATCCGGTGCCTTCCTCCGGGCTACATCCGGCACAAATGCCGCATCGAACTGCAGCTCGCCGTCAGCCGAAACGTTGGGATGCTTGGCGTGAAATCGATCATACGCTGTGCGAACACGATCAACCGATGGGTGAGCTGCACTGCCCCTTGTCGAAAAGCTCAGGAATGCTACTCGAGGCTCGTCGCCGACGAGTCGACGATAGTTTTCCGCGGCCGACCATGCGATGTCAGCCAGTTGTTCTGAGCTTGGCTCAGGAACAACGCCGCAATCGGAAAAGAAAAGGTGCTTGTCGGGCCAGGCCATAAGAAAGAAGCTCGACACAACCGATGTATCCGCAGCCATGCCAACGGTCCACAGTGCGGCCCGCACTACATCTGGCGTTGATGACAAGGCGCCGGCTACCGCGCCGTCAACTCGGGCATCGGCAAGAAGCGTTCCAGCGGCATAGAGTGGATCAGCAGCGAGCAGTCTGGCATCCTCGGCTGCAAGCCCCTTTCCGGAGCGCCGCTGCATGATATGCTCATACGTGCGCTGCTCGCAATTGTGCACATGCAGTGCATGCACACCGTCTGCTGCGAGATCGTCCAAGGCTGATTCGTCAAGCTGGGAAGAACCGGTAACCAGCACCGGATGGCAGATACCGCGCTGCGCGCACCAGCGAGCAGCGGTTTGCACGCGAGGGTCGGCGGCATCGGCGAAGGCAATACGCCGGGGTCTGCTCGACGCTGCTTCAACGAGCCGATCGGCGATCACCGCGCTATGCCTAATGCTGACGTGGCAGGGGAGGTAACACTGACAGTAGCCGTGCGCGCGTCGCCATTGACGTTGTAGACGGCAAGCCCCGTGCGTGAACCGCCTAGCTGAGCCAGGATCTCGGCACGTGCCTCGTTGTAGGCTAGCGACGTGATGTTATCGGGCTGCATCGTTGTGACGCGGTTTCGCGATCGTGTACCGATGCGCATGAGTCCACCTGTACTCGATACAAATGCAAGCTGTGTTGAAGTAACGATGAGTCCAGTCGGACGAAGTTGAACCGCTGTTGTGCCCCGCGTTGTGAGCTCCAGTGGTGCGCTGATTGCCCGCGTGGTTGCAGTGAGAAACTGGATCGCGGCAGCACTTGGCGGACCCGAGGTTACCTTGCCCGCACCCATCGAAACGATGCAGAACACGGCATTAGCAGGATCCGCTGTAACAAACCATGGCACTGCGGATGTTGCCACGATTGCTTCAACGTCCATTGTTCGAGAGTCGATGATGGCCACAGAGTTCGTATCTGGGAGCGTAACGCACAGCTGATTGCCATTGGCATCGATGTTCATCGGACGGCTTGGCATGCTGATCGTGCGGGCAACGGAACCGACCGTCAGATCGATCACCTTTACGGCCCGCTCTGAAGGGATCGTTGCAAACGCGGTGGTCGCATTTGCGAAGGCGATGGACGATGCCGAAGCGGTGCCCAGATCAATGGTGTCCACCGCGCGAAGTGTATCTGCATCGAAGATCACGATCCACGGACGCTGGCTGTGCAACAGATAGACGCGCTCGCGGAACCGCTTCAGCTGGTGCAACGCGGAGTCCGCTGCATCAGACCACACCGTGGCGGTGGCGCTCTGATCCGGCACGTCTGTTACGACAAGGGATCCCTGTGCATTGGTCATCAAGAGACGCCATCCATCGTCGAATGAGTCGATGAATGGCTCTTCCGGAGTGCAGGCAACCAGCGTTGCGGCAACAAGGATGATCAGTGCAAGGGGGCGAGTGTTCATGAGATATGCTCGATAACGTCAGTGACAAGCGTCGTAAGAATTGGTTCGGCTTTGGCTGCCGCCTCAAGGACGTGCTCAAGATGCACAGGTTGTAGTGAATCGGGAAAGCACTCGTCGGTGATGATGCTTATGCCGAGCACATCCATGTGCATGTGCCGCGCAACGATGCACTCCGGTACGGTGCTCATTCCAACCACGTCGGCACCAATCAGGCGCAGGAACCGATACTCAGCGCGGGTCTCAAGGTTCGGACCAGTGACAGCTACGTAGACACCTCGGTGGACCTTCTGGGCACGGGCAAGGGCGCAACGCTCGGCGATCTCGAGGAGGCGACGTGAGTATGGTTCACTCATGTCCGGGAATCTCGGACCCAGAGCCGGCTCATTGGGTCCGACGAGGGGATTATCACCGAGGAGGTTGATGTGATCATCAATCAGCATCAGATCTCCGCGACGGTAGAGCGGGTTCATGCCACCGCATGCATTGGAAACTATCAGCGTTTTCACGCCGAGCATCTTCATCACCCTAACGGGGAAGGTGACCTGCTGAAGCGAATACCCCTCGTACTGATGAAACCGACCCTGCATCACCATGACGCTCTTGCCGCTGATTGTTCCGAACACAAGACGTCCGGAATGTGATTCAACGGTGCTCGTTGGGAAGTGCGGGATGGTCTGATATGTGATCGTGTGCGATATCTCCATCCGATCCACCAGTGCGCCAAGCCCCGTACCAAGAATGATCCCGATCGTTGGGGTTGCATCGGTATGCTTACGGATCTCGGCAACGGCCTCATCGATATGCTGAAGGAGCTCACTCATGCGGACTGTGCGGTGGTGGTGAAGGTAGATGTTGATTCTCGAGGGGGCTGCCCTGGGTACCACGGACGATCGGGGGCATCCATACATGCAATCGAACAGGCACTGTTGAATTGATGCTCGCAGGGCTCACAGGCAAGGTGCTGCAAGTGGCATCGGTAGTTTCGGCAGTTGACGTAGCGTTCCGTTGCTTCGCCGCAATGATGGCAACGCCCTACAACTTTGCGATCATCTGTGTGATTGATCTCAACCGTTACGCGTTCATCAAACACATAGCAGAGACCATCCCAGAGAGCCCCCTGAGTTTGCGGATCCTTACCGTAGGTGACGATTCCACCGTCAAGCTGGTAGACTTCTTTGAAGCCATCGCGGATCATGAATGAGGTAAGCTTTTCGCAACGGATTCCGCCCGTGCAGTACGTCAGGATCGGCTTCTCCCGTGCATCGGCTAGATGCGTCCGGATCCACTCAGGGAATTCGCGGAACGACTCCACGTTCGGACGAATCGCACCGCGGAAGTGACCGACGTCGAATTCGTAATCTGTGCGCCCGTCAAGGATGATAACGTCTCCGCGTTCAATGAGCTCTTTCCATTGCACAGGATTCAGCCGTTTACCGGTGATCTCATTGGGGTCAGACGGAAGGTCGGCACGGAACGTCACGAGCTCCTGTTTCACCCGAACAAACAGCTTGCGGAATGCATGCTCCTGAACCTCGTCCACCTTAAATACCATTGAGGCAAAACGCGGGTCTGATGAGACGACGCGACGATATTCGTTACATGCCTCTGCGGGACCGGAGATCGTGCCGTTGAGCCCCTCTGTTGAGACAAGGATACGCCCCTTCACGCCAAGTGACTCGCAGAATTGCCGATGTTGCTCGGCAAATGCTTCCGGGGTATCGATGTGAACAAACTGATAGTACAGGAGTACGTTGTACACTGGAGTTCCAATGGAGTCGTCAGGAAAAGTCACGTGCAAATCTACGCCCCAGACAACCATTGCGTGAGGGAGCAGTTCGTAGATTTGCGATGCAGCATTTCAGGAAGAATGGGGTAAGACTATATCGCATGGTGATCATACGAATCACGATGATCATGGGGGTGTGTGCTCTCGTTGCGTTTCAGGCACGAGGGCAGGATCTTCTTGCTCCACCCGTGCCGAGCGTCCACATCGCTCAGCAGTCCCATCGATTTCTTGACCAGGCACTGCTGCAGCGTTCACTGCAGGAACTTCGTCGATTCAGCGCCGACTGGAATCGTACATCCTCGGGTGATCGCATCTGGCTTGACCGCGCAGAGATTGACCGTCGGCGAGAGAACCGCCTTGGTGCGTCGCGCCGGCTGACAGATTTCACCGACAGGCGCTCTGCCTCGCCCCTTGCCCCAATGGCCATGCTGGAGCGGGGGTTCATGGCCCTTGAGGATGGCGACCATGCCACGGGGGCAGAACTCTGTGGACTGGCTGCAAGCATGGCGCAGCAAGCGAAGGAACTTCGTGGCGACTCAGTGTACGGGAGTGTCTTGCAGCTTGCTTCATTTTGGGAGGCCACATCGCGAGCGCATCGTGGTGAGTTAGAGAAGGCTTTGGAAGGATACCAGCGTGCCACCGCGGGCGATGATGATCTTGCCGCACAGGCACGATTTGCCATTGGACAGGTGTACGAACAGAATGGGCAGGACGCCGAAGCATCTGCTGCCTATGGTGCCGTTTGGACGAATCATCCCTCGCATTCGCTGGCGATATCCGCACGTGTACGACAGGCCGTCATCGCCCTTGGAAAACGGCAAGCCGTTCGATCAATCGATCTTCTTAACGGCATAGATACAGCGATGGCCGCATACCTTCGGGCGCGCAGTGAAGGAGCCACTATCGATTCGGTTGCCGTGGACCTCGTTCCGGTTGTGCGAGCACAGGCCCTTGCACAGGCCGGACTTCATCAGCGTGCCATTGACACCTGCAATGCATTCCTTGCGCGTCGTCCATCATCGGCGTTTCGTTGGGTGATGCATCTTACTGCCGGCTATTCTCACCTGCATCGGAATAAGCCTGATTCTGCGCTACGCCATTATGACCCGATCATCGGTGGCGACGCCGAAGAGGCCTCTGATACAAGGTATCAGGCGCTGCTGTATCGGGCACTCTGTCTGAAGCGGCTCGGCCGCGCCGATGAGGCAGAGAAGGAGTTCTCCGCACTTTCGATGCAAGGGGGCTATCCATACAAGGCTCAGGCTCTGATCGAAGTTGGTCAGGCTCAGTACGAGCGCGAAGAGTACGAACGATCTGTACGGTCTCTCGAGCGGGCAGAACGTGAGGCTCAGGACGCTTCAACAATGTTGCGTGCGCAGATCCTGCTATCAAGCGCCCAGATGCACCGTCAGCAGTGGGCAAAGGCCGCATCAATCCTGGAGCGGGCAGAGAAGATCGCTACCGAAGCGCGCGAGGAGCTGGTTCCGATGCGTCAGCGATACCTTGCCGATGCCCGTCTGCATCGTGGGATCTGCTTTGTGCAGTCCGGTCAGGCTAGGCAGGCCATTGCGGCGTTGACGGATTTTCTGGGAAATCATCCGACCGACGCTCGGCGAGATGAGGCTACTTTCTGGCTTGCCGAGGCTATGTACAAAGAAGACCTCCTGAAGAACGCCCAAGAACTCTACGAAGAGGTCGTGCGTCGATACACCGCCAGCAGCCGTCGTGAAGAAGCCATGTACGGACTTGCCTGGACGCATTTCCGTCGTCGGGACTTTGACCGTTCCTCGAAGGTGTTCGGTGAGCTGCTGTCAACGTATCCGGCGTCCAGATACGCAACAGAAGCGATGGTCCGCCGCGCTGATGCATTGTACATCGCCAAGCAGTTTGCCTCGGCCGCACGTCAGTACGAACAGGCTGCGCGCCGCGGAGGTGGACAGGAAGAGGCGCAGTATGCGGCATATCAGGCAGGGCAGTCCGCCTACCGGGCTGGAGAGCTCGCCCGAGCCGTTGAACTCATGCGGGATTTCGTGCAGCGATACCCGAAGAGCCGTCTTTCTGATGATGCACTCTACCTTGTGGGGTGGATTGCTTTTCAGCAGCAGGACGATGCTGCTGCGGTGTCGGAGTTTGAGCGTCTGTTGTCGGCGTATCCTGACGGGGACCACGCTGTGCGTGCGTTGTATACGATGGGAGACGCCTACTTCAACCTCGGTAACACCGATGCCTCGATCGCGACATACCGTGATGTGATGAGCCGTTTCCCGTCTCACCCCCTTGCCACGGAAGCGGCAAAGAGTCTGCAGGATGTGCTCGTTGGACAGGGTCGTACCGATGAGGCGATCGTGGTGCTTGATACGCTGATCCGCTCCAATCCATCCTCGCTGGCGGCAGAGGAATTTGCCTGGCGAAAAGCAGAAATCTTCTACTCAGGAAAGAACTACGCGTCCGCTGCCGGTGAACTGCAGGCGTACATGAAGACGTATCCATCAGCGCAACGCAACGATGAAGCACTCTATTTGCTTGGGCGCACGTACCTGACAATGAACGACGTTGCGCAGGCACGTGAGGCATTTTCGGCTATTCCCGCGCGAGATGCGAAGAGCCGATTCGTCGTCAGCTCGATGATGGATCTCGCCGAGTACTTCACAAAGTCTGCCAACATGTCGTCGGCCGATTCGATCTACCGCATCGTACTCAAGTCGTATAAAACCGATACCGTTGCCGCATCGCTAGCCGGCTACGAATTGGCCGAGCATGCACGTCTTCGCGAAGACACAGTATCTGCCATCACGCTCTACCAGCAAACGGCGGACGTCTATCCGGCAAGTGAGTATGGGGCTCAATCGCGCTACAAACTTGCGCAGCTGCATCGTCGGGCCGGACGGCTTGACAGTGCACGATTCCACCTGAATATGCTCGCTCAGCGAACCGATGCGCCCCTGATCGTTGCCAACGTTCTGTATGACCTGGGTACGTCGTTCATGCGCGAAAAGAGTTTTGAAACGGCAGTAACGTATTTCGAGCGGGTGCGTGATGACCACGCTGGAATTGAAGACTGGTACACGCTGTCGATGCTCTCGTTAGGGGAATGTTATGAGGCGCTGAACCGTCGTGGAGATGCATCGCAGACCTATCAGACAGTGCTTACACTCCGTCCGGATGATGACTATGGAAAGACGGCGCAGATGCGCCTGAAGAGGCTGGGAGGTCGGCGATGAAAAAGCACATGCTGATCTTGGTTATTCTCGCGATTCTGGGGCCACTTGCCATGTGGGCCCAGACGCCCCCCACACAGCCGGGCACACAGCCAGGTTCACAGCCCAATGCACCGCTGGAGCTCCCGGATTTTCTCGTTACCGGAAAGGCTCTTGTTGATGTTGCATCAGCAGCCAAACACGTGCCGACGCGTCCACCGACGTTTACGTTGGCGGAGCTTGATTCGCTGAATCCTACGGAAAAGCTGCCGCCACCACTTGCCTCGCGTCGACCCTTGCCGCTGTTCATGCGCAAGGACGACTATTCGCCGGGCTATGTTGATGTTTCCGGCGGAGCCTACCTAACGCCGTCGTTGCAGGCCGGTTACTCAATGCGTACCGGTGGATATACGCTCGATCTGGCCGGTGGCATCGAGCATTCGCAAGGGTGGGTGGACGGCTCGGGATACACCACGGCGCAGGCGCGACTCAATTCATCCTATGTGGCTCCGGAGAAGTTTATCTTCTTCGGCAAGGGGCTCACCGAGACCGATGTGCAGCTTCGGCATCAGGCGTATTCGCTATATGCCGATACGGCCGGCATGGGGGATAGGTCCTCATTGAGTCTGCTGGCGGGGGTGCAAACGGAGGCGAAGATTGAAAACGTTGATGTGATTGGAACCTTCGGTTGGACGAACATCGGGCTGACGACATCAGATGGCGATACGCAGGGGAATGGTTCGGCGTCCGACAACGCGATCACAGCCAATGTATCGTGCGCCTGGTCCGGAGGTGGGGATCGCTCAACTGTCGATGTTGACCTGCGACTTCAGTCTCTCAACGGCAACTCCTACTCGTTCATTGAAGCACAGTATGGTCGTGGGTGGAAAGCCGGTGCATGGACCGTTGGTGTTTCTGCTGGACCGCAGATCGGCTGGACGACGGCAAATGAAACCCGCCCTGGCCTGATGGCACGCGCGTCGGCCCAGAACGTGCTGTCGCCCAACTCTACTCTTCGTCTTGAACTGTCATCCGGAATGAGACCAACCTCGTTCGCGGACCTCTTCCGGATGAATCCCTATCTCGGCGATTCGGTTGCCGTGGACCATGCGTATGACTTGGTCGACGCCCGTGCGCTTATCACTTGGCAACCGTCAGTAGCAACGTCCCTTCTTGCCACCGTTGGAGCTCGGTCAACAGCTCGTGAGCGGACATGGGAAGACGGTAACCGCGGAACGTTCATCGTTTCGTATCGTCCGGTAACGGCGCTCTGGGCGTCAGTTGAGGGATCGTATTCAGTCTCGCCCCGTGACCTCATCTATGGAGAGATGCAGTTGATGATGACGTCAACCGATTCGGGCCGCGTGCAGACCTACGTTGCCCCGATCCAGGTAGCGATGGGCTATGAACGCCAGTGGACTGCTGATGTTCGGTCACGGGTCTCGATTGCCTATGTTGGTCAGCGGTGGGCGGACGTCCGAAACACGCGCGTCATTGATGGATTTATCGACCTCCGCACCACGGTCACGTATTCTGTTAGCCGGGTTATTGATGCCGAGATTCACGGGGAGAACCTTGTGAACAGTAGCGTCTATCTCTGGAATGGGTATCGGGGCCGAGGTATCTTTGTACGTCTTGGACTTCTTTGGAAGATGTGACCTATGGACCCAAAAGATCCCGTATGGGACGATGACGACAGCTCAACAGAGAGCGACGGTTTTCATCCTCAGAGTATGCCTCCCAAGGAGAGTGAACCGTCTGTTACCGTACCACCCGAAGACTCGGATGATTCTCCGCAGGCCCCGAGCCCTCTGCCTCCTCCGCCAAGTGAACGAGTTCGTGTTGAGCCGGTAGACAGTTTTCGACGTCCGGCGGCAGGGGGCGGACGCAGTGCAGCAGGCTCTCGAGATCGTCGTGACCGCAGCTCTACGTCGATGGTGGTGATCGCACTGATGCTCTTTCTCATCAGCGTCATCAGCATCGGAGTGTATTTCTTCTCACGCCAGGCTCGAGATGAAGCCGGCGGCGATGGTGCCGAGACGGTGGAGTATATCGACCAGAATGATCAGGGTAGTGCTTCAGTGACCGATGGCGCAGCGCAAGCAGCGGCTTCGCAGGAGCAAGCAGATAGTGCAGCTGACACGGCACCACCACCACCGCCTCCCGGAGCACCGGCTACTGCGGCGCTCCCCTCACAAAAGAACACACAAGCACCTTCCGCGCAAAAGTCGCCCGAACGTGATGTTGCTTCCGCAACAGTACCGCGAAGCGTTCCTCAGCCGGAGCCCACTCCCGAGCCGGCCGCCAAGCCATCGCCGAAAGCACCTGTTGAGCCTGCCAAGCCAGCCCCCTCGAAGGATATAGTAAAGCCGCAGCAACCGTCTCTGAACACCTCGCCCACGCCTCGTGCGAATCCTCAGTTGAAGACCACCAAGGGGAACAACGCTGGCGATGCGCAGTGGGTGATACAAGTTCATTCGAGTCAGTCCGTCGATGACGCCGATGAATGGCTGCAGCAGTTACAATCGCGCAACGTCGGTGACGGCCGTATCGAACCCGTTACCCGGCAGGGTAAGGTCTGGTATCGTGTGCGCTTCGGACGGTATGCCAGCCGTGAAGAGGCTGAGCAGGCAGCGCTGCAACTGGGGTATCGTAATGCCTGGATCGATAGGGTTCGATGACCAGACACGCTGATCAGCCGTCGATAAGTATTCGTCTTGCTTGGAGCCCCAATGTTGCCCGTGGCTTCGTGGGAGCACTCATTATCATGGCCATGATACTTGGCATGATGACCTGCACACGATTCGACGCGGATCCGATCGTAATGCCGAAAACCGCTCCGGTCACACTTCTCGTGCTCGGAAGCGGTGACGGAACAGGAATGCGCAAGGGAAATCTGACGGCAGAAGGTGCCGCCCAAAAGGGGGCGGAAAACAAAGACCCGTTGGTTGACGCAGCGAAAAGCAGTGGGGCGTCCAAAACGCCAACGTCAGATCCCGCACTGGCCTCCAAGTTCATCCCCAAAGATCAGGCCGGTAAAGGTGGAAAGACCAACGATGAAGCATCGTCAGACGTTGCCATCGGATCGGCAAAAGGTAGTGACCAAGGCACCGGTCTGGGTGAATTGGGCGTGGGAAGGGGCAAGGGAGACGGATTCGGAGATATTGATTGGGGTGGTGGCGGCAATCGGACAGTTGTGACGAAGGTGATCCCGACATTTCCACCCGGAGTGCTTGACACCAAGGTCAAGATCCGATTCCGCGTGGCGTCAAATGGTTCGGTCACTACGGCATGGCCTGAAAAGAAGGGTGGCAGTCGCCTTGTTGAGCAAGCCGCTATTCAGGCGCTGATGCGCTGGAGATTCAATCGACTCGCAACAGAAACCGAAATGGAAGGCGTAATCACCTTTATGGTCAACTACCGATGAGCGCTCAACTCCTTGCCATCGCATCCGAGCTACCGCAGGGTATGCAGATCGTTATCGTTTTGCTGCTGATCGGACTCATCCTGTCGATCGTCAAGAAACTCGTCAAGATTGCTGTGTTGGTCACGATACTAATCGTTCTCATCTTTGCCATCCGTCTGCTGATGGTATCAATGCCGTAGCAGGCTCGACGTAACCACATTGCGGTAAGGGAAAGCATTCATGTCGCACAAGGTCGCAGTCATTGGCACTGGATATGTTGGTCTGGTAACGGGCGCTTGCCTTGCGGACGTTGGTAACGACGTCCTCTGCATCGACGTTGACCCGTCAAAGATCGAGCGTCTGAAACGCGGAGAGGTTCCGATCTATGAACCTGGACTCGACGTTGTTCTTAATCGGACCATCCGTGAGGGTCGTATCCGTTTTTCGCTCGATCTTGTTCTCGCTGTAAAAGAGTGCGACATTCTGATGTTGTGCCTCCCGACACCACCAGGCAAGGATGGCCAGGCTGATCTGGAGATGGTGATGTCGGCCGCGCATCGTGTGGCCGAACTGCTGAACGAGCTGGACATTCATCATCCTCGCATTGTCGTCAACAAAAGCACCGTGCCAGTTGGAACGGCGGCGCTGGTTCAAGGGATATTCGATAGTGTCGCACCCGCTCGCCGGGTAGACGTTGTAAGTAACCCCGAGTTTCTCCGCGAGGGATTTGCCGTGGAAGATTTCATGCGTCCAGACCGCATCGTTGTGGGCACCAGCAGCCCCCTTGCCGCAGAGTGGATGCAGAGCTTGTATCGACCCTTTACCGATCGGGGGGCAACGCTTCTAGTGTTCGATGAAAAGAGTTCGGAGGTGACCAAGTATGCTGCCAATTCCTTCCTTGCAACCAAGATCTCGTTCATGAACGACCTTTCGGAGTATTGCGAAGCCGTTGGTGCGGATATCGAGAATATTCGCATTGGTATCGGAATCGATCCCCGAATTGGAAGTCGATTTCTGTATGCCGGTATCGGCTACGGCGGTAGTTGTTTCCCCAAAGACGTTAAGGCCATCATCCATGCGGCCGAGCAGACGGGAACGCCGCTCGAGGTTATCAAAGCGGCCAAAGTTGTGAACGACCATCAAGTGCGCCGCTTTACCGGACGCGTAGTTGCCCGCTTCGATGGCGATCTCTCGGGCAAGCGCGTTGCGCTGTGGGGACTTGCCTTCAAACCCGATACCGATGATGTCCGTGAAGCGCCATCATTTGTGATCATCGACCGGCTTCTCTCGGAAGGGGCTGAAGTTGTCGCCTTCGATCCCGAGGCACGTGAAACCACGCACCGCGTGATCGGAGACCGCATTACGTACGCCGACGATGCCTACAGCGCGCTCAGCGGGGCTGATGTTCTGATCATTGCTACAGAGTGGCAGGAGTTCCGCGATCCTGATTTTGCTCGCATGCGCAAGGAGCTATCAGCACCGATAATCTTCGACGGTCGAAACATGTTCCATCCGGACGACATGCGGGAACGGGGCTTTGAATATCACTCAGTTGGCAGAGCATCCGTAACCCAGTAATGGGCGGGTTACTTCTTCCCGCGTCCGACAAAACCACGTCCGCGCAGAGAGCGGAAGGTGCGCAGCTGGCGGCGTGTGCGCCAAGCCCGCACGAGCTTGAGCCAGAGGATCCGAAGAAGCAGTCCGAGAGACATCTTGGATGCGACGCTGCTGCTATCGAGCATGTTGCGCAGCTGTACCCGCTCCAGTTCACTTATGGGCATATCGTCACTGCCTGACGTTGGTTTGTTGAGGATGTGGTCAAGCATTTTTTCGAGCTCCTTGGCAGCATCCTCGAATCGGCTTGCATCGATCTTGTTGTAACGCATCAACAGAATCAAGTGATCGTAGAGGATGGCCGCTCGCTTTATGTCCTCCACCTGACGTTCTGAACGCAGAGCTGCCAATAGCGACTCGGCAAGTTCTTCAAACTGCGCTACCTTCTCTTCGGGCAGCGAAAACATCTCCTGCGCCTCGATATCATCAACATTCACATACACCGTGCTGAGCCGGCGGATCTCGTCCCCGTAATGTTCAGCCAGGGTAGCCCCGTATCGACTTGTGAGTTGATTGATCTGCTGCTGCAGGTGATTGATCTGTGAACGGAGCGAGTCCTGACGCATTTTACCCGATGCGGCCCCGAGCTGACTCTCGAGGTCACGACGATGCGTAAAGAGCTCTCGGATCCGCACCGCCTCGGGAGAATTCGATGATGCCACCATCCCTTCAACGACCACACTATCCACCTGCAGCCGGGCACTGCCGATCTTCACGGTATTGATGGTGATCTGTCCACCGAGTTGCGATCTTAGATGATCCAGGTCGATATGGGCCACGCCATCGGTGACGACGAGAATCTGGGCATGACTCAGCTGACTCTCATGGGCGATATCGTCGATGGCCGTCTGCAGGGCCTTCTGCAGCACCGTGCCGTTACCAACGGCCTTGATGTGCATAACGGTGCTGATAAGGTGCTCGTAGGATGGAATGTCCCGCGCCGTTATCAGCTCACCGATCTGCAGATCAAACGTTCGGAAAAAGATCGTACCCAGTTCACGCTGATTCTGGCGAAGAAACAGATAGACAATGGCCTTCGCCAGATGGATCCGGTAGTGATGCTGCATCGAGTTCGAGGTATCGAACAGGATGTAGACCTTCTGCTTGCGATCGTCGGGAGCAAATCGGTCGGACTCAGTTTGGTAGGCAAATGTGCGGGCCTGCTTCGGGCGTGGCATCCAGAGCGAGCGCTCGGCAAGCTTGCGAAGAAAGACCATTTCCGGCAGAAGGTGCTGAGCCGGATAGATGTATCGGATCTCACTTACCGATGTGATAAGGTCGGCCTCGTATTCCTTCGCTTCCGGCACATGCGGAACCACGATCGTGTCAATACTGTCTCGCTCGGCTAGCGGGTCGTTCAGTTCAAGGATCGGAGCGAGTGCCCTGGAAATGGCATGAGACGTGTCCTCCAAGATTCTTGCGATCTCGTAGATGATCGTGAACTCATCTGGCAGGTGCTCCTCAACGGTGTCAAAGAAGCCAAACTCCTCCATCTGGGAAAAGAACGACGATGTCTCTAGGACGGAGCGCGACATGTCACGGCCGCTCCAGACGCTGCAGTTCCCGTTCCACGGTGATGAGCGTCGATTGCAGGGCAAGTTCTACAGAATGCTTCAACTCGCGGACCTCATCACATACCGGCACAAGGTCCACAAGGAACTGCTCAAGGATCTTACGATTCTGATCCTGCGGCTGCTCAGCACCGAACCTCTCTTTGATCCACTCGAACAATGTCCGCCGCACTGGAGCATCGGCAAACTGAGACAGGGGGCGAAGCATCTGTGCAGGGTTCTCTTTGATCTCCTGCAACAGGTGCGAGTAATCAAGCAGCATGGTCACCTGATCAAATCCGCGCGATGCCGTCAGCGAATTCAAAACGGTTGTATAGGCTTTCTTGAAGAGGGCGATCTCTTCCGGAAGTCCAACCGTTGAGAAAATGAAATAGAGTCGGCTTGCATCGTCGTGGACCACGTTGCTTCGCCCCTTGAGAAGGGCCAGCGCGCGAAGAAGATCGAGCGATTTGGCCTGCGTGCGTGGGGAGATGTAAAAGTCCTTACTACTGCCGGACTTGACCTGCTCATGGAGCTGGCGGTTGCGCAGGAACTCGAAGTGACGAATCACGATGTTCGTGAAATACAGCATTTCGTTGGAAACACTGATGGATAACTCGCTGCTCCGACCTGTGATGATCTGATGCATGTGGTGCAGACGCGCAAAGGAGATGCGCTTTGTGGGCTCTGCAGTTTTACCACCGTGCAAGAGATACCGCTGCGATATCTGGTATTGCACAAACGGATCTTTATCCGGGAGAATCACGGCCTTGAACAGAAACCGATCCAGCAGGGCCTCGGTCACCTCGCTCACTCGCAGATAGTTCGTGGCGGCGATCACTGAGTGAAGGGGCGAACTAACGTCCTGGAGTCCGCGAAGCAGGCGTCGTTCATTCAAAAGCGAAAGCAGTGCACGCAGGGTAAAGTCGTTTGCATCAAAGATCTCATCGATGAAGCCAAACTCGCTTTCGACAAGTGAGCCCTTTGTATTGTGAATGATCCGGCCCGACTTCAGTTGCTCAAGATCGAGTCCACCGAAGAACGTGTCCGGCTGCTGCTCCTTACTTGCCTGAACGCGGAAAAGGCGAGCTCCTTCGAACATCGAAAAGATCTGTTCGGCAAGCAGTGATTTGCCAACACCCGTGCGGCTCTGCAGCAGAAGATGCTCGGCGGTGAGCAGGGCACAGAACGCCTGCTCGATGACCTCTTCGCGATTGATGACCCGCTGACCGATGAACCACGCGGCATCTTTCAGCTCCTTAGCGATCTCTTCAATGGATCCGGACGTGGCACGTGCCTGCCCCATAACACACTCCCTTGTTGGTGCTACGACCAATATAGCAACAGCGCCAGCCCAGCATTGCATTTGCCGTAGTTTTGCGCTCTCATGAAAGATGCCCAAAACGATCCGAACCGCCATCGACTGCAGTCCCAGGCCGACAGCATGCCAACGCGTCCGGGGGTATATCTGCATAAGGATGACGAGGGGACGATCATCTATGTGGGCAAGGCCAAGAACCTGCGAAACCGCGTTCGCTCCTACGTTCAGGAGGGGCGTCCGGTAGACGCCAAGACGGCTGCCTTGATGCGCAAGATCCACGACATCGAATTCATCGTCACCGATACCGAGGTTGAAGCACTGATCCTCGAGAATACGCTCATCAAGCAGCATAAACCCAAGTACAACATCCTGCTCAAAGACGATAAGTCGTATCCGTTCATCCGGATCACCAAGGAGCCTTTTCCGAGGGTGTTCAAAACGCGTCAGGTGATCAAGGACGGCAGCACGTATTTCGGCCCCTATACCGATGGTACATATCTGTACCATCTTCTCAAGACCTTGCGCTCGGTCTTTCCGTTACGGTCGTGCGACTTTCCGCTCACAGAGCAGGGTATTGCTGAACACCGTTGGAAGCTCTGCCTTGATTATCACATCAAAAAATGCGACGGCCCGTGCGAAGGTCTCATTTCTGCGGTCCGTTACAACGATTATATCCGTCAAGCAACGCAGATTCTGCAGGGGCGCACCAAAGAGCTGGAGGCGCAGCTCAACGAGCGGATGCACGAGCTGGCAGAAGATCTGCGATTCGAAGATGCCGAGGTTGTACGCCAGCGTTTGGAACGACTTCGGTCGTACTCATCTAGGCAGAAGGTTCTGACCTCTGATAACCGCGATCAGGACGTGTTTGCCCTTGCCCGATCGGAGGCCACAGCCTGCACGCTGGTGCTGACCATCCGTGACGGAAAACTCGTTGGAAAGCGCCACTACATCATCACTGGCGTTCGGGAACGGACCGACGAAGAGCTACTGGCAACCACGATCGAACGCTGGTATATTGACGCAGACTCGGTTCCTGACCAAGTGCTGCTGCCATTCGAGATCGAATCTGCTGACGTTGTTGCCGAATACCTGCACACGCGCCGTGGCGGGCATGTGGAGGTAACAATTCCTAAGATCGGCGACAAGCGTAAGCTTGTAGCCCTTGCTGAACAGAACGCCGACGTGCTCCTCAAGGAAGTCCTTTCGCAGCAGGCTGCCAAAGATCAGACGGTGTCAAAGGCAGTCCTGGCCCTGCAAAAGGATCTGCGCATGGATCGCCTGCCGAGGCGTATCGACTGCGTTGATAACTCCCACATGCAGGGAACGGACTACGTATCATCGGTGGTGGTATTCATCGATGGCAAGCCACGGAAGTCTGAGTACCGACACTACAAGCTTCGTACCCTTGCCGGCAACGACGATTTTGAAGCAATGAAGGAAGTCCTCTCGAGACGCTTCGCCCCTTTCGATGAGAATGGTCAGCCCCGCGACGTTGTCTATCCCGACCTCTTGGTCATCGATGGAGGAAAGGGGCAGCTGTCACATGCCATGGAGGTGATCGTTGCTCTCGGGCTGGAGGGGAAGTTCGTGGTCGTGGGGCTTGCCAAGCGCCTCGAAGAAGTGTTCGTGCCCAAGAGTAGCACGCCACTCTATATGCCGAAGACCAGTGCCAGCCTTCGGCTCTTGCAGCAGGTGCGTGATGAGGCCCACCGCTTTGCCGTGCGATATCACCGAATCCTGCGAACGAAGAGAACCTTGCAAACCGAGCTCACATCCATTGCTGGCGTCGGCCAGAAAACTGCCACATCGCTGCTCACAACACTGGGGTCCGTCGAGGCCGTACGCGGGTCGTCGGTCGAACAACTCATGTCGATTGTGACGCGCGCTCAGGCGGAGAGTATCTATGCCCACTTCCATCCAGTGCAGGACGCCGGATGAAGCCGGCATTGGAACGACTCCGCGACGAGCTTGCCCGACTCGATCGATTCCCGCCAACGCCCTACCGCGTTCCTGGCGCATGGGTAGGAGATGAGTCGTACCGCATGGAGGCTTCGGCTGCGAGATACTTCCTAGGTGTTCTTGATGAGATCCTTGCCATGCCTCCGGTAGAGGTGCAGCGCACCTCGTCCACGGGAGTGATCTACAATGCGCTGGTTCGTCATGTAACCTCGTATGACCACGGACCCGATGCACGTCGGGTCGGATGGCGCACCACGGGAACGTTTCTCAAGATGATCGCAATCCTACCATATCTGCGATCGATCAACATCGGAACGATCCTGCTGCTTCCCATCAACGAACTCGGCAGCGTTGGTCAGAAGGGTACTCACGGCTCGCCCTACAGCGTGCGGAATCCCTTTGCCATTGAGCCGGGGCTTTCAGAGCCCCTTATCGAGCTTACAGCGCAGGAGCAGGCGCAGGCATTTGTGGAAGCGGCCCATCGTATGGGCATGAAGGTCATCACGGAAGTGGTGCTCCGCACGGCTAGTCTCGACAGCGCACTTGCCGAGGATCATCCGGAATGGTTTTACTGGATCCATGCCGACAAGGCCGACACATTCGCTGCTCCGGTGTTCTCTGAAATTCAGTGCGCGGACATCATCGCTCAGGTGGAAAGGGGCTCACGGTCTCAGCTGCCGGAGCCGTCTCTGGAGTACCAACGTCAGTTCGCCGGGACCCCGATTCAGCGTCACTGCGACTCATCGGGTTGGATTGGCACTATGGCCGATGGCCAATTTGTCCGCATTCCTGGGGCGTTTGCCGACTGGCCTCCAGACGATCCGCAACCCGCATGGTCGGATGTGACATACCTTCGGCTGCATCATCACCCAGACTTCCCGTATATGGCCTATAACACCATTCGCATGTTTGACGAGCGGTTGGATTCTGCGGACATGGAAAACACCGGTCTGTGGAATATGATCGCAGCGATCATCCCAACACAGATGCGAACACTCGGAACAGATGGGGCGATGATCGACATGGGGCATGCGCTTCCGTCATCGCTTCGACAGCGGATCATTTCGGAGGCACGGCAGCAGAACCCCGATGCCGTAATGATCGAAGAGAACTTTCATCTTGATACTGCATCAGCACGGGACGGCTTTACGATCGTCACCGGATATCTGCCATTTGACGGATATAGTGCCGACGGGTTGCGGCGGTTCGTTGATCGTATCGCAGCTTCAGATGTGCCGATCGGCTTTATGGGGTGGGGCGAGTCTCACAACACTCCACGACTTGCCTCTCGGATCGATCAGCGGGCCTGTGCATCCGTATGGATGTTTATGAGTTTGTTCCCGAAGTCAGCGCCCTGCATCGCTGCTGGTATGGAACTTGGCGAGACGCGACCGATGAACACAGGGCTTGGGTTTACCCAGGAGCAGATCGCCCAGTGGCCCGCCACTGAGCTGGCGCTTTTTAGCGACGTACCGCTGGACTGGGATGGAGGTGTGGAGAATCTCGCGCAGTTCCGCAGCGCGCTCTCTAGGCGTCAGTCGCACGATATCGTTCGTTACTTCACCGATGAGGACCGGGTGGATGCTTTGAAGTGTGATCATGATGCCATCGTAGCGTTTCATCGTCAGGCCCACGGCTCATCACGTGGACTTGTTGTCCTGCTGAACCTTTCCAGCGAAACACTGCATGTATGTGTGGACCTTCAGCATACAAACATCCGCGCCATCGCGGTAGAGCCTCGCTGTTCAATGCAGGGAAAGATGCTTTGGTGTGATGTGCCGGCGTATGCGATCTGCTATGTTCCCACGCACTGTGTCGGGAATGGGAGCTAGACTCGCGTGCGTGCCTGAAGGAACGTGGTGCGCAGTTCCATCATCGTGGTGAGCATCACGATAGGCGGGGGAACAAACCGGTCGATATCACGCACGGCCCGTTCAAGGGCTTGATAGGCCGCATCAAAATCGGCAGCAGCAAAAGAAGAGGCAAATCGTTCAAGGGGCTCCTGCTGATCCACGTTCAGGATGCGGGCCGATGAGCCCCCTGCCACCAGGGCATAGGCATCTCGAAGCCATAGAAGCAGGGCATTGCACACGGCAATGCATCGAGCGCGGTCACGCGTGCCCGTGATCTCATGCACTGCTGCCGTGAGCGCCGGACGCATTTCCTTGCCACGCAGAGCCGTGCGGAGAAGGTCAATCGCGCCATCTCGGATGCTGCGAACATCATCAGAAAGAAACGCCTCGGCGGTGATGACGTCGCCCTGCGAAAGCGACGCAGCGATCTGGGCTTCTGAACGGTCATGATTACCACGGCTGACAAGGGCATCGGTGATCGTTGATTCATCCAATGCTGGCACGGTGATCACCTGGCAGCGCGAAATGATCGTCTGCAGCAGCCGATCGCGTCTAGATGTCGTCATGATGATCGTCGTATCGCCATGGGGTTCTTCTAACGTCTTGAGAAAGGCGTTGGCTGTACTGACGTTCATATCCTCGGCGTTGGCAATGATCGCAATACGACGTCCACGCTGCGTCATCGACAGTGAGAGCTGACGATTCAGCTCGCGGATCTGCACGATGCGGATTTCGTTGGCATTCTCCATCCGCGTTGGTGCGTAGCCATTAAGCGCCAACTCTCGCGCAAGGTCGTAGAGTCCGTCGATCCATTCCTTGCGGAGCTCATCAGCCCCCTCCAATTTTCCTGTCGGCAGGGCAGAAACAATGCTGATGTTGGGATGCTGCATCGTTCGTGCCTGGGTGCAGGACTGGCACGATCCACATGGAGCGATTGACGGACCATCAATCAGAGGCTGGTAACAGTTGACCGTGCGCGCAAACTCGATCGCCAGGGCCATTGTCCCGAATCCATCGTTTCCGCTCAGCAGAATGGCCTGGGGGATGCGGCCCTGCACGATGCATCGCTGCAGGATCTCCTGCACGGTGTCTTGGCCGATGACGCTGCTCCATTTCATGGCGGCGAAGATACGCCCCGTCGTATTTTGCCGCATGCGGATTCTGGTAATTGAAGACGAACGCAAGGTTGCGAGCTTTATCAAGCGAGGTCTTGAAGAGGAGCGCTACATCGTGGAAACGGCAGCCGATGGCGAAGCTGGACTTAATCTTGCCCTGAACAACGTCTTTGACGCTGTGGTTCTGGACGTTATGCTGCCAAAACTCGACGGGTATTCTGTGTTGCGATCCATTCGCGAGGAGGGCCTTGCCGTGCCGGTGATCATGCTCACGGCGAGGGGAACCACGGAGGACCGGGTTCAAGGACTTGACCTTGGTGCGGATGATTATCTGGCAAAGCCATTTCACTTTGAGGAGCTTGCTGCGCGTCTGCGGTCTATCCTGCGTCGATCCTCCACAGAGAAGACAACAAAGCTCCAATGTGCAGACCTGACCCTTGATCTGGTTACGCACTATGCATACCGGGCCGATAAGGAGATCGAGCTGACCACCAAGGAGTATGCCCTGCTGGAGTACATGATGCGTAACAAGGATCGCATCCTCTCGCGCTCAATGATCATGCAGCACGTCTGGAAGCACGACTTCGATCCCGAGTCAAACATCATCGATGTCTACATCAAGCGCGTACGGCAGAAGATCGAACGTCCGGGGCAGTCTCAACTTATCCACAGCATTCGCGGCGTCGGCTATCGCATGCGCGAAAGCGGTCCGGCTGAACCTCCATCCGATGATGAGTAAACCCTTGCACCCCCTCTGCACCGAGCTCCAATCGGTGGTCTCCACCAATGTTGTGTCCGTGCAGAAGGCCTTTGATGCCTACCAGAACGAGTGTTTCACAGCACGTCCACCCGAGTTCTTCTGCCTCGAACTCTGCGGCGAAGCAGGAGAGTTGGCCAATCTTGAAAAAAAACTCTGGAAGGGGGCCAGCATCCCCATGGACCGCGTGAACGACGAAGCCGCCGACGTGTTCATCTCCCTGATGAACTATGCAAATGCCCGCGGGATCGATCTTGCATCGGCCGTTGCCGATAAACTATCGAGGATTCAGACGTCGAAATGACGGAGAGACCGAATGACGGAATGACGGAATTACGGAATTACGGAATGACGGAATTACAGAGTTACGGAATTACGGAGTTACGAAGTTACGGAGTGACGGAGTGACGGAGTGACGGAGTGACGGAGTGACGGAGTGACGGAGTGACGGAGTGACGGAGTGACCGAATTACGGAATGACGGAATGACGGAATTACAGAATTACAGAGTTACGGAATTACGGAATTACGGAATTACGGAATGACGGAGTGACGGAGTGACGGAGTGACGGAGTGACGGAGTGACCGAATTACGGAGTGACGGAATGACGGAATTACGGAGTGACGGAATTACGGAGTGACGGAGCAGGTAGGTAAAAGAAAAACGGTATCGGTCCGTGGACCAATGCCGTTTGTAGAATGTTTGCGTTGTAGATGCGGGGATGGATCCCTTAGCGAATCTCGCGGTGTACCGTATGACGACGCAGGAACGGATTATACTTCTTGATTTCCAAGCGTTCCGTGGTGTTCTGCTTGTTCTTCATCGTTGTGTAGCGCGAAGCTGGCTTGCCTTCCTTCTTTGCTTCTGTGCATTCCAACGTGATGATGACGCGGGCGCCCTTCTTTGCCATTGCGAGTCTCCTTGTGGGTTAGGCCGCCTCGCTCGTGAGGGGGACGCTAAACCGTTGATTGACATGAGTATAGAAAACAAAACTACGGTGCCGATGGGGAAAATCCAAACACAGGCACCGGTTTGGTTGCTGGATGGACTAGCGGCTCTTGCGCCCTTTGGGGGGTGCCTTCTTTGCGACACCGGCCGTTGAGGGGTCGACGAAAGCCACGCGGGCAGCCTCGTCGGCGTGCGACACAAAGACAATCGTCAGGCCGTTGGTGACCTCTGCGGCAAGTTCCTGCACGTCCTTCCGGTTCTCTTCCGGAACAAGCACAGTCGTCATGCCTGCACGCTTGGCTGCAAGGAGTTTTTCGTTCAGTCCTCCAATGGCAAGCACGTTGCCCCTCAGGGTAACCTCACCGGTCATGGCAACATCTCCCCGCAGGGCGCGTCCGGTGGCTGCCGACAACAGCGCCATGGTCATAGTGATGCCTGCCGATGGACCGTCCTTCGGAATAGCCCCCTCGGGCACGTGCACGTGAATCTGCCGATCCTTGGCGAACATCTCATCAAGCCCGTACTGCGCATAGTTGCTGCGTAAGTACGAAAGCGCGGCCATGGCCGACTCCTTCATCACCTCGCCAAGTTTGCCGGTAAGTGTCAGACGTTCGGCACCTGGCATGATGGTGACCTCCACCGGCAACGTGTCGCCACCCATTGAGGTCCACGCAAGCCCCATGGCAACGCCGACCTTGTTGCTGAGTTCTTCGGCCTTGCTCTTGAACTTCGGTGCTTTCAGCATGGATTCGACGGATTTCTCGTCGATGACCCATTTCTTTGATCTTGTCACTGTTTTGAACGTCTTGCTCGCGCGGATATCTCCGGTAAGGGGCTCAGAAGACTTCTTACCCACGGCGTCTACGATCTCCATTGCGAGCTTGCGCAGGATGCTAGCTACTTCGCGCTCGAGATTGCGCACGCCGGCCTCCCTGGTGTACTCGCGGACAAGCTTCAGCAGCGCGTTATCGGTAAACGAAATGTTGAGTCCGCCAAGACCATGCTTCTCGAGCAGTTTCGGAACGATATACTGCTTTGCGATCTGAACCTTGTCTGGCTCGAGGTAGCTCGAAAGCTCTATCACTTCGAGTCGATCAAGCAGCGGAGCAGGGATGTCGTACTTGACGTTGGCCGTAGCAATGAAGAGGACGTTTGACAGATCGTAGTCGACCTCCAAGTAGTGGTCGCTGAATGTGGCGTTTTGCTCCGGATCCAGCACTTCCAACAGGGCGGCGCTTGGATCGCCACGGAAGTCCATCGACATCTTGTCGATCTCATCGAGCAAGATCACGGGATTGTTGCTGCCGGCGCGCTTCATCGACTGAATAATCTTGCCCGGCATCGCACCGATGTATGTGCGGCGGTGACCACGGATTTCGGCTTCGTCGCGAACGCCCCCTAACGAAAGCCGCACAAAGTTGCGTCCAAGTGCACGGGCTATCGATTTGGCTAGAGATGTCTTACCAACCCCCGGAGGGCCAACAAAGCACAGTATTTGTCCACGCACATTGCCAACGAGATTGAGCACCGAAATGTACTCGAGGATGCGCTCTTTGGGCTTCTTCAGGTCATAATGATCGGCATCGAGAATTCCGCGCACATGGTCTAGGAGAAGATTGTCGTCGGTATGGTTCTGCCATGGTACGTTGGCGATCCACTCAAGCCACGTGCGGTTGACGCCATACTCGGGCGACATCGACGGGGTACGCTTTAGTCGGTCGAACTCCTCGTGGACTTTTGTGCGAACAGCTTCCGGAAGCTCGACGGTGGCTAGCTGGTCGGCAAGTTTCGATAGCTCAGGTCCTCCGTCATCTTCTTCACCCAGTTCCGACTGCAGAGCTCGGATCTGTTCCTGGATGAAGTACTTCCGCTGCGACTTCTGGATCTGATCCTGCACCTTACTGTCGATCTCTACTTCCAGGCGCTGCATTTCGATCTCAGCAGTGAGAAGCTGCACCAGCTCGTAGTACTGTGACCGCACATCTGGCGCATCAAGGATCTTCTGCTTGGCATCTACTTTCTGCGGGATGTTTGCCGCTGCATAATAGAGCTTGCGGATGGGATCCTCGAGATTCTGGAAGGCGCCAAGAACCTCAGGGGGCAGGTTGCGATTGTCCTTAACAAACTCCTCAAACAGTTCTGTTGCGTGACGCACCAGAGCGGCCAGATTCCGGTCCGACATGTCGGCATGTGCTGGCAGCGTCTTAATGCCAACCTCGAGGAATGGCTCGGTACGGATAGTCGAAGTGATCCGTCCAGGCACGGTGCCTTCCACCAGAACCTTGAGCAGGTTGTTTGGCAGGCGCATCACTTGGAGGATCTTGGCAACCGTACCCACCGAATGGATGTCGTCGATCGTTGCATCCTCTGTTGAGGGCTGCTTCTGCGCCACCACGAAGATGAACTTATCGCGTTCCATCGCCTCGGCAACAGCTTTCAGCGATGATGAGCGGCCGATCAGGACCGGGAAAATCATGTGGGGGTAAATCACGATATCCCGCAAGGGGAGCACCGGCAGGTTGTCCAGTGCTGTATTTGTTCGGCGGTCGGCTTGCTCGATCGAATCGAGCACGTCTGATTGGTCGTTCATGGGTTGCGATGACGTAGTAGGGGTCGCAAAATTACACGCCCGCTGGAATTGACAGTACACGGGTGTTGGCGTAACCCGTGGAAACTCCTATATTTGCGGTCTTCACATTCGTCCACGTCCACTTTTCCAGAAGGTTTGTTTGAGGCGCCCGTACATACCGCCGCAAGGTCCACGCATCGAAACTCAGCGGAAGCACAAGATCAACGAAGAGATTGGAGCTCCTGAGCTTCGCGTTGTTGATGCAGCAGGAGCCCCTTTGGGGATCCTCACACGCAAAGACGCACTTCGCGTTGCCAGTGAGCGCGAACTGGATCTTGTGGAGATTGCTCCGCAAGCCAACCCACCAGTCTGCAAGATCATCGACTACGGTAAGTTCATTTATGAACAGCAGAAGCGTGAGAAGCAGCAGAAGAAGACGCAGGCACAGACGACGCTGAAGGAAGTCCGCTTCAAGGCGGGAACCGACACGCATGACTTCGACTTCAAGACTCGTCATGCGAGGGAGTTCCTCACTGAAGGACACAAGGTTAAGGCCACGGTCATGTTCAAGGGTCGCGAGATCCTTCACAAGGAACTTGGCGAGGTCCTTCTCCAGCGGTTCATCGATGCCTTGGCGGATGTGTCGAAAGTTGACCAGCCCATGAAAATGGAAGGCCGTTTCCTTGGTGTTCTGCTTGCTCCGGAGTCAAAGAAGATTCCGAAGAAGAAGGCCGCTGAAACTACCGACCAGCCCCCAGCCACTGCAGCAAGTGCTGCAGCGGCTCCACCACCAGTTGCAGAATCGAACGTATAGGAGGAACAGATATGCCAAAGATGAAGACAAACTCGGGAGCTAAGAAGCGCTTTATGGTCACCGGTTCTGGTGCCATCAAGCGTCAGAAGGCCAACCGCAGTCACATCCTGACGAGCAAGTCGCGCAAGCGTAAGCGCAATCTGCGCAAGGACACGCTCGTCGATGCCAGCAACATGAACAACGTGTTGCACTGTCTGGCAATGCGCTAAGCTGCAGCCGAGCAGGGCAGGAACATATTCACTCATCGTCGATCAGGGACAAGCCGTTCTCCTGACGACACAACTCAAGGAGTCTTGACATGCCACGCAGTGTCAATAAAGTAGCGGCGCACCAGCGGAAGAAGAAATACTTCAAGCTCGCCAAGGGCTACTGGGGCGCACGGTCCAAAGTTTGGACAATTGCCAAGCACCACGTTGAGAAGGGTCTGCAGTATGCCTACCGCGACCGTCGCAACAAGAAGAGAACATTCCGCTCACTGTGGATCATTCGTATCAATGCCGCCGCTCGCGCCAACGGTACAACGTACTCGCGGTTGATGCACGGCCTGAAGCTTAAGAACATCGGAATCAACCGGAAGGTCTTGGCAGACATTGCCATGAATCATCCTCAGGTGTTCACAACGCTGGTGAAGTCTCTCTAAGAGCACAAACAGTTCGGGACGCTTACGTGCTCCCTATCACATCGAAAGCGGCGACGGCGAGACTCCTCGCTGTCGCCGTTGTCGTTCATGACTATTTTGCACCATGTCGCTCCAAGAAGAACTCCAACAACTGCGCCGAACAATCGACGATGAATCTCGAACAATTGCATCGGCTCAGGACGCCGAAGCCTTCCGGCTGCGTCACCTTGTAAAGAAGGGTACCATACAGGCCTGCGTCGAACAACTTCGTTCAGTCCCTAAAGAGCAGAAGCCGCAGATTGGTAAGCTTCTCAATGAGGTCCGAACGCTGGCCGAATCGATTCACGCTAATGCCGTTGCAACGTATGCTGCTGCCTCTGCCGTCAAGGCAATGGATGTTACGCTTGCCGGACGTGGAGTGCGTCCGGGGGCGATGCATCCGATTACGCAGACTGTTGATCGCCTGGTCGGGATCTTCGCATCAATGGGATTTGATGTGGCTGAAGGACCAGACATCGAGGATGATGCTCACAACTTTGAGTATCTGAATTTTGCGCCCGATCATCCGGCTCGGGACATGCAGGATACATTCTTCGTTGATGCAAGCGAGCGGTCCGACATTCTTCTTCGCACACATACCTCGTCCGTGCAGGTTCGAGTGATGCAGCAGATGAAGCCCCCTATCAGATGCATCATGCCTGGGCGCGTCTACCGCAATGAAGCCGTCAGCGCTCGTTCCCTTGCAGAGTTTCATCAGATCGAGGGACTCTACATCGATAAGGGTGTAAGCATGGCCGATCTCAAGGGCACCATCATGGCCTTTGCACGGCGGTTCTATGACGAGAATGCCGAGTTTCGATTCCGCACTTCATTCTTCCCATTCACCGAGCCAAGCTGCGAGGTCGATATGTCCTGCTTCCTGTGCAAGGGGCAGGGCTGCCGCATCTGCAAGCACTCCGGATGGTTGGAGATCTGCGGCGCTGGGATGGTTCATCCGAACGTTTTGCGTGCCTGCGGGATCGATCCGGACGAGTATTCTGGATTTGCCTTCGGATTTGGCGTTGAGCGCGTAGTGATGATGCTCACCGGGATTGACGATATCCGCATGCTCTACGAGAACGATGTCCGAATCATTGGGCAGTTTGCTCCATGATCGTCCGTGCACGGGGTGTAACGAAGTCCTACCACGGAGCGGATGCCGCCCCAACCTCTGTTCTGAAGGGGGTGGACCTTACGGTTGACGCCGGCACGGTGATTTCTATCATGGGGCCAAGTGGGGCAGGGAAGAGTACACTACTGCATCTACTTGGTTCGCTCGACACGCCGGACGATGGATCGATCGAGATTCTGGTCGATGGTTCATTGGTCGACCTCAACAAGCTTACTGCAAGTGCACTTGCCCGCGTGCGATGCACTTCCATCGGCATCGTTCACCAGTTCCACCATCTCCTCCCCGAGTTTACGGCCATCGAAAACGTTATGATGCCCGCCCGCATTGCCGGCAATAGCGTGCGTGAGTCCCGAGAACGAGCGCGCCTGATGCTTGAGAAGGTGGCACTGGGGCATCGTTGTGATCATCTGCCGGCCGAGCTTTCAGGGGGCGAGCAGCAGCGAGTGGCCGTAGCCCGCGCACTGATAAACTCACCAATGCTGGTTCTAGCTGATGAGCCGACGGGAAATCTTGACTCTGCAAATGCTCATCAGGTGAGTGACCTATTGATCGACTTGGTGCGACAGCAGCGGGCAGCCTGCATCATCGCAACGCATAGTGCTGAGCTTGCTGCACGTGCTGACGTGCGGTTGGCAATGACCGATGGAATGGTTGTTGTATGATGAGTACCCGTCATATCAGTACACTTTTGGTCTTATATGGTGTGTTTCTTCTGGTGAGCGGTGCTCTCGGGTACTACCTCACGCGTGAGCACAGCTCGTCTGCCGTGTTTAACGGCAGTTTATTCGGAGCTCTGCTCATCATGCTCGGTGTGCTTCACCGGATGGGACGTATGTGGACTCTGCCGGCGAGTATCTCGGCGACGGTGATCTTCTCGCTAACGTTTCTTTGGCGAGGTGTGCTACAATGGTCCCACGTTGTCGGTGGTGAGCCCGACAGGCTCGGCATTGCTGTGCTGCTGAGCACAATGGCACTGGTCAGCACGGCAACGTCAGTTGCACTGCTGCGATCATATCGTCATTGACCGAGGGCTGTGCCGAAAAGGTCGAACTCGGCAGCATCCTCAATCTCAACGGTAACGAAGTCGCCAACCGCAAGAGGCACGTCAGATCGAACGTATACCTCATTGTCAACTTCGGGAGCATCGGCTTCGCTGCGTCCCCGCCATTCACCCGAGACCTCCTCTTCAATGAGCACGCGCAGAGTCTTTCCGATGCGCATCTGGTTCGCATCGTACGAGATCTGTCGCTGCGCTTCCATGATCCGGGCGCGCCGCTGCTCTTTTACCTCTGTTGGAATGGGATCACCAAGGATGTAGGCATAGGTGTCATCTTCCTGCGAATAGGTGAATACGCCAAGACGCTGGAATCGCTGCTGCGTGATAAACTCCTCGAGTTCATCAACGTCAGCCTCTGTCTCTGAAGGATAGCCAACGATAAAGGTACTCCGCAGGACAATGTCCGGCACAGTCTGACGGATCTCATCGAGAAGTTCTTCCGTCGTCCGCCGCGTGATGCCCCGTCTCATGTTCTTCAGCACTTGCGTTGAAGCATGCTGCAACGGCATATCGAGGTAGGTGCAGATGTTGGGCGTGTCTCGGATCACCGTGAGCACATCCTTCGGGAAGTGCGACGGATACGCATACATGCATCGAATCCATTCGGCACCACTTTCGCCCGCAAGACGCTCAAGCAATGTGGCGAGTGACCGCTTTCCATCGATATCCATGCCGTAGTAGGTCAGATCCTGCGCTACCAGAACCAGCTCCTTAGCCCCTTGGGCAACAAGAGAGCGAGCACTTGTGAGCAGTGTGTCCGGATCAATGCTGCGGTGCGTCCCACGCATCACCGGAATTGCGCAGAACGAGCATGGATGGTCGCACCCTTCGGAGATCTTCAGGTAGGCATACGGTACGGGGCTTGTTAGGATCCGCTCGCCAAGCAGGGTGTACTTGAGATCCGGAGAGATCGCCTTGATGATCTTCTCATAGGCCTCGGTGCCGAAGAAGTGGTCCACTTCGGGGATCTCCCGTCGCAGATCGTCGCCGTAGCGTTCGCTGAGGCATCCAGCTACTACAAGCTGTTTGAGCTTGCCGCTACTGCGAAGTTTGGCGGCCTCAAGGATAGCGTTGACGCTTTCCTCCTTGGCTTGGTCGATGAATCCGCAGGTATTGATCACCAGCGTATCGGCATCGTCAACATCAGCGGCTAGTTCAAGGGAATTGGCCTTCAGGTGTCCGGCCAATGTTTCGCTGTCGACGGTATTCTTACTGCATCCCAGCGTCAGGATGTGAACCTTCATGCAAACTTCTCTTTCAGGCGCTCGGCAACGATCGGCGGAACGAACTCTACGAGTTCACGATGATACCGGCCAAGTTCGCGGATGATACTTGAGTTGAGGTACGTATACTTTTCGTGTGGCATCAGGAAGATCGTGCTCACATTCGGTTGCAGTTTCCTGTTCATCAGGGCGATCTGAAACTCATACTCGAAATCAGTCACAGCCCGCAAGCCCCGTACGATAACGATGGCTTTCGATTGCTCCGCATAGTCCACAACGAGGCCTGAGTGGAGGGTTACCTCGACGTTTGAGAGGTGACGCAGCGATTCAACAGCCATCTCCAGGCGCTCACCCTCGTCGAAAAGGGGCGTCTTCTTACTGTTCCGGGCAATGACCACTGTTACGCGATCAAACATCTGGGCAGCACGTTCGATAACATCGACGTGTCCCATGGTGATCGGATCGAACGACCCCGGATAAATGGCGTGCTTGCTCATGGCCTGCAAACTTACGCCACGGGCCCGACACGCTGGAAGATATCAACCACGCAAGCGCCCCCTGAACCATGCCACACCGCGCGGAAGCGCTCTGTGGGCACAACGTATTCCTGGTCACCATGCTCGAGTACTACGAGCGCATCGTCCGAGAGAAGTGGTGATTCTTCGAGGATACCAAGAATGCTGTTGCAGTGTCGCAGTGCGTATGGGGGATCGGCAAACAGAAGCTGAATACCATCGACGGTTGCATTGCGCAGATAGGCAAGGCAATCAGTGCGGACGATCTGCACGCGCTCGCTGACGCCCAGATCCATAGCTACAGCTCGCAGGTGACGGCAGATCTGCACGGACGAATCGACCATGATGGTTGATTGTGCGCCACGGCTCAGTGCCTCCCAGCTGAGGATACCGCTTCCGGCATACAGGTCAAGAACGCGGGCCGTTTGAAGGGTCAGGTTTCCCTCGAGAACGTCAAAAATCGACTCGCGAATGCGGTCCATTGTGGGACGTGTAGCGTCTCCCGGGGGGGAGGGGATTACCGTGCGCTTCAGCTCGCCGCCGATGATTCGCATTGGTCAGAAGGGCGTCTCGACAAGCACATTGGCCATGATCGGCGCAACGACGTGAGCGCGGGCGATGATGCGGCCAGATGTTGCGGCATCAAGTGTTGATGTTACCAGACGAAACGGCTGAAATCGGGCGGCTTTTACACCGGCCTGCTTCAGCGTTGTTTTTGCGGCATCGGCCATGGCCGCCGTTAGGTGGTCGCCGAACAGGAGAACATGACTCACCGCCAGTGCAAACCGTTGACGCAATAGCGCCAGTTCGCCAAGCACGGAAGCTTCGATCGTGAGATCCGAGGAAGCCGGCTGCACCCCAACGAAAAGGGGCTCATGGTTCTCACCAATGACCGCTGTGATGAGCCGATCACCTCGGCGTCCATGAATCATCCATGTATGGGGCTGGGCGGGTGTGCTGGCAAGGGCCACGTCGATATCTGCGCGGACGTCAGAGACCACCCGGCAGTGCTGACCGAAGATTGAACGGATCGCCTGCACGGACTGCGCATCCACACATACGATCGAGGTCCACTGGGAATCCTGTGACGTTGCAATACGGCATTCAACATCTACCACCGGAGCTCGGTCACCATGCAGACCGCAGATCTGCTCAAGCTCAAACTCCAGCCGGGCCCCCTGCTCATCATTGGAAGATGTCGGATAGCCGTGAACGAACCAGGAGTCCGCGGCAACAACAACTGCATCAATGGGCTCCAGCTCCTGCAGTGACGCAGACGGCTCAAGCTCGCAGTAGTCGGTTAGGCATGGACGTTCGCCATCAAGTGACCACGTTGCCAGAAGAGTCCGCTTGGGATGAAGATAGAGAGTTCGGGGCATGAGTGCCGTGAATTTACGGCACACTGATATACGGGCGAATCTTCTCGAGCGTCTTCTCGCCGATTCCCTTCACGTCCAACAGGTCCTCGGCGGAGGTGAACGCCCGAACGCGGCGCCGATCTATGATCCGTTGCGCCATGGCGGGACCGATGCCAGGAATGAGCTCCAGCTCCCGTGAGGAGGCCTTGTTGACGTTAATCGGAGTTCGGGGAAGGGGCTTGCCGGAGGACGATCCACCGGGCGTTGATGCTCGATTCGAGCTCGGTTCACTCATTACCGTGGGGGTGGAATCCATGCGGCCACGAACCATCTCGTGCTGCTCTTGTTCCCGACGGGCGAGAGTATCAATCAGAGATGCGATAGCTTCATGATCATGCAGCTCCGTGCTACCGATCAAAGGGGCTATGTACTGACCAATCGATCCAAGAACGATCAGAGCCGTAAAGAGGCCAACGAACGAAGCTTCGCTTCGAGTCACATGCAGGTGTGACTGTAGAGTGTTCAAGAGATGTCGCATCCGGTACCTTTCCGGAGGCGGACGATCTACGAGAACGCCTCCTTGACTTTTGAGAAGAAGCCCGACGATGTTCGCTGATCAGGGGGCGTGAAGTTCTTTGCGTTACGAAGCGACTCCATCACCTTCCGTTCATCTGAGGTCAGCTTTGTCGGAATGTGAACGTTGATTTCAATCAGCTGGTCACCGCGTCCTCGGCTGTTCAGGTGCGGGATGCCCTTACTTTTCAGGCGAAGCGTCGAGCCCGGCTGAGTTCCGGGTTCAACATCAAGCTCTGCTTCTCCTTCAAGCGTTGGAACAGTTACCGTCCCTCCGAGTGAGGCCGTCGGCACGTCTATGGTCATGTGCATTATCACGTCATCTTCGTGACGCTCAAAGAGCTCATGCTCGATTTCTTCCATCACCACGATGGCATCGCCGGCTTCGCCGCCACGACGTCCTGCGTGCCCCTTGCCAGTGACGGACAGATAATTCCCCGTGCGAACACCCGCAGGAATCGTGACCTTCACCGATGATTCACCTTCAATGCGGCCTTCACCTTCGCAGCTCTTGCATCTGTCGCGCAGGATCTCACCGCTGCCGCTGCACTGGGCGCATGGAGCAATGTTGATGAACTGCCCGAAGACGCTGCGGGAAACCTGCCGCACTTCACCCGTGCCCGAGCAGGCCGTGCACGTTGCATATCCGCTATCGGAGCCGGCTCCGCTGCCGGAACAGGTCGAACAAGTGCGGTAGTGCCGGATCTTGATCGTCTTGTCCACGCCCGTGGCGATCTCTTCCAGCGTCAACCCCAGACGCACCCGCAGGTCAGCACCCGGCTCTTTACGTGAGCGGGGGCCACGCGAACGCTGACCGCCACCGAACATGTCGCCAAACATGGACTGACCGAAGATGTCTCCGAAAGCGCTGAAGATATCGTTGACATTGGTGTAGTTCCCATAGGACTGGCCACCGAGTCCTGCCTCGCCATACTGATCGTACCGGGCGCGCTTGTTCGGGTCACTCAGCACATCATAGGCCTGAGCTGCTTCCTTGAACAGGGTCTCGGCATTGGCATCGTCCGGATTCCGATCCGGATGATACTTCATGGCAAGTTTCCGATAGGCGGATTTGATCTCGTCGGCCGTGGCAGACTTGGAAACGCCGAGAACCTCATAGTAGTCGCGCTGTGCCATCAGGAACCTGACTCCGTATGGGCAGGAAGTCCTGCCGAGGTGATGACCTTTGCGTGACGCAGCACGCGGTCGTGAAGCTGATACCCTCGCATGACCGGTGCAACGATATGTCCCTCTGGATGCTCCTCGGAAGGGGCATGCATCAGCGACTCATGGAACTCAACATTGAAGGGCTGCCCGGGTTCTGCCTCAACAACCTTTACACCGGCCTCATCAAAAATCTGACAGGCCTTGGCATAGATCATCTCGATTCCTGTACGAAGCGCTTGGGAATCGCTAGTTGTTGCGGCCGCTTCTACTGCAGCATGAAGGTCATCAAGCACTGGCAGCATCTTTGTGATGATGTGCTCTGATGCACGAAGGTGAAGCTCTTGCTTTTCCAGTGTCGTGCGTCGACGCATGTTCTCGAGATCAGCAAGGCGGCGTGCTGCAAGGTCTTTCCACTCTTCTGATTCTCGCTGCGCACGCTCAAGATCGGATTCGATCTCGTGTGGCGCCTGCGGGTTGGTGTCGTCGATGTCGTGTGATGTCATATGTGGGTACAACTATCCGATGTGAGACGTGGTTAGAACGGTCAGGTGCGCATGACGAATTCGTCGTCGCTATGGTGTGCTTTGTCCGAAGGTTCTGCTGAGTACCCCCGACATCAGCTGTACGATGCCTATCATCCGACCATAGTCCATGCGGCGTGGACCGATTACCCCCAGCGTACCACGTGCTGTGCCGGCACGGTAGGTGGACGTGATGAGCGAATAATCATGCAGTTCAACATTGGGGATCTCGTTGCCGATGCGCACGGTAACGCCGTCGCCTGCGGCCGAGGAGCCAAGCAGGTGAACCACGACATCTTCGTTTTCGATAAGCTCGATGATACTTCTTAGGCGCTCTGGGGATTCATACTCTGGTTGTGAGATCAGGTTCGTTGCACCGGAAACGTGCACCGTAGCCCCCTGAGGGGTGGTTGCGATGTTGCCGATCTGTTCCACGAAAAGTCGCAGCAGTGCCGGCTCCACACGCATACCGGTAGCATCATCAAGTGGTAGGGAGACGATTTCTTGAAGGGGGCGATTCCGCATCCACTCGTTGAGCACGCGGGCGATCTCCAAAACAGATTGATGATCAACGGCTGAGCGCGTTTCGAGACTTACCGTGCGGACTAGTTCACTATCAAGATCGATGATCACCACGAATCGTTCGCTGCTGAGGGCAACGATCTCAACCGTGCGCACGCGTGCCTCGCGGAATCGAGGTATCTGGACAAGGGCAAGGTGACGGCTGAGCGACCCGAGTATCCGCGATGCATCGCGCACGATGCTCTCCTTCGGGACGGTGAGTAGCTCCAGGACGGCATCTTCGGGTGTGCATAGTTCTGCCTGAAGTCGCTCGGTGGTGGCGTCCGTCAGTGAATCAACATAGAACCGGTAGCCAAGGTCGGTCGGCATTCTACCGGCCGACGTGTGAGGATGGGTGATATATCCACGAAGTTCAAGGTCGGACATCGTATTGCGAATCGTTGCCGGACTCAGCGGCATGGAGCGTGCAAGAAACGACGAAAGCACCCGTGAACCGACAGGTGTCCCCGTGAGGATATACAGGTGAACAACCGCCTGAAGGATCGTGCGTTCGCGTTCGCTTAAGTCGTGCTGGGGGGCCGACAAGAATCGAGTCGTGGCGATCATTGGATCACGTGGCAGCATTCACAAAGAACGATAGAAATGAAAACCCGTGATGCGTCACGTCAAGCGATACAACCGCCAATGCCAAAAGGACCACGATGAATCCGATACCGATGGAATACACAACTGCCGGGCGTGCGTCGAAGACCACGCTCGTTGCCCGAAGGATTCGTAGGATAACCCACACCGCAACCGCCAGGATCGTGATCGGCACAAAGACAGACAGCTCGTTTGCCGTGAGGGCTTGGTGCAGCGCGATGCCAATAGGCAGCAGCACCAAAACCGGAAGGCTTGACCAGACCACAATGGTGAATGTGTCTCCAAGTGTGATACGCCCCCTGACAAATGCTGCCCCAGAGCGCAGAAGAAGACAGATCAGCGCGAGTTTGGCCAGAATCAACAGTGACCAGACGAGTGTTGAAAGCTCCGGATTCCACGCAATGAAACGCACGGCTTCGTAGATGGCGTCACTCGAAACAAGCACATGAAGGATCTGTTCGATCCACGGGTCTACTCTCACGAAATAGAGGAACGAGGCAATTACCAGACCAGCACTGCCAGAGATGACCAGCGCAAGAACGCCCGTGTGCGCCGTTGAGAGGATGCGTTGGTCTCGAATGTCCGCATAGAAGTTGTACGGGCGCAATAGGGCCCGCACGACGTATTCGCGGAACCGACGCGAACGGTTGGCCAAAAGGGCCAGGGCAATGCCGAGGAGGATGCCGGTGGCAATGAAGATGATCGGCGTGGAGAATCCGCTCTCGCGGGCTTGTAACAGCGGAAGCTTCTCATCGTTGATAAGGGCCTTGTACATCTCGAACGCCACGCGCCGCTGACGATACGTGTCAACCAGTCCGGACGTGCAGATGTAGGGGTCGTAGTGGTCTGCCAGCATCGTCGGCCGTTCAAGGCGGAAGTCGTTGAAGGTCCAAACGAGAACGCCGGCCAGCTGCGCAGCACTCGACCACGAATAGAACTTGTTGATAAGTAGTGCCTGGGCTTCATTGGAAAGCGGATCACTGAAGCCGTTCGTGTTTGACGGAGAGACCAGGCCGCCAAACTCTGCGATCACAGCTGCGGAAGTAAATGCTGACTGACTCCGCGGTTGCAGTCGGAAAATCTGAGAACTGTCTGCCGTTGCAAAGAATCGGGCGATGATGATGTCAAAGCCCCCTTCGCTTGTCTCATCAAGTTGGCGTGACGAAACGACCTTATACACGAGTTTGCTTGAGCTGCGGCGCAGGAATTGGCCCATCTGAAGATGATATCGCGAGACGGTCGATGATTTCTCGTCGAGTCCGTCGCTAAGTCCGATAGCAATCACTGACGGGTGAGAGTCGAGGTAGGTAACCGAGCGCTCGGCAACATTGCGGAAACGCGTCGACAACTCCTGTTCATCCAGCATGCTTGCCGGAACATCGGCGCAGGGCAGCTCTGCATACACCAGAATGCCATACGAATCGCAGAGAGCAAGAAGTTCTGGATGAGGACTGCCGCGAATCACTCGAATGGCGTTGATGCCGAGGGTCTTCATGAGTGACACGTCATACTGCATTTGCTTTAGGGAAAGCGAAGGGCCAACCACTGGCGCATCTTCGACATAGTCCACTGCATTGATGCGCAGTGCAGTGTCGTTCATGACAACTTTTCGTGCGCCATCGATCGTTGCAATGCGTATCGATCGAAAACCGAATGGAACGGAATAGGAGTCAACAACTCGTCCGTCAACCGAGAGCTTGATCTGTAAGTCGTATAAGTTGGGTGTCGAGGGCGACCATAGGCGGACATTTCCTACCGAGAGCGTCATGGAGGGGACGGTTTCCCGGGACCGGCCGACCGACGATGTTGCACTCGATGTGCTGACGATCAGGCCGCTTGCGCGTTCGACTACCCGCATTTCAATTGCAAATGGAATTGTTGCATTGGCCAGTCGGTCAGATGCCGACGGAACAGGCCTGATGCGTTCGATGAGACCACTCATCACTCTGGCTGAAACCGTTACCGTTCCCACACTGCCTTGAATCGACGTACGAAGCCGGACGTTTTCCGTCCAGAGGTGCGGAGTGCCCACAAGAAAAATCTCTCGAATCACACCAAATGACAGCTTTGGTGCGCTGCGTCCCATACGCTGGACGTTTGCCGCCATCGATGATGTTGGCGTAATCAGAAGCTCAATCGTGTTATGCCCCGGTTTCAGCACGCCATCGCGGATCCTGATCCCAAACGGTACCATGCCGCCTGGATATCGCATCACAAATCGTCCGTTTACCAGGAGTTCAACTCCATCGACGACCCCGAAGAGCTGTAGATGCCAGCTGTTGCTGGCAAGCGTCAGAGAATCGATGCGGAGCGTCTTGCGAAGCCGCACCGGATCGTTCCCAACGAGGTCGCCCGGGACTGTTGCAGCATCAACGGCAACACCATCTTCGATGCGTTGCCATGAGCCGGCAAGATCGTAGACTTTTCGACTGTCGCTCGACAGGAAAGGGGCTGCCTTTGACTGTTCTGCGGCATTTATCGGGTACGGTGAAAGGACCATCACAAGCACGATGGCAAGGATGGAGCAAAAGGTTGATACTGCGGTGCGCTGTAATGCGTGCATAGGGCAATGCAATAGGATGCTGCGTGAATCGTGCCACCATGCTGATCTGCAGGTGGTCGAGCGGAGAAATCTTCTCCGCCGTAGCCGTGCAAAAGTAACTCGACGGTTATCTTTGTCCATCACGGAGAATCACGGAGTCGGGATATTCTCGCCAATTGTGACGCCTTGTTGCCGACCTCCAGGGGGGTTGGTCGTCAGTTTTGTTGAACAACCATAGGTGAGTAGCCCACCGTGTTCGCTCTGACACGACGAACGTGGACGACTGTGCTGTGCGCATTAGGCGTTATGGCAGCACCGGAGTGCGTCCTTGCGGAGGTTTCTGCGCTGCCATGGCTGGCGCAGAGCGAGCCCCTGCACATCCATGCAATCGGGCTTACAACGGCCTTGTTGGGCTCACTTGTTCCCTCGGCCGTGGTTGATACCGTGCGCCGTGACACATCGATACGAGGTCCGGAAGGGATCGGGGATCCGACAAACACCGACACACCTGGCTACTTTCCCGATGTTTACATCAATCGTTTCGAGTTGACTCCCGCGCAGCGATCGTATCGATTCATCCGTCCACCTTCCGGCTATTCACAGCGCAGCAGCATTGATTCTACGGTGGGAATCGTTACGCTCTGGGAGATCACCGATGGGGCAGACGTCGGTACGATGATCCCACTCTCACTGGAAGCGTATCTGGCTCAACGACGCGAGAGCATGATCAGGAAGGCACGCGACTCTTCGCTCCTGAAGTATGAGATGAAGAAGCCCCTTTCAGCGGCCGAACTCACCAAGCTTATTGACCAGGCAACGAACATCACCATACCGTTGCCGCAAAATCCGCTGTTCGGGATCTTCGGCAAGCCGGAGATCTCCATCAATGTAAACGGTGAGGTGAACGTTCAGGCCGGTTGGCGATGGGACTCACAGTCGCTTGGTACTGCCTCCATTGCAGGACAAAATCAATCGGCACCGATCTTCAATCAGAATATCCAGGTAAATGTTAGCGGTCGTATTGGTGACAAGCTGAGGATGAATGTTGACTGGAACACGCTGAACCAGTTTGAGTTCAATAACCGATTCAAGATTGGTTTTGAAGGCAATGACGACGATATCGTCAAGCGAGTAGAGTTCGGCAACGTCAATCTTGAATCACAGAGTGCCTTGATAGGGGGCGGACAGACGCTCTTTGGCGTGCGAGCCGATTTCCAGTTTGGTCCGCTGTTCCTGAAGTCGATTGCCTCACAACGGCGCGGCGAGCGGCAGTTCATTAATGCCCGCGGCGGATCGTCTCGCCAGCAGTTCAGCATCCGCGCCTACGATTATGCAAAGAATCACTTTTTCGTCGATACCGCGTATTTCGCGGTGTGGAAAGAGTACTTCAGGAGTGCTACGCCAGCGCTTTCAAAAGCCGGTTCGGCATTGGTCATCAAAGAAATTGATGTCTGGGAATCGACAACCGACCTCAAGGAAGTGCAGGCAAATGAGGCCATCGCTTACGACGAGCTGGCCTCGATCCGATATGCTGCAAATGAGCGGTACCCGGCAGGCTTGAAGCAGGCCGAGATCAAAGCGGGATCCGTTGAACGAGGTCGCTTCGTTAGGCTGGAGCCCCGTCGGTTCGAGGTGGATATGAATCTCGGCACGGTAACGGTACTCAATCTTCGAAACGACCGATACTACGCGGTTTCCTATCGGATCGAGGGTCCAACGACATCTGAGCAGGACGATGAGTACGTGGGAACGCTTGCGCGCAACGCCGAGGAAAAGGATACGATCATTCTCAAGCTCATTGCTCGTCCACAGATGCAGCCAGGCTTTCGCAAGATCTGGAAGCGGATGATGCGGAACCGCTATCAGGTTGGGATGCCGAACATGAATGCCGTTGATGCCAAGCTCGGCATGTGGTACTATCGCTCGACAAATGACTCGGCTGATGTTCTTGAAGGGGCTCCGGATAAGATCGTCACGATCTTCCGTGTTGACCAGGTGAATAACGGGACGGGAGTTGCGCCTCCGGACGGTGTGTTCGATCCTCGTCCGCCGATTTTTAATGCTCAACGTGGTGAGATCACCTTCCCAAGCCTTGAACCGTTCCGAGAGGGATTGCGAGATTATTTCGCCGCCAAAGGCAATGCGCAGCTCGCCGAGCAGTACGTGTTTAACGAAGTATATGATACCACTGAGATCGCCGCTCGTTTGGTAACCGCTAAGGATCGATTCCTCATCGTTGGCGAGGGTACCGGAACATCGATGGGAAGCCGCATCCCTCTGGCATATCAGCTTGCTCCTGGTAGTGTTCGCGTAACTCTCGATGGAATGGCGCTGCGTGAAGGCGTCGACTACATGGTGGATTACAACACCGGCACGTTGTCACTCTTGAATCCGCGGGCACAACTGCCGAATGCAAACCTCAACGTTGAGTTCGAGAAGAACGACATCTTTAATCTGACCACGCGAACTTTGCTTGGTCTGCGGGCAGATATGCGTCTGTTCACTAAGAGACGCATGAACGGATCGGTGGGGATGACGATCATGAACTATGATCAGGCGGCCATCATCGACCGCGTTCTGCCGGGTCAGGAGCCGAATGCGAACTTCATGATGGGCTTTGATGCCAAGTTCAATGCTGAACTTCCATGGCTTACCTCGGCCCTGAACCTGCTGCCCGGTATCGACACGAAGGAAAAGTCAACCTTCGCGTTCAACGGGGAATGGGCCATGGTCTCGCCAACACCGAATAAGCGATTCTCCACCGTTGCCAGTGACGATGGCAAGGCCGTTGCGTATGTCGATGACTTTGAATCAGCACGGCGCTATCTCGGATTCGGCCTCACTCCAACTACATGGTTGCATTCGTCGGCGGCAAAGGATACTACGCTCTGGGATGCTGACACCACCGCCCAGAAGTACCGCGGCAAGATGTTCTGGTATCAGAAATTCGTACCGGATGTTCCGCAGGGTGATGTGTATCCAAATCGTGCTCGTGTGCAGGGACGCAACAACATCAATCCACTGCGCATCGTGTTCAATCCGAACGAGCGCGGGATTCATAATCCGAATCAGGATTTTGTCGATGAACAGTCCGTTGACTGGAACGGGGCTGACAGTCTCGCACTTCGCGATCAGGCAGCGGCCTTTCAGCGCGATAACCGTCAAAAGGTCTGGGCCGGCATGACGCGTCTGCTATCGCCGTTCAACACCAACTTCGATAACGAAAACATCGACTACATCGAGATCATGATGCGCATCGATGGTTACGAGCCGGGCTCGCGCATGTTTATCGACCTTGGTCAGATCAGCGAAGACATCGTTCCGAATCAAAGGCTCAATACCGAGGATCGTCCACCGGCGAACAATCTGATTGACGTCGGGGAAGATACCGGCATTGATGGACTCACCGACGAACAGGAGAAGCTTGCCTACCCGGCGCCCCATAACCGAGAAGCAGATCCGGCGCGTGATAATTATGTGTTTGATTTCGCAGCAAATCGTGACAATCAGTCTGAGGCGCAGTTCCGTCGCTACAACAACTATGAAGGAAATGCCACACAGTCCGAGTATGGCCAGTTCCCGGACACGGAGATATTGAATAGGAACAATGGTCAGACCATTTCCCTTGATAACAGTTACTTCCGCTACGAGGTAAAGCTGATTCCCAATCCGTCTCTGAACTCACAGATCGTCGGTGGTAACCCTGCCAGCGGATGGTATCAGTTCCGCATTCCGGTTCGTCAACCAGACACGATCGTTGGTAACCCTCTGTTTACGAATATCCAGTACGCCCGCATTCATGTGCAGGGCGGTACCGTAAAGCTCTCCATCGCCGATTGGGGAGTGGTTGGTTCGTATTGGCTTCGAAACCACCAATTCCAGTCTGGCGTGGCTCAAACGGATACGGTAATTCAGGTGGCCTACGTAAATCGCGAAGAAAATCAGGACGCACCGGACTTTTACACCATGCCTCCCGGTGTGCGGCCCCCGCAGCAGCTGCAGAACCCGGATCCTTATCAGCAGCTGTACATGAACGAGCAGTCGATGGTGGTGCGGACGCGAAATCTGCGCGCCGGTGAAGAACGCTTCACGGCCCGAATATTCCGTCCATGGGATCTCTTCTTTTACAAGCAGCTCGCATTCTTTATCCACGGTGACAATACCATGCCGGCAGCGGTAACGCCGGGGTCGACTCCAACGGCGTACTGTTTCATCCGATTCGGGATCGACAGTGCCAACTACTACGAGTACAGACGTCCGATGATTCGGGGCTGGCAGGATTTGCGCGTAATCATTCAGGACCTAACGGCCATCAAGGAAATCCGCGATAAGTCGCGCATCGATCAGCGTCAGGAGTTTCCTGTGCCGGGAGATCCGCAGGGCATTTATGCCATCAAGGGTAGTCCGATCATGACCCGAGTTTCGTTTTTTGGATTCGGTGTTGCCAATCCTGCGGAACGCTACCCTAACGAACTATCAACCACGATGTGGGTGAATGAGTTGCGAGCAGTAGATCCTAACGCTGACAACGACTGGGCCGCTATTAGTAACGCAACACTCAAGCTTGCCGACGTCGGTGACATCACCACGGCCGTCAACGTTTCAACGCCCAATTTCCACCGTCTTGAAGAGCGATTCGGGAATCGACTGCATACAACCACGTGGACAACTACCATGCAGATGGGTGTTGAGAAGCTCTTGCCGAAGGAGCTCAGGGAAACGAAGATCCCGATCACGTATACCCATGCTGAGATAACGGAGACGCCGCAATTTCAGGCGCAGAATGATGTCGTTTTGGAAACCGCTGCTATAGCCGCCGCCAATGACACCCTTCGGAAAGGGGCTTCTCAGGATGTTGCTGACGAGGTTGCCGAAAATGTCCGCCGCCGGTCGCAACGCGTTCGTGTTCAGGACCAATGGGCGTTGAACGGTCTGCGTCTGGGTATTCCCGTTAAGGCATGGTACATCGACGATACGTTCAATAAGCTGACATTTAATTTCTCCTACAGTCAGGAGTTTGAGCGGTCCCAAGTGGTGCAACAACGATTCGATTGGAGATGGCGATTCAAGGTCGACTATGCCGTGAATATTGCTCCGAAGTTTTCGGTCTCGCCAATGAAGTTCCTCACGGACGTCTGGGGACTCAAGGCGTACAAGGACGCCAAGATCAACTTCCTCCCGCAAACGCTTAATGCCAGCGTGAACATGACGCGCGCTCGCACGACCGAGCAGTCGAGGTTCCTTACACAGGCAAGCCCCATTGCCCGAGAGTTCATTGCCGATAAATCACTCGGTTTCAATTGGCGTCTGGTCGAAAACGGATTTCTGAGCCCGAGTCTCGACTACAAGGTGAATTCGATCTCAACCTTGGTCCCATTCGAACTCGACGAAAATGGCCGTCAGCGAACGGCCGGCGAGCTCCGCTCGCGAATCATCGGTGGAGACGGTGGTCTGATAGACTTTGGAAACGTCAGCAACTACACCCAGAACGTTACGCTGTCACTGCGTCCGCGTCTGCCGGATATCGCCGGATTGAATAGATTCTTTGAGACGACTGGTTCGTATACGTCGAACTTCTCGCTGATGGATCCGCTTCAGGCCGATACCACTCTGCGTGATGTTGTTCGAGAAGCACGATACAATGCCAGCTTCCGCCTTAGTCCGGTCCTTCGCTGGCGTCAGCTCGGGGCGGAGATCTTTGGTCCCGTTCCAAAGGATAGTGCTGGTTTTGGCCGGATCATCCAAGAGATCATCTTCGGGTTCGAGAATATCACCACCACCTTCAATCAGGGTACCAATGCCATCAACAAGGGGGTTCGTGGCACGTCGGGCTTTGATAATTTCTGGACGCGCAGTTTTCTCTTCCGCAGCAATGATCCGTCTCTCGGACCAAGTACGGCATATCAATTGGGCCTGATCTCCAATCCGCATGGCGAGATCAATCTCGTACCATCTTCCTCCTTCCCATACTTCGGATTCTCAACCTCACCGGGCGTGCGCCCCGTTAATGCCGTGATGCAGGATGATTACTCGCAGAAAAACACGCTTCAGCTTCAGACCAGCAGGCCGCTTTGGCAGGGGGCTACCCTTGACCTTACAATGAAGACAGACGTCGGATATACGCGAAATCAGCGTGTTGAGACCGATGCGGCCGGCCTGCCAACGTTCACGAACGTCGTTAAGCGCCTGACTCTCGAGCGCTCATTCATCAGCTTCCCAAATCTTCCATTCGGACTGTCCAATGACAACGTCGAGCAAGTCGTGCGGCTCTACAACGATCGTAAGGCTGTTATTCTAGCGAATCAGGATACAACCAATCGCAACTCGCAGCTCCTTAATGCCCTTGCTGAGTCCTTCCGGGAGGGATTCGAGTCGTGGCAGTTGTTTAGTGGAGAGATTGCCAGAGCCATGCCGGCCTTGAATTGGACTATCCGATGGGATGGGATCGAAAAGCTCTCAGTATTCAAGGGGCTTGCACAGCGGGTGTTCCTTGAGCACGCCTATCAGTCGAACTATACCGAGAACGCCCGTATCAATGATAACGGTCGGTTCATCGAGGTGCAGCAGGTGAAGACCGGGTTTACACCCCTGGTTGGACTGAATCTTTCCTTTGATGAGCGAAAGCTTAACGGCGTGCTGACGGCAACAGCCCGTTACAGCGTTACCAATACCCATGGATTTAATGCCTCTGCGCGCGCTGTTATTTCTCAAGAGACTTCGCACGAGCTGCAGATCCAAGCTTCGTACCTGCGTCGTAATGTTCCGCTGAAGATTCTGGGGATGGATCTGAATAACGATCTCGAGCTCACATTTAATACCCAGGTTCGACGCAACCGGCGAGGTCAATACGATGTGCTGAATTACAAGCCAGGCGGTGCTGTTGTCGATGGTACAACGCAGATCATCATCGAGCCCCGTGCCCGATATACGATGAGTCAGCGGGTAACGGCATCGGCCTTCTTTAAGTACGAAGGAAACTTCAGCGAGGGGGCCGCCAATCCTGGGTTCAGTACCACCCAGGTAGGGCTGGATATCCGGCTATCGATCTCGGGTGGTCGATAGCGTGAAACACCCATGAAACAAGGTGTTTCTGGTAACTGACAGCCTTCGTACCTTTGCCGTCGGCGGCGCTGGAATATGCCGCCCGATAATCTCGAAATCGCGCCTCGCCGCACTCTTGGAGTCTTGAATTCTATGGGAAAAATCATTGCCGTTGCCAACCAGAAAGGTGGAGTCGGAAAGACGACTACGGCCGTGAATCTGGCTGCGTCGCTGGCGGCCACTGAACAACGCACATTGCTGGTCGATATCGACCCGCAGGCGAATGCATCCCATGGGTATGGTGTAGACACCACTCAGCTAGATAAAACAATTTACGAAGTGCTTATCAACCGTCTACCGGTTGAGAACGTCATCGTAACCACGGCAATGCCGTTTCTTGATCTTGTTCCTTCGCACATCAATCTGGTAGGTGCGGAGATCGAGTTGGTAGAAGTCCCCAATCGCGAGCACCTACTCAAGGGAATCCTTGCGAGTATCAAGGACAAATACGATTACATCGTGATTGATTGCCCGCCTTCGCTGGGCCTTTTGACGCTGAACTCCCTCACCGCAGCTGATTCGGTTCTCGTTCCGGTACAGTGTGAGTTCTATGCCCTTGAGGGTCTGGGCCAGCTCCTGAACACGATCTCCATTGTTCGTCGGACCTCGAATCCACATCTCGAAATCGAGGGCGTACTACTGACGATGTACGATTCACGACTTCGCCTGAGCAATCAGGTTGTCGACGAAGTACGCCGTCACTTCGAGGACAAAGCTTGTCGTACTGTCATCACACGTAATGTGCGCTTGTCGGAGGCACCTAGCCACGGAAAGCCGGCACTTCTGTATGATGCGTCAAGCATGGGAGCACAGAACTACCTGGCTCTGGCAACAGAGATCCTCGAGAAGAACGCGGCAACAGCCGGCGCTCTGGTCGGTTGATTTAAGGAGATAACTTCGTGAAACAGGGATTAGGTTTGGGCAAGGGTATCGGAGCACTGATACCGAAGGAATTGATTCGTCCGGACGCAAACGCACAGCAGCCGATTGTCGCCTCTGATGTAGCTGTTGGTGTAGCCAGTATTGAGATCGCCAAGATCTCCACCAACCCGGTGCAGCCGCGGCATCACTTTGATCAACAGGCGCTCGAGGAACTTGCCCAGTCGATTGCGGTGCACGGAGTAATCACGCCAATCACAGTGCGCCGCCATTTTGACGGGTACGAACTCATCAGTGGTGAGCGGCGCTTCCGAGCCTCTCAGATGGCGGGACTGACGGTGATCCCGGCTCACGTCATCGAAGTTAATTCTGATGCCCAGATGCTCGAGATCGCCATCGTCGAGAACGTCCAGCGTGAGGATCTCGATCCGCTTGAAGTTGCTCAAGGATACCAGCGACTCATTGATGACTGTCAACTGACACAGGAAGACGTGGCTGTTAAGGTAGGGAAGGATCGCAGCACGGTTGCGAACTCTCTTCGTCTTCTCAAATTGCCGCCCGACATACAGGCTGCTTTGCGGAACAGACGCATCAGCATGGGGCATGCACGGGCACTTCTGGCCCTGACGACTGAAGGTCGTCAGTTGACCGTACTGCGCGAGATCATCAATCGTGAACTCTCAGTGCGCAAGACGGAAGCACTGGTGAAGGACCTCGAGCTAGGACGCAAAGACGTCACACGAGCAGGTGGTATTAAGACGAAGACTGGCAAGCCAGCGGGGCCCGCATCGACAACGCCAGCCGACAAGTCTTTGCAGACGATTGAGGACTCACTGCGGCAAGTCTTCGCCACACAGGTGCGAGTCCGAATGAAGGCCAACGACTCGGGGTCCATCGATATCGACTTTTTCTCTCTGGAAGAACTCGAACGTTTGCTTGATATGCTCATGCAAGCGCCTGCTAGCGGTGGGACGCGATGACGTTAGACGCGCAGAAACACGTTACGATGTATCGGGTCCGATACAGTGACACGGACAAAATGGGAGTGGTGTATCACGGTGGCTACTTGCGTCTTTTTGAGATCGGCCGTACTGAGTTTCTTCGTGACAGGGGGCTTCCGTATAGTGAACTCGAGAACTCGGGCTATATGCTGCCGGTGCTCGAGTCTCACTGCGAGTATCTTCTGCCGGCGCATTACGATGATCTGCTTGAGATCCACACAATCGTCGAGCCGATGCAGGGGGCTCGCCTGACGATTCGATACGAGATAACGCGGCAAAGCTCCACACTCGTGGTAGGTTGGACACGTCACACGTTTGTCCGCTCAGAGACGTTTCGGCCTACGCGTCCTCCGAGTACCTTTCTCGAACTTGTTGGAGAACACACGTGATTCACGCTCACCACCGTTGGGCTGCGCTGGCACTGTGCATATGTATGGCAACGCTGTCGGCCAATAAATCTCTTGGGCAACAGGGGTTCATCTTCAACTTTTTGCGCAGTACCATCAGCGCTCGCATGGCTGGGCTTGGTGGGGCCACGGTGGGCGTTACGCAGGACCCGGCAAATGTTGTCATCAACCCTGCCGTTCTCACAACAGTCGACTCGTCGATGATCACAGCCACATTCATCAAGCATGTGCTCGATATCAATGCCGGTTATGCATCGTATAACACCAATGTAGAATCCCTTGGTGACGTGGCCGTTACGATCGGATATCTCAATTACGGAACCTTCCAACGCACATCCTCCGTCGGAGATCGCAACGGCACCTTTGGTGCAAATGATCTTGCTGTTTCGTTTTCTGTGGCGAACGAACTTGATAGTACACTCAGTTATGGTGTTACGGCAAAGGTCCTTCACTCTACCATCCCGGACATGTCGTCAACGGCTGTGGCGTGTGATGCGGGTCTGCTCTATCGCATTCCGGCAAAACGAACGAACATCGGTCTGAGCATTCTCAACGTCGGCACGCAGCTCAGCACCTACGACGGAACGCGCGATCGTCTGCCCCTCGACATGAGAATTGGCGTCAGCCACCGACTGCGTGGTCTACCACTTCTCGTCAATGCCTCATTGAATCATCTCTCTGATGACGTCAGCAACTTTTTCGACAGACTCCGCAACTTTTCGGTTGGGGGCGAGCTGTATCTTGGAAAGGTCGTTCAGGCACGCCTTTCCTACGACAACCGGCTGCGCAACACCTCGGGCGTCAACATTGCTTCGCAGCTCTCCGGACTCAGCGCAGGACTGGGCCTTCGTCTGCCGAGTCTTTCCTTCGACTATGCCTACAGCGCGCTCGGAGCCGCAGCGGTTCTGCACCGCGTGAGTATCGTCGTGCCTCTGCGCTAACCGTCAACGACAATGACCTACCGCGGCTTTCATTATCGCATCACACTGCCGCTGCTCGCGGCGTGCGTGGCATGTTGGGCATCGACCGGTCTGAACACTGCCGGACTGCTGAGTATGGGGGCGCTGTGTCTTATCGTGGTCGTCTTCACATATCCGTGGGATTCATGGGCCGTTCGCAGGGGAGTGTGGGAGTTTCCGGATGATCGGCTTCTTCGTCGCATCGGAGTCCTGCCGATCGAGGAGATTGCGTTCTTTGTGCTACAAACGTTGCAGGTTTCCTGCCTTACTCTTGCGTTGCTCAGGTGGGGATTGTCCTCGCACTACGCACCTGCGCAGAGCGAAAACGGAAATGTCATTGGTGCTGGCATCATCCTTCTCGTTGCTGTGCTTGTCCATTTTCTCTCCCGGAGCGCCCGTGCACAACGTCCTGAGCTTACGTATGCATGGCATCTCGGAATATGGTTTATTCCCCTGATAGGGGCTCAGTGGATGTTCGCCTTCGACATCCTTGCATCATGCGGTGGTGCCATAGCCGCCTCGACGATGATCATAGGAACCCTGCTTTCCCTGGCAGATGTCTGGGCTGTGAAGCACGGCATCTGGTTTTTTGATGAACGTCAGATTCTTGGATGGACGCTGCGAGGGATACTGCCCTTGGAAGAGGTGGCTTTCTTCTATCTGACGAGTCTGCTGGTTGCGCAGAGTATCGTCTTGTTCATCCCCGTTTCTCTGAGATAGAAAGTACCCGTCATGGAAAGCCTCCGACTCGATCTTGCCGGCGGTCCGTGGTATGTCTACCTCGGGCTAGCACTGCTTTCGGTTGTCCTCTCAGCATATCTCTATCGAGTGACGGTGCCTCCTGTGGACAAGGGGATGCGCGGAGTACTTATCGCGCTTCGTTCGATCGGTTTACTTGCTCTGATCCTGGTGTTGTTTGAGCCCCTTGCCAGATTCCTCCGTAGTGAAACCACCCAGCCGAGAATTGCCATCGCTATCGATGGTTCGCGCTCAATGGCCATGCGTGACAGGAGTCGTAACCGAGCGAACGACGTGCGGTCTGCCTCTGCCACTCTGCGCTCTTTGCTCGGGGATGACGCCGATGTCTATGTTTTCGATGAATCGATGCGCACGTTGGTAGGTTCTACTGACACGATGCGCTTGGGTGGATATCGAACGGACGTTGGAACGGCCATACGTGCCATTGCCAATGCTCAGGAAGAGGTCGAATACGGTGCTGTTGTTGTCGTCTCGGACGGTAATCACAATACCGGTGAGCAGCCGCTGTATTCGGCCGAACGCAGTGGGCTTGCTGTCTATACGCTCGGGATCGGCGACAGTGTGCCACCAACTGACGTTCGTATGGCAGCCGTAACGGCGCCTGGCGTTGGTGTGGTGAACGAGCCGGTTGCGGTAACATTGGATATCGAGCAGGCGAACATCGATGACCGAACGGCAACGGTCGTTGTTGCCGACAATGGGACAGCCGTTGCCCGATTGCCTCTGGAGCTACGAAGGGGAGTCTCTCGTTATCAGATCACGCACCGATGGACTCCGACGTCCGACGGATTGCATGTGATCTCGGCCTCTATTGAGGGGGCTGGCGATGAATTCACTCTCAAGAACAATGCCTCGCAGGCAACGGTGCGGGTGCGCAAGAACAAGAAGCGCGTGGTGCTCTTTGCCGGTGCTCCGAGCCCTGACGTTGCATTCATTCGTTCGGCGGTTACGCAGGATCCCACGCTTGAACTCGTGACCTTCATTCATCGTGAGGGAACGACTTTCTACGAAGGCACTCCGAATGCAGCATCACTGGCAGACGCCACAGCGATCATTATGGTGGGCTTCCCCACGGCAAACACTCCAAAGAGCGTCGTCGATGACATTGCCGCTCGTTGCCGTCGAGGCGCATCACTCCTGTTCGTGGCATCTCCGGCAACAGATTACACGAAGCTCGTAGGCCTATCTGAGGTTCTGCCATTCCGCGTCTCATCGAATCGTCCGATCGAAATGACCGTCACGACCGATGTTCCGGCTGTGGCAACTGCTGACCCGCTCATGCGCCTTACGGGTGCTGAGAACGACGCGGATGTATGGAACAGTCTGCCGCCGATCTATCGAACGGAACTCTTTGCCGAGCCGGCGCCGGGGGCAATCGTCCTCTCGCGCATCAAGGTCGGAACGATGGCCATTGATGAGCCCCTTATCATCAAGCGAGATCTTGGGCAGACGCGTTCACTTGCTATCCTTGGACACGGTATTTATCGCTGGAAGCTCCTTGGACAGGGGCCTGCAACGTCGCGAGGTGCAGCGGGTATCGACGTACTGCAGACGTTTGCGAGCAATTCGATCAAGTGGCTAAGCGTGCGTGATGACGAGCGCCGCGTGCAGATTCGCAGCACTCACGAGGCGTATGTTGTTGGCGAACAGATTGCCTTTTCGGCATCGGTTATGGATCAGTCGTTTACACCTGTGGATGATGCTCAGGTTCGAGTGGTGATCGAAGGGGGGCAGCAGCCGCGGACCATCGAACTGGCAGCTGAGGGAAGCGGAAGATATTCGGCCCGCATCGGATCACTTCCGCCGGGTCGATACAATTACAGCGGGGTGGCCATGAGCAAGGGGGCAACGATCGGTCGCGACCAAGGAACATTTGTGGTCAGCGATATCGGCCTCGAGGAGCAGACCACAACGATGAATGCCTCACTGCTGAGGACGCTTGCACAGCGCACAGGCGGACGATTTGCGACCATCGACTCTATCGATGCACTCGTCAATGCGCTGCGCCGGGATCCTCGTCTTCGCCCGGTTGTGCGAACATCCGAACGCGAGCTCGCACTGCACCACCTTCCATGGATTGTTGCCATTGCGATATCGGCGTTTGCCATTGAGTGGTTCCTCCGAAAGAGGAAGGGGCTGGTGTAGTGCGGCACAGTCTGCCCGAACACCTTTCTGCACTTTACGCGGAACGTGCTGACGAGATACGGCGTCGTCTCCAGGACTTTGCATCGGTGCCGAAGCACCAGCGATTCTATGAGCTCTGCTTCTGTCTTATGACTCCGCAGTCGAGTGCCGTGCATGCCTCGATGGTGCAGACTGAACTGGAGAAGATGGACTTTCTTGCAAAGGGTCAAGACGTCGTCGATGTGCTTCGAGCTCCCGACAAATACATCCGGTTCCATCATACGAAGCACCGTCGCCTCCACCGTGCCCGTGAGCAATGGTCTGTGTTAGAGGCAGTTCTCGACGACTCGACCATCAGCGAGCAGGAGCGCCGCAATTCTCTACGAGAACTCGTCGATGGTTTTGGTATGAAGGAAGCCAGCCACTTTCTGCGCAACATTGGCCACAGAGGGCTTGCCATCATTGACCGCCATCTGCTGACGAATCTTGTTACGTGCGGCGTGTATGAAGAGATTCCATCAGTGTCAACAATCAAGCGCTACGAAGACGTTGAGCGGAGTTTCACGGCCTACTGCGTGGCCATCGGCATTGATATGGACGAGATCGACCTGCTGTTCTGGTGTGCTCAGACAGGACACATTCTGAAGTAGCCAGATCAATGATGAGCCG